>JAYSZH010000092.1:0-11152 GCA_043738155.1 Polaromonas sp. | reverse complement strand
CCTCGGTCAGCGCTTTGACGCCACCGTAATGCTTGGTCAGGCTGCGAATTTCAAGCACGGGTTGGGTTGATTGAGTAGTCATATTAAATGTAGGTATTGTGTTTATGAAGCGGGTACAAAAGCCGAATTAGGGCACTAGCATGCCATAAATTTAAATGGAGCGTATTAGTAAAACTACTAGGTTTATTTAATCGGTTTATCTGGTTTAATCTGTATCCAGCATGTGTTGCAACTTTTAATAACCCTGCTACTTTTAACCCAACGAGGAGATAACCCATGATTCAAAAGCGTTTATTTAGCCAATTGGCTTTGGCTGTCATAGCTGCTGCAGTTTTGACTGCTTGCGGTAAAAAAGAAGAAGCGGCACCTGCAGCGGCCGCACCAGCAGCACCTGCTGTTAAAGAAGTGACTGTTGCGTACATCACCAACGGCAACACCAACGAAGGCTGGACACTGATCAATGGCGGCGCAAAAGCTGCTGGCGCTGCTCCTGGCGTCAAATTCATCGAGCTGGCTGCTGAAAAGGGCGAATTGTCCAAGCAATTGGCTATCGTTGAAGACATGATTACCCGCAAGGTCAACGCCATCGCTATCGCACCAGTCGACAGCGCAGGTATCGCACCAGCGATCAGCAAAGCACTCGCTGCTGGCATCGCCGTTGTGGCTGTGGACACCGCCATCACTGGCGCTGAGATCACATCTTATGTGGCTACCGACAACGTGCCAGCAGCCAAGTCACAAGGTGACTGGGCTGCTGACCAAGTGGGCGACACAGACACCGTCATCTACGTGACTGGTGACCAAGGCCAATCAACAGGCCGTGAGCGTAAAGAAGGCTTCTTGGCTGGCTTGAAAGCTAAAAAGCCTAACGTTAAAGTCGTTGAAGTGCCAACAACTTGGGACCAAACCATGGCACAAAACGGCGTAGAAGCCGCTTTGAAGGCCAACCCTAAAGCCAAAGTCATTGCTTGCGCATGGGACGGCGGTGCTTTGGGCGCAAAAGCGGCCTTGTTGGCCGCTGGCAAGAAGCCAGGCGACATCAAAATCGCTGGTTTTGACGGCTCACCAGGCGGTTTGGACATGATGAAAGAAGGCTGGCAACAAGCCAACTCTGCACAGATGCTGGCCAAAATCGGCAAAGTGGGTGTAGAGACAGCGATTGCAGCAGCGAACGGTGGCAAAGTTGAGAAGCGTATCGACACAGGTTCATTCTTGGTCTTGCCTGCTAACGTCGACCAATTCGCCAAAGATTCTGGCGTTGCTCAGTTCATGAAAGTGAAATGATTGCGTTGAGAGTAAGTAAGTTGATTAAGTTGAGTGAGAGAAGTTAAGTAAGAGAGTAAAAGAGAGAAGCTTAAAGGCGACCGTTGCAAAGCGGTCGCCCTTTTTTTACTAGTATTTTTGAATATTGTTGAGGACGGTCCTATGAATTCCCTAAATCTGAAACTAATCACCCGCCAAGAGTGGTATGGCGCTTTCGTCGCTGTGCTGGTGTTGGGTCTGTTTTTGACCGTTGCGTCCCCCTATTTTTTAACCACGGGTAATTTGTCCAACATCTTGGTGCAGGCCTCGGTGGTGGCACTGCTTGCCGGTGGTCAAACCTTCGTTATTTTGACCGGTGGCGTTGACCTCGCCGTCGGTGCGATCACCGCCCTAGCCGGTGCGATTGCTGGACACATGATGATCAAGCTCGGCATCAACCCCTACGTCGCCATCCTCGCCGCGTTGGCCATTGGCGCAGCGGTGGGTTTGTTCAACGGCTATTTGGTCGCCTTTGTCGGCATCCCGTCCTTCATTGTCACCCTGGGCGGTTTGACGCTGTGGCGCGGTTTGGCGTTTGACGCAACCGGCGGTTTCGACAATTCAGGCATGCCGCCGTTGATCCGGTTTTTGGGCTATGGCGACTTTTTAGGCGTTTCCATGCCGATTTGGATTGCAGGCCTATTTTTCATCGCCATGGCGTTTATTTTATCCAGCACCAAGCTGGGCCGCTATGTCTACGCCATGGGTTCTAACGAAATGGGCGCACGCCAAGTGGGTATCAATATTCGTTGGTATAAACTCAGCGTTTACGTGGTCAGCGGTTTGTCTTGTGCCCTGGGCGCTATTGTTTTGATGGGTCGTATGGATTCATCCAGCGGCAAAATGGCGCAAAATTTTGAGTTGGACGCGATTGCAGCGGTCATCTTGGGCGGTACATCGCTCTTTGGCGGACGTGGCAGTATTTGGGGCAGTTTGCTTGGTGCGGTGCTCATCACCATGATTCGCAACGGCATGAACTTGATGGAAATCTCCCAATTCCGCCAAATGATGGCGATTGGCGCGGTGGTCATCATCGCTGTGTGGATTGACGTGATTCGCCGCCAGCGTTTATTGAAAAAGTAAGCATAAAAGTATTGAATTTTGCAGGTCAAAGTTCAATGCTGATTCGGTAAAAGAACCATAATTCAGTGATGAACAAATCAATTTGGGTGCTCGGCGAAGCACTGATGGACTGCATCGCCCAGCCAGACGGCACTTTAAAACCCCTCAAGGGGGGCAGTCCCTACAACATGGCGCGTGCCGCGGCTTTGCGCGGAGCGGATGTCAGCTTCGTCAATCCGTTGTCCACCGACAATTTTGGTGATGACATGCGGGCGCAGTTGGCGTCAGAAGGCGTCAAAGCCCTGCTGCCCGCCAGCCGTTTGCCCACGTCGCTTGCGGTGGTGCAAATCAAAAATGGCCAGCCCAGCTACGGCTTCTACCGCGAAGGCATAGCCGACCGCGATTATTCGGTCGATCAAATTTTGAGTTTGCTAGAGACTTCTGAACCTGGCGTGCTGCACACAGGCTCTCTGTTGCTCATTCCACCAGAGCATCAAAAAGTCATAGACGTCCTCAAAGGCGCAAAGAAAATGGGCTGGATCATCAGTATTGACGTCAACCTGCGTCCTAAACTGGCCGCAAACCTGCCCCAATACATCGCAGCCGTGCAAGCGGCTGTGCCCTTGGCAGATTGGCTCAAAGCCAGCGATGAAGATTTGGAACTGCTGGGCTTTGCCGATCCCAAGCGCAGCCAAGGCACTGAAATCGCCAAACACTTCACTACGTTGGGCATCAGCCGCGTCGCCTTGACTTTCGGCGGCGGTGGCGCTTGGCTGCAAGTCGATGGCAAATCCGCCGAGCAAGACGTCCCTCAAGTCACTGTGGTAGACACCGTAGGCGCTGGCGACACGTTTTGGGGTAACTGCTTGGGCGATTGGGTTTTGAATCCTCAAGATGCGTCTAGTCACGTCCAAACCACCCTGTCTCAGGCCATGCAAGCCGCCGCCATCAACTGCACCCGCGCAGGTTGCCAGCCGCCAAAATATTCAGAACTGTTGTAAATTTTTAGTGTTTTAACCAGTAAATATGTATTTAGCCGGCGTATTTATTTAATAGTTTGCTATATTTTTAATAGCAAAAATACTGTCGAATTTGTCAATATTTGGCTGGCAGAACCATGCCACGGCACTCGCCAAAACCAATTCGCCTGAACCCTTCGCGTTTGCAATAGCCACGCATGATGACGCTGTCGCCGTCTTCAAGGTAGGTTCGCGCTTCGCCGTTAGACAGCGTGAACGGCTGTTTGCCACCCACGCTCAGCTCCATCATCGAGCCGCCTTGGCCAGGTTGCGAGCCTGATAAGGTGCCTGTGCCAAACAAATCCCCAGATCGCAAATTGCAGCCATTCACGGTATGGTGCGCTACCAGCTGCGCCATGGTCCAATATGCATCGCGGTAGTTGGATCTTGAAATGCAGTCGCCGGCATGGCCAGACTGGCGCATTTTTTCGGTTTGTAGCCATACTTCGAGCTCAATATCGAGTGCGCCCTGCGCACGGTTGGCGGACGAATCCAGATAAGCCAGCGGCTCGGGGTCGCTTTTCGGTCGTTGGGTTGGCGAACGAAATGGTGCTAACGCATCCATAGTCACCACCCAAGGCGACAGCGTACTTGCAAAGTTTTTCGATAAAAAAGGCCCCAGCGGCTGATACTCCCAAGCCTGAATGTCGCGTGCGCTCCAGTCGTTGAACAAACTCACACCAAACACATGCTTTTCAGCGCTTTCCATAGGAATCGATTCACCCATCGCGTTGGGCTGGGCGATGAAAATGCCCAACTCCAATTCGTAGTCGAGCCTGCGGCAGGGTCCAAAAGTGGGTACATCTTGGTCTGGCGCTTTGGTTTGCCCTTTGGGTCTATGGAAGTTTTGCCCACTGGCGACGATGCTGGAAGCGCGCCCGTGGTAGCCAATAGGGACCCATTTGTAGTTGGGCAGCAGCGGGTTGTCGGGACGCAATTGCTTGCCAATGTTGGTGGCATGGTGAATGCTGGTGTAAAAATCGGTGTAATCACCAATCTCACAAGGCAAACCCATTTCAACGGCTGACTGCGCATACAACGCAGCCGCAAACGCTTCTTGTTGTACGCTGCCAGTCCGTAAACCTGCAACGATGGCTTGCCGCAAGTCGCTGCGAGCTTTCTCAGGCATGTTCATCAATTGCTTCATGTCCTTGCTGTCAATCAGCTTGACAGCGCGCAAATCTAGTACTTGGTCGCCAATCGCCACGCCAATGCGCCAATCAGCATCCGCGCCGGCCCGAAAGCGCCCAAATGGCAGGTTTTGCAGCGGAAAATCAGTCTTGGGGTCGTTCGCAGAAACAACCCAACTCGTCAGCGCAGCATCATGGGTGCTGTTAATTTCAATGGTCATATCGATCATCCCGCAACATCGAGTGCGCCGCGTTTGATTTGATCGCGCTCTAGCGATTCAAACAGCGCTTTGAAATTGCCTTCACCGAAACCTTCATCACCTTTGCGCTGAATAAACTCAAAAAACACCGGGCCAAGCTGGGTTTGAGAAAAGATTTGCAGCAATAGACGAGGCGTTCCACCCTCCGTCGTGCCATCCATCAAAATCCCGCGCGTTTGCAGCTCTGCAACCGGTTGACCATGTCCGGGTAGGCGGCCATCCAGCATGTCATAGTAGCTGTCGCTGGGCGCGGTCATCAGCGGCACGCCTGCTAGCGCCAGGCTATCCACCGTGGCGAGCAAGTCGTCGCAAATCATGGCGATGTGCTGAATGCCTTCACCGTTGAACTTCATCAAATACTCTTCAATCTGCCCACCGCCTTGGCGCGATTCTTCGTTCAACGGGATGCGAATTTTGCCATCGGGCGCGGTCAGCGCTTTGGACGTTAAACCTGTGTATTCGCCTTTGATGTCGAAGAATCGAATCTCGCGGAAGTTAAACAGCTTGGTGTAAAAATCCGCCCAGAACGCCATGCGGCCACGGTAGACGTTGTGGGTTAAGTGGTCGATCAGTTTCAGGCCATGGCCAACGGGGTGTTTGTCCACGCCGTCGATAAAGTCAAAATCAATATCGTAAATCGATTTGCCGTCTTCAAATCTATCGATCAAATACAAGGGTGCACCGCCAATGCCTTTGATGGCGGGCAAGTTCAGCTCCATGGGCCCAGGGTGCAGCTCTATCGGCTGCGCACCCAGCTCCAAAGCGCGTTTATAAGCGTGGTGCGAATCTTTGACACGAAACGCCATGCCGCAGGCGCTGGGGCCGTGCTCTGCCGCGAAGTAGCCCGCTACGCTTTTGGGTTCGCGGTTGACGATGAAGTTGATCTCGCCTTGTCGGTACAGCACCACGTCTTTGGAGCGGTGCTTGGCAACCAGTGTAAAGCCCATGCGCTCAAAAATCGGCTCCAGCAAGCCGGCGGTGGGCGACGCAAATTCCACAAACTCAAAACCCATCAACCCCATCGGGTTGTCAAATAAATCAGCCATCTAAATTCTCCAAAAAATTTAACAAAAAAGTTCAAACCGAGGGGTTTGAATTAAACGTTCAAATCTTTGTCGGAGGCGCGCAGGGCTTTCCCCGCGTACTGCGCGCGAGGTGAATGCCTACGATCAAAAGGGAGATGGACATGCTTTTTTGTTAAGGTGGATTCTGGCCAGTATAGCGCTTGTGCCAAATCAAAGCGACTGCAGAAAGCTATTAATCACTGCAATCACTGCAAGCGCCGCGCTTCCACCTCAAAGACATTGTCCCAATAAAACCGCTTACCCGACAGCAGTGCTTTGAAACTCGCCAACACGTACAGCGCCGGAAAAAGAAGTCCCCAGCGTTCGTATTGCCGCACATGCACATGCTCATGGCTGCGTTTGCGGGTCAGTGTGCCGTGGTTGCGCCCCAAAATAACATGACCCACCGTGATGGCGTCAAACTGGTTGGAGATGGCGCGCAGCAGCGGAGTGCGTGTATTCCCAGCCACTTCCAGCACCCCAAAGCGCCGTTTCACTGATGCACCCAACCAGTAGGCGATGAGCGCCAAAACCAGCCCGAACAGGGTGACTGGCGCAACCCACAAGTAGATAAAAATACTGCGGCGCGGTGGAAGTTTATATTTCATGCTGGAGCGGAAAGCTGGAGCGGGTGAAGGGAATCGAACCCTCGTTATTTGCTTGGGAAGCAAAAGTCCTGCCACTGAACGACACCCGCGCAGTCGGTGTGATTTTACCTCCATGAAAAAAAAGCCTTGAATGAACTGCCAAGCAGTCCGTTCAAGGCTAAACCTCGGAGTAATAGGGATGAAAAAAGGATGAAAAATCTAGCTGAGATCGCTCAGCTGATTATTTAGGCAACAAGACCTTGTTGACCACATGAATCACGCCATTGGACTGGTTCACATCAGCGATGGTGACTTTGGCAGAGCCGCCGTTTTCATCGGTGATCATCACGTCAGAGCCGCTGATAGACGCAACCAAGGTGCCACCTGAGGCTGTTTTCAGCATCGCACGGCCATTGCCCATGCCGATTTGCTTGCTCAGTTCGGCAGCGTTGAAGCGGCCTGGCACCACGTGGTAGGTCAACACTTTGGTCAAGGTGGGCTTGTTTTCGGCTTTCAACAAGTTGTCCACCGTGCCTGCTGGCAGAGCCGCAAACGCATCATTCACAGGTGCAAACACGGTAAATGGACCGGCTGATTTCAGCGTATCCACCAAGCTAGCAGCTTTGACGGCTGCGACCAGGGTGGTGTGGTCTTTGGAGTTGACGGCGTTGTCGATGATGTCCTTGTTGGGGAACATCGACGCGCCGCCGACCATCACGGGTTTCATGTCTTGTGCGAGGGCTGGCAAAGTGGTGAAAGCGCCCAAAAGAGCGGTGGCGCAGAGGGAGAGAACTAATTTTTTCATGGTGATTTCCTGTTCGTACTAACTGTCAAATGAGTCTGGCTAGCAGACAGCAGCTCAAAATTGATACTGCATGGTATTAATACGACTGAAAAGTCACCATTGGATTCAAAACTATCGAAAAAAAATTAAAAAATTAAAAAATTAAAGCTCATTTCAAAATATCGCCCATGCACAGGTATTTCATCTCTAAATACTCGTCCATACCGTGGCGTGAGCCTTCGCGGCCTAAGCCGGATTGTTTCACGCCACCGAACGGCACGTGCTCAGTCGCGATCACCCCGGCGTTGATGCCCACCATGCCATATTCCAGCGCCTCGGCGACGCGGAAGATGCGACCTACGTCGCGGCTGTAGAAGTAGCTGGCCAGGCCGAATTCGGTGTTGTTGGCGGCGTCAATCGCCTCTTGCTCGGTTTTGAAGCGGAACACCGGCGCAAACGGGCCAAAGGTTTCTTCGCGGGCGCACAGCATGTCTGCCGTCGCGTCGCCAATCAGCGTGGGTTCGACAAACTGGCCTTGCAGGCGCTTACCACCCGCCAGCAGCTTGCCGCCTTTGCTTAACGCATCGGCGATGTGGCGCTCTACTTTTTCCACCGCAGCCGGCTCGATCAGCGGGCCTTGCACCACGCCGTCTTCAAAGCCGTTGCCAACTTTGAGGGATTTCACTTTCTCTGCAAACTTGCCGACAAACGCGTCATACACGCCGTCTTGCACATAAATACGATTTGCGCAAACGCAGGTTTGCCCCGCATTGCGGTATTTGCTGGCCATCGCGCCTTCGACGGCGGAGTCAATATCCGCATCGTCAAACACGATGAAAGGTGCATTGCCACCCAGTTCCAACGCCAGTTTTTTGACCGTCGGTGCGCTTTGCGCCATCAAAATGCGGCCCACTTCGGTCGAGCCGGTGAAGCTGATGTGGCTCACGATGGGGCTGGCGCAGAAGACTTTGCCAATGGCGATGGAATTCTCGCTGTCAGCCGTCAGCACATTCAATACACCCGCCGGTATGCCTGCGCGGATGGCGAGTTCGGCGACTGCCAAAGCCGTCAGCGGTGTCAATTCAGCGGGTTTGATGACCACAGTGCAGCCCGCCGCCAGCGCCGGTGCGACTTTGCGGGTGATCATCGCGATGGGGAAGTTCCACGGCGTAATCGCCGCGCACACGCCAATCGGCTGCCTCATCACCATCAGGCGGCGGTTGTTGTCAAACTGGGGCAGCACCTCGCCGTTGACGCGTTTGGCCTCTTCGGCAAACCATTCCACAAAACTTGCGCCATAGGCAACTTCGCCTTTCGCTTCGGCGTACGGTTTGCCCTGTTCTGACGTCAAAATGCGGGCAATATCGTCTTGGTTCGCCATGATGAGCTGAAACCATTTCAGCAAGATGGCGTGGCGTTCTTTGCCCGTTTTACCGCGCCAAGCGGGCAGGGCAGCGTGGGCAGATGCTATTGCTTTAGTAGCGTCTAAGTCAGATAAATTGCTGACTTCGGCCAGTTTTAAGCCTGTAGCGGGGTCATTGATGTCAAATCTTTCATGACTTGCAATCCATTCGCCATTGATCAGGGCGTCGGATTTCAGCAGAGTGGGATCTTTTAGGAGGGAGAGGGGGAAAGTTTTTGTGTCCATAGCAAGATATTAATGCAAAGTCGGTTCTTGATCGGTCAGCCAAGTGACAAAGGCCGTCAGAGCGGCAGATTCATCCGCACGCTCCGGCGTCACGATGTAATACCCACGCTCACCCCGCAGTGTTCGGTTGCAGGCGATGATCAGCTCGCCCCGCGCCAGCTCGGTATCCACCAGCAAACGCGGCACCAGCGCCACGCCCATGCCGTGTGTCGCGGCGGCGGCCGTCATGGAAAACAGTTCATAACGCGGCCCCGCCAGTGCCAACGGCGCGTCCACACCCTGCGCCTCAAACCACTGCCGCCAACCTTCGGAGCGGGTGCTTTGCTGCAAAAGTGGGAGTGCTGCAATAGCTTCTGGCGTAAGTTCAACCAAGTTATTCATCAATCTTGGGCTGCAAACGGGCACGACCTCTTCCGCCATCAGCAGCGTCGCCCTCGTTCCCGCCCAGTTGCGTACCTGCTCGGGCGTGCCGGCGTACAAAGCGGCGTCAAACGGTGTTTCCCCAAACATAAACGGGCGGGTACGGGTTTCGATGTGGATGGTGATGTCGGGGTGTTGCGCTGCCAAAAGCGGCAAACGCGGTATCAGCCAGCGCGTCGCGAACGTCGGCACTGCCGCCAAATGCACGGCGCTGCCTTGGCCTTGGGTGGACATGGCGTCCAGCGTGTCCTGCTCCAGTCCCTGCAGACGTGGCGCAACTTGCTTGGCATAGGCCGCACCGCGTTCTGTCAGCGCCACGCCGTGGCGCGTGCGGCGGAACAAGTCCATGCCCAAAAAGGCCTCCAGCGCCGTGATTTGCCGCGACACCGCGCCCTGCGTCAACGCCAATTCCTGCGCCGCGCGGGTGTAGCTTTCGTGGCGGGCGGCGGCGTCAAAGCAGGCGAGGGCTTGAAGGGAAGGTATTTTTCTGCGCATGGTGTGCGTAATATACACAATTATGCTTAAAATGCAAGTAAATAGTGCTATATATTTAATAGCTGTTTAATTAATAAATACGCTGGCTAAGTGCTACTTTGTGTCATTATTTTGAGTTATTTTATAAGTTTAATAAGTGATTAAATATCATAACTAAGTGCGTAAAAATCGTTTGCACAGCGCAAATATAGCAGCTACGATGAGGTTTTATTCGACACAACCGCAACGTAAGACCGTCAACTCAAAGGAGAAATCGCATGGCATCCACCCAAAAAGCAACGTTCAACTGGCAAGACCCCTTCCTGCTCGATCAGCAGCTCACCGCAGACGAGCGCATGATCAAAGAAGCTTCAGCAGCCTACTGCCAAGACAAACTCCTCCCCCGCGTGACGCAGGCTTTCCGCGACGGCACGACCGACCCCGCCATCTTCCGTGAAATGGGCGAACTCGGTTTGCTGGGACCCACGATTCCTGAGCAATACGGCGGCCCGGGCTTGAATTACGTAGCTTACGGCGTGATTGCCCGCGAGGTGGAGCGCGTCGATTCTGGCTACCGCTCGATGATGAGCGTGCAGAGTTCCCTGGTTATGGTGCCGATTTTTGAATTCGGCACCGAGGCGCAGCGTCAAAAATACCTGCCTAAACTGGCCACTGGCGAATGGATTGGCTGCTTCGGTCTGACCGAGCCCGACCACGGCTCTGACCCCAGCTCCATGGTCACCCGCGCACAAAAAGTCGCGGGCGGCTACAAGCTCAGCGGCGCAAAAATGTGGATTTCCAACAGCCCGATGGCCGATGTGTTCGTCGTTTGGGCGAAAGAAGTCAGTGAAAACGGCACGGTCGGCCCGATTCGCGGCTTCGTTCTCGAAAAAGGCATGAAAGGATTGTCAGCACCCGCCATCCACGGCAAAGTCGGTTTGCGTGCTTCCGTTACTGGTGAAATCGTCATGGACGGCGTGTTTTGCCCTGAAGAAAACGCCTTTCCAGAGGTACAAGGTCTCAAAGGCCCGTTCACCTGCCTCAACTCCGCACGCTACGGCATCGCTTGGGGGGCATTGGGCGCGGCAGAAGACTGCTGGTTCCGCGCCCGCCAGTATGTGATGGATCGCAAGCAATTTGGTCGCCCCCTCGCTGCCAACCAGTTGATTCAAAAGAAACTGGCCGACATGCAAACTGAAATTTCCCTTGGCCTGCAAGGTTGCCTGCGCCTGGGACGCATGAAAGAAGAGGGCACAGCGGCGACGGATTTAACCTCGCTCTTAAAGCGTAACTCTTGTGGCAAAGCCTTGGACATCGCCCGCCTGGCGCGTGACATGATGGGCGGCAACGGCATCAGCGACGAGTTTGGCGTGGCGCGGCATTTGGTCAATTTGGAAGTGGT
>JAYSZH010000091.1:0-11179 GCA_043738155.1 Polaromonas sp. | reverse complement strand
ATGGGCATTCAGCCCGTCACAACTGACCTGTACTTACCCGCCCTGCCCGCTATTGCTGAGGGTTTTGGGGCAACCATGGCACAGGCGCAGTACACGCTGTCTGCGCTTTTATTGTCTTTTGGGGTGTCGCAGCTGATCTGGGGACCGCTGTCTGACCGGTTTGGGCGCAAACCCATCCTTTTGGCGGGCTTGAGCATGTACACCTTGGCTGCGGTGGGGGCAGCTTGGTCGGATTCGATTCAGCTTCTCATCACCTGGCGTATTTTGCAGGGGCTGAGCATGGGCGCGGTGGTGATGTGTGGGCGAGCACTGGTTCGAGATTTGTACGACCCGATCAACGGCGCGCAGGTCATGTCCAAGGGCTTGACAGGCCTGGGCGTCTTGGCGTGCATGAGCCCACCATTGGGTGGTTTTTTGTCTGACCATATCAGCGCCAAAGCGGCTTTGATGGCAATGGCTGCGTTTGGCGTGCTGTCACTTTTTGTGGTGACTGTCTTTTTCAAGGAAAGTGTGCGGTATAAAAACCTGCGTGCTCTAAAACCCACCAGCCTTGTGCGTAACTGGTGGATGATTCTGAAAAACCCTGCGTTTTTGGCGTATTCAGCACTGTCAAGCGCCTCATTTGCAGTGCTGTTTGTATTTTTAGCGTCATCGTCGTTTGTGTTCATCAAAATCTTTGGGTTTTCAAGCGCTCAGTACGGTTTGATCATGTTTGGCATGTCTGCCAACTACATTGCGGGCACATTTTTGTGCCGTTGGTTGCTGATCCGTTACGGGGTGACACGCACCGTGGCCATAGCAGGTGGCATATCTTTGGTGGGCGGCACATTGACCGGCGTTTTAGCTTTAGCAGGTGTGCAGCACTATTTGGCGGTGATGCTACCTGTTTACTTGATGGCGATTGCACACGGCATCCACCAGCCCTGCGGACAAACCGGCGCGATAGCACCTTTTGGCAACGCTGCGGGCACGGCGTCTGCTGTCAATGGGTTTTTGATGATGATTTTGGCTTTTGCCACAGGCGCTTGGCTGAGTAAAAACTACGACGGCAGTGTGATGCCTATGGCCATGAGCATGTGGTTTTGGGCCGCGTGCATTGCCGTGACGGCTTGGACGGCAGTGCAAAAATACGGACGTCAATCTGTATGACGGCTAAAGACGCGGCTCTGCCCCGCTATATCTGCCTGGCTGGTCCCACAGCGTCGGGCAAAACGGCGGCAGCATTGGCCATTGCTGAACATTTAGCAGATCAAATATCTGTTGAAATCATCAGTGTTGATTCTGCACTCGTTTACAAAGGTATGGACATTGGCACGGCCAAGCCCAATACTGCAGAGCTAGCCGCTGTGCCGCACCATTTGATCGATATTCGCGACCCATTGCAGCCCTACTCTGCCGCTGAATTCGTCAAAGACGCCACGCGTTTGATCGCTGAGATCACCGCGCGCGGCCATTTGCCGCTGCTGGTGGGGGGCACGATGCTGTATTTCAAAGCACTGTTTGACGGTTTGGACGACATGCCAACAGCTAACCCAGCCATTCGTGCTGAATTGGAGCAAGAAGCCGCACTCATCGGCTGGCCTGCCATGCATGGCAAATTAGCCGAAGTTGACCCTATCACCGCAGCCCGCTTGCAGCCGAATGATGCGCAGCGCATCCAGCGCGCTTTGGAGGTGTACCGCCTTTCTGGGCAGCCCATGTCGTCGTTCCATAAGCGGTTAATTCCAGAACAAACCATTCGGACTGAGCTTACAAACACGCTATTTATCTCACTAGAACCGCAAAACCGTGCTTGGCTGCATGAGCGCATCGCGCAGCGCTTTGACGCGATGTTGCAAAGCGGCTTTGAGCAAGAGGTACGCCGCCTACGGGCACGGGGCGATTTGCACTTGGACACGCCGTCTATCCGCTGCGTGGGCTACCGGCAAATGTGGGAAGCTTTGGATGCTACCCAAGATACTGAGCTGGATAAAAAAACAGCTTTTGAGCTGAGAGAAAAAGGCATCGCCGCTACCCGTCAACTGTGCAAACGCCAGCTCACTTGGCTGCGCTCCATGCCGCAACGGCAGGTGGTGGCCTGCGATGCGCCAGACGCTTTGGCACAAACCATCCATCTTGTAACAGCCGCAGTGGATACATGGGTTTAAATAGTTTTGCATCTGAACCGCCATCTTCTGCGTATGATGTCTAGGCAATACATTTAAAAAGGCTTTTCATGCTCCCAACCATTGTTACAAATCGTGCAAAAAAATCATATATTGCTATTAAAAGTATAGCTTTACTAGCAATCATTATGCCGGCTACAGCCATTTTCAGCCATGCTGCGAGCCTATCCGTCAACGTGGTAGACAAAGATGGCAAACCCGCTGCCGATGCGGTGGTCATGGTGGTGACCAGTGGCGGGTCGTCGCCCAAAACGCCGCTGCCCATGACCGCCACGATTTCGCAAGCCAGCATGCAGTTTATCCCCGCAGTCACCATTGTTCGACCGGGTGCCAAAGTCACTTTTGTGAACAACGACGCTTGGGACCACCACGTACGCGGTTCAGCTGCGGGCGCGGCGCAGTTCAGCGGCAACGATGAAAACGGCTTTGTGATGCGTTTGGCCGGCAAAACTGCCGGTACAGCAGGCAAATCAAACGTTGTATCGTTGGATAGCCCGGGTGTTGTCCTGTTGGGCTGCCACTTGCATGGGTCTATGGTTGGCCATGTGGTGGTGAGCGATACGCCATGGGCGGCTAAAACAGATGCCAACGGCGTAGCAACGTTTGCAGATTTGCCAGATGGCGCGGCGACGGTCAAAGTTTGGCACGCCGCCCAGTTTGTGGACCTGAAGCCCGTACAAACAACCTTGAGTGCGGCACCGAGTCAAGTGAAAATGCAATTAAGCGTGACGCCACGCCGCCGCGCTGCGCCTGCCGCGACATCAAGCGAAAAGCCTAGTTTCTACTAGTACATCTAGCCCTAACGCAGAGCGTGGCGTTTGGCTAGCCTTTCGTAATGGGATAATAGAGGGTATGACGATTACATACAAAGACGAACAAGGCATTGCGGGCATGCGCGTGGCGGGTAGATTGGCCTCTGAGGTGCTGGATTATTTGACCCCCTTCGTGAAACCAGGTGTCACTACCAACGCGCTGGACAAATTAGCGCACGATTACATCACCCAAGTGCAAGGTGCCATCCCAGCGCCGCTAAACTACACGGGTGGTGGCGATATTCCGTATCCAAAATCGATTTGCACCTCGGTCAACCACCAAGTTTGCCACGGTATTCCGAACGACAAACCGCTGAAAAAAGGCGACACGGTGAATATCGACGTGACAGTCATCAAAGACGGCTGGCACGGCGACACCAGCCGCATGTTTGGCGTGGGTGAGCTGTCCATCGCAGCAAAACGGCTCAGTGCGCTGACGTATGACGCGATGTGGATTGGCATTCAACAGGTCAAACCCAGCGCGCATTTGGGCGACATTGGCGCTGCGATTCAAAAATTCTCTGAAAACAACGGCTTCAGCGTGGTGCGCGAGTTTTGCGGCCACGGCATTGGCCGCATTTTCCACGAAGAGCCGCAGGTGCTGCATTACGGCAAACCAGGCACGCGGGAAGAGCTTAAAGTGGGTATGACATTTACCATCGAGCCTATGATCAATTTGGGCAAAAAAGAAATCAAAGACGGCCCTGAAAATGACGGCTGGACGATTGTGACCAAAGACCGTTCATTGTCTGCGCAGTGGGAGCACACGATTTTGGTGACACCAACTGGGTATGAGGTCTTGACGCTGTCAGCCGGCAGCCCGCCACCGCCAGCTTTTATTAAATCTTAATTCAATATTTGCTATTATTTTTATAGCAGATTAGGCAATAAATGCGCCGGCTAGATGTCAATTTAAGAGATATTCTTCAAAAGAAGAAACGCATAGTTTTAGACGCTTTGCAGCAAACTGGTGCGTCCACACGCGGCATCAACAGCCATTTGCTGAAGCTGTCGCGCATCGCCGACGACACGCTGAAATCACTCTGGGAGGCAGCAGAATTTCCAGCCACTTACGCGCTCTTGGCCGTAGGCGGCTTTGGCAGAGCGGAGCTGTTTCCGCATTCTGATATTGATGTTTTACTGCTGCTGCCTGATGGCGTGGTTCCTGAAACCGATTCTGAGGTCAAAACGCGGATTGAAACCTTCATCAGCAGCTGCTGGGACGCTGGGCTAGAGATTGGCTCTTCCGTGCGCAACGTGGCAGATTGCGTCGCCCAAGCGGCGAGCGACGTGACGGTGCAGACCAGCTTGTTGGAATCGCGCCTGGTTGTGGGCAACA
Organism: Polaromonas sp.; assembly: GCA_043738155.1. Taxonomy (GTDB): domain Bacteria; phylum Pseudomonadota; class Gammaproteobacteria; order Burkholderiales; family Burkholderiaceae_C; genus Aalborgiella. Next base: position 6,863 of record JAYSZH010000091.1, on the reverse strand, counting down.
AAGCGCTTTACACACGGTTTGCCAAGGAATTCAGGCAAAGCATGGATGCCAAGGCCTTCTTCGTCGCCAAAACGCTGGAAATGCGTCAGCGGCACCACAAGTTTGAAGACACGCCCTACTCGTTAGAACCCAATTGTAAAGAATCACCCGGTGGTTTGCGCGATTTGCAAATCATTTTGTGGGTGGCAAACGCCGCCAATCTAGGTAAAAACTGGGATGATTTAGCCCGAAATGGTTTGACGACTGCTTTTGAAGTTTCGCAAATCAAACGCAATGTCGCGTTGATAAATCTGATCCGAGCTCGCTTGCACATCATTGCGAATCGGCGCGAAGACCGTTTGGTTTTTGACTTGCAGACCGCTGTAGCCGAATCATTCGGCTATATAACCGATAGCACCAAAGGATCGAAACTAGGAGGTAAGCGCGCCAGCGAACAACTGATGCGCCGCTATTACTGGGCAGCCAAAGCGGTGACGCAGCTGAACCAAATTTTGCTGCTCAACATCGAAGAGCGCCTGGACGAAAACACCCAAGAAATCCGCCCCATCAACGCCTATTTTGGTGAAAAGGCCGGCATGGTGGAGGTACTGAGTGACGATGTTTACACGCTGCATCCGTATGCGATTTTGCAGACGTTTTTGTTGTACCAAACGACGCCAGGGCTCAAGGGTTTATCCGCCAGAACGCTGCGTGCTTTGTTCAACGCGCGGCACGTGATGAACACGGCTTATCGCAATGACCCCGTGAATCATGCCACTTTCATGCAGATTTTGCAGGAAAAAGATGGCTTGACGCATGCGCTACGGCTCATGAACCAAACCTCGGTGTTAGGGCGCTACCTGTGGGTTTTTCGCAAAATTGTGGGGCAAATGCAGCATGATTTGTTCCACGTTTACACGGTGGATCAGCACATTTTGATGGTGCTGCGCAATATGCGCCGCTTCTTCATTGCCGAACATGCGCATGAGTACCCTTTTTGCTCGCAACTGGCGGCTGGTTGGGACAAACCTTGGATTTTGTATGCCGCAGCGCTGTTTCATGACATTGCCAAAGGCCGAGGCGGTGATCATTCGCAGCTGGGTCGGCTGGAGGTACGCAAGTTTTGCAAACAGCACAGCATCGACAAAGCGGATGCGAAGTTGATCGAGTTTTTGGTTTCTGAGCATTTGACGATGAGCCACATCGCGCAAAAGGAGGACATGAGCGACCCCGATGTGGTGGCGAATTTTGCCAAACGTGTGGGCAATGAGCGCAATCTAACGGCGCTGTACTTGCTGACGGTGGCAGACATTCGCGGTACGTCGCCCAAAGTCTGGAATGCTTGGAAAGGCAAGCTGCTGGAAGACGCTTATCGCATGACGCTGCGCACGCTGGGTGGCCGTGCGCCTGATCCAGACGCCGAAGCACAAGCGCGGAAAAACGAGGCGTTGGTGAACCTCGCCTTGTATGCAGAACCTTTTGAAGGTCACAAAGCACTGTGGGACACGCTGAATGTGAGCTACTTTATGCGCCACGATGCGCAAGACATTGCCTGGCACGCCCGGCAATTGTCGCGTTTGGTGGGCAGCGTCAAACCCATCGTTCGCGCCCGCGCATCGCCTTTGGGCGAAGGCTTGCAAGTCGTGGTGTATACGCCCGACCAAAGCGATTTATTTGCGCGTATTTGCGGTTATTTTGATCAAGCAGGATTCAGTATTCTGGATGCCAAAGTCCATACCGCCAACGACGGCCATGCGCTCGATACCTTCCAAATCGTCACCGCAACGTTGCCCGAGCATTACAGAGAGCTGACCAACATGGTCGAAGCCGATCTGACGCGCACCATTGAAGCCCAGGCTGCACTGCCACAGCCTTTGCGCGGCCGAGTATCGCGCCGCGTAAAAAGCTTTCCCATCACGCCACGAGTTGATTTGAAACCTGATGAAAAAGCGCAGCGCTGGTTGCTGAATATATCTGCCAGCGACCGAGCAGGTTTACTCTACTGCGTGGCGCGGGTTTTAGCGAAACACAAACTCAATTTACAGCTTGCCAAAGTCACCACATTGGGGGAGCGCGTTGAAGATACGTTTTTGATAGCGGGTGCAGCCTTGCAGCACAACAAGGCGCAGATTGAGATTGAGACTGAGCTGCTGGAAGCTATTGCGAACTAGCAGTTAAAGGCTAGTGAAAGCGCTTCAATCATCCGAAGCATCTAGTCCAGGAAACAGCACTTCGGTAAATCCAAACTGGGTGAAATCCGTCATGCGCATGGGGTACAACTTACCCCATAGGTGATCACACTCGTGCTGCACCACACGGGCATGAAAGCCATCGACCGTGCGATCAATAGCATCGCCATACTGGTCAAAACCTGTGTAGCGAATACGCGCATGGCGCGGAACAACGCCGCGCATACCAGGCACAGACAAGCAGCCTTCCCAGCCGTCTTCCATTTCCGCATCTAAAGCTGTGATCACGGGGTTGATCAGCACAGTACGGGGAATGATAGGTGCGTCTGGATAGCGAGGGTTGACAGAATCGGTGCCAAAAATAACCAGCTGCCGATCAACGCCAATCTGCGGCGCAGCCAAGCCAGCGCCGTTGGCTGCAGCCATGGTGTCCAGCATATCGGTGATGAGTAAATGCAATTGATCCGTATCAAACTGGGTCACTGGGGGGGCAATGCGCAACAATCGTGGATCACCCATTTTTAGAATCTCGCGCACTGTCATACCTTGTCTCCTACTTCAGCTGTATCAATGGTGCCATTTAACAGAGCAAGCGCGCCAGCTTCATCAAGAATCGGAATATCTAACTCGCGAGCTTTGTCCAGCTTACTGCCTGCATCACTGCCCGCCACTAAAAAATGAGTTTTCTTGCTAACACTACCCGCAACCTTTGCGCCAGCAGCTTCTAACTTTTCCTTCAATTCTTCACGTCCCAAGGTCGGCAGCGTACCCGTGATCACAAATGTTTTTCCGGACAAAGCCAGCAATGCAGCGGGTGATGGCTCGCCCTCAGTCCAAGTCACACCGCAAGCACGCAGCTGTTCAACCACTTCGCGGTTGTGCGCTTGGTCAAAAAATGTTCGTAAACTCAGGGCGACAATCGGGCCTACATCAGCCACTTGTGTCAGTTGCTCCAAAGATGCATCCATGATGGCGTCTAACTTACCAAAGTGCTTTACCAAGGCTTTAGCGGTCGCCTCGCCAACGTGGCGAATGCCAAGTCCATAGAGAAATCTCGGCAGCGTTGTTTGCTTTGAATTTTGTAGCGCTATGAGTATATTCTGCGCAGATTTTTCAGCCATGCGATCCAACTCAGACAATGCCGTCAGACCCAATTTATACAAATCAGGCAAAGTGCGAACAATACCCACTTCGACCATCTGGTCAACCAACTTTTCACCCAAACCATCGACTTCAACAGCACGTTTTTGAACAAAATGGAGAATAGCCTGCTTACGCTGAGCACTACAAAACAGCCCGCCTGAGCAGCGGTAATCCGCTTCACCTTCCTCGCGTGCGGCCACGCTGTCGCATACCGGGCACACGTGAGGCATGGTGAAAATTGGTGCATCATGCTGGCGCTTTTCAATAAGTACCGACACCACTTCAGGAATCACATCACCCGCACGCCGTACTATGACTGTATCGCCAACGCGCACATCTTTACGACGCGCTTCGTCTTCGTTGTGCAAAGTGGCATTGGTCACTGTCACACCACCTACAAACACAGGCGCAAGCTTGGCAACTGGCGTTAATTTACCGGTTCTACCTACTTGCACTTCAATCGCCAAAACGGTTGTCAATTGCTCTTGTGCAGGGTATTTGTGCGCAACCGCCCAGCGCGGCTCGCGGCTGACAAAGCCGAGTTGCTGCTGCAATGCCAAGCTATTTACTTTGTAGACCACACCATCGATATCAAACGGCAGGCTGTCTCGAAGTTTTCCTATTGATTCATGATATGCTATCAATTCAGTAGCGCCTTTTGTAATTCTTACTTCGGCTGCAACGGGAAATCCCCATTTTTTTAGCGTTTGCAACAAATCATAATGAGTCGTCCAAATAGCTGTATTTGAATTTAAAATGCCGACCTCTCCGATGCCATACGCAAAAAAACTCAGTGGTCGTTGTGCAGCAATCGCAGGGTCAAGTTGACGAACTGCACCAGCTGCAGCGTTGCGCGGGTTCACAAAGGTTTTTTCACCTTTCAAACCAGTAGCAATTTTGGCACGCTGGCGCTCATTCAAAGCGTCAAAATCGTCTCGTCGCATGTAAACCTCGCCGCGCACCTCAAGCACATCAGGTGCGGTTGCAGGTAGCTTCAGCGGTATTTGGCCAATGGTGCGGATGTTATGCGTCACATCTTCGCCAAATTCACCATCACCACGTGTTGCAGCTTGAATGAGGACGCCTTTTTCGTAGCGCAAGCTCATCGCTAGACCGTCAAATTTGAGCTCAGCAACATATTCAACAGCTGCATCGTGTTCCTTCAAACCAAGTTCTTTGCGAATACGCGCATCAAAACTCTCAGCACCACTGGCTTCAGTGTCCGTTTCTGTGCGAATGCTTAGCATCGGCATAGCATGGCGCACCGTTGCAAACTCTGCCATAGGTTTTCCACCGACCCGCTGCGTCGGTGAATCAGCTGAACGCAGCTCAGGATGCGTCGTTTCTATTTTTTGAAGTTCAGCGAATAATTTGTCGTATTCCGCATCTGGAATCGAAGGCTCGTCCAGTACATAGTAGCTGTGGCCATGTTTGTGCAGAGCTTGGTGTAACTCCAAGACTCGCTTTGCCATGTCGTCTTTTGGAGTTTCATCGCCGCCGAACATTGGCAAAGAAGCTTGGGAAATCATGCTCAAGAAAACAAGCGGCGGGCAAGCATTGAACCTGCGCTCAAATCTCTCTCATCCAAAGCATCGTACAAACGCTCAATATCAATAGCCAAGCTATCAAGCGCGTGCTCACTCATCAGATGTCCTTGGTCGTCGCACAAGCGCCCGTCCATTGCAATCACCAAAGCTTTCGCGCACTCACGCATACGTGCAAGAGGGTGCTCAGTACGGGCCACATGCGACACTTCCAAACTCAAAGTCAATTCACGAATGGCAGATTGCGATGCATCTTCAGCCATGGCAGCCTGTGAATCAAACGCCAAAGTAATCAACTGAGGCAAAGTTGCAATCGGGTTGGGAAGTACCATGCGACCGGGTAATGCGCCTGCCACAAAACCAATACGCGCCGCATTTTGCGCAACATAGCCTGTGCTCCAAGCCACTCCGACAGCCCGCAGGACAAATCTAAGTTGCGCGTCGTGCGCAGCCGCAAACGCATCTAACTCGCGCGCTCTGGCAACCTCTTCCAACATTTCTGGAAACTCTGGCTCACCGCTCACAGCATCGGCAAAAGCTTGTGTTTTGATGACAAATTCTGAGTATTCAATATCATTCAACGCACCCGTACGATTGGCCAATTGCACGCCCGCCTGCAGCGACGAATAGCGTTGCCCAGGTCGTGGCACTTCCCACTCAAGCCCGTCCTCGCGCAAACCTTCAACGGCGAAAGGCTTGCTTCCAACACGCCGCGTCACCGGCAAAGCAGCCAAAATAGCATCGCCCGAGAGCGGTGAATCCAAATCAATCGCCGTTAAAACATCAATCAAAGGATCTAGCGACGGTTTTTTATCCAGCACTGGCAATGCTGCCAGCTCTGCATCAAACTGCGCCGTATCAAACTCAGGTTCAATCGGCAAAATTTGCAAATTATCTGCATGCATCGAAGGTTCGACTTTGTCGGCACCGTTGAATAAGCCAGAAAGCCCAGTAGATTCAAGATTTTCAGTGCCCATATCGACAGCATCCGCCAATTTAGGTGCACTTTTCCGCGCCGTCCATGCACCGTGAGCAATCACCCCGGCAAGAACCAATCCGCCAGCGACTGACAAACCCAATAGCAAATTATTCATAGCTTGCCTCAGCCAGTGCAACGACGTCTTGCATATCTACCGCGACAATACGCGACACACCCTGCTCCTGCATCGTAACCCCAATCAATTGTTCTGCCATTTCCATCGCAATTTTGTTGTGACTAATAAATAAAAACTGTGTCTCAGCACTCATGGCTTTCACCAACTTAGCATAGCGTTCGGTGTTCGCATCATCAAGCGGTGCATCAACCTCATCCAGCAAGCAAAACGGTGCCGGATTGAGCTGAAAGATAGCAAAAACAAGCGCAATCGCCGTCAAAGCTTTTTCGCCACCTGACAACAAATGAATTGTTTGATTTTTCTTACCCGGTGGTTGCGCGACCACTTGCACGCCTGAGTCCAAAATTTCATCGCCAGTAATCACCAGTTTGGCGTTACCTCCACCGAAGAGTACCGGGAACATTTTTCCGAAATGCTCATTGACAGTATTAAAAGTACCAGACAACAACTCGCGTGTTTCAGCGTCAATTTTTTTGATCGCATCTTCCAGTGTTGTCATCGCTTCTATCAAATCTGCTGTTTGTGCATCTAAAAACTGTTTGCGTTCACGTGCAGCAGCAAGCTCATCAAGTGCAGCCAAATTTACAGCACCCAATGCTGCCACTTCACGGTTAAATCGATCGATTTCAGTTTGTAAACCGGCTAAGCGCACATTGCCTTCAGTGATTGACAAGGCAACCGCTTCCAAATCCGCTTGCGCATCGACTAACAACTGCGTGTATTGCTCTAGACCCAAGCGCGCGGCTTGCTCTTTCAAAGCAAAATCGGTCAATCGCAAACGCAGGGGCTCTAACTCGCGCTCAAGCTGTAAACGGCGCTCATCTGTGGCACGCAGTTTGGTTGTCAAATCGTCGTATTCACTGCGCTTGGCAGACAAAGACACTTCGCGATCA
>JAYSZH010000090.1:0-1712 GCA_043738155.1 Polaromonas sp. | reverse complement strand
GCTCTGTTTGTAGCGGGCCACCTTGGAAAACGGGTGTATTGCTCAAATCTTGGCGTTGCATTGGCAAATCAACCTTGTCAAACAAATGCTGTAGATTTAACTCGCTGGGCTTGTTGATGATCAAACCCAAAGCACCACGCTCGCTGTGTTCACACAAATAAACGACCGATTTGGTAAAGCCAGAGTCCGCAAGACCTGGCATGGCGATCAAGAAATGATGCGTGAGGTTAATTGGTGCAAAATCAGCTGACATAGAGGCATTTTAACGGGAACAGAGACTACAAAACATGGGTAAAGAATTCAACACAGGTTTGATGTGGTTCAGACGCGATCTGCGCACTGATGACAACGCGGCGCTGTACCAAGCCCTGAAACGCTGCAAAACAGTGCACTGCGTTTTCATCTTCGACAAAGAAATTTTAGATGCACTGCCGCGAGCTGACCGTAGGGTTGAATTTATTCGCGAGTCCTTGGTCGAACTCGATGCCTCTATTCGTCAACTTGCGGAGAAGCAGAATACTGGCTTGATTGTTCAACACGCTTGGGCGAGTGATGCCATTCCCAAACTGGCTCAAGAACTGGCAGTGCAAACCGTGTTTACCAACCACGACTACGAGCCAATGGCGGTTCACCGTGATGCTGTGGTACTTGGGAAATTGGCTGATTTAGGCATTGCTTTTCACACATTCAAAGACCATGTCATTTTTGAGCGCACCGAGGTGTTGACCCAAATGGGGAAACCCTATGGTGTGTTCACGCCGTATAAGAATGCGTGTCTCAAAAAACTCGACGCGTTCTATTTGAAGCCGTATCCCGTAGAAAAATACATAAACACTTTGGCAGAACGACCTGCCGCGCATAGGCAATCAGTGCCAACTCTGGCTGAAATAGGTTTTGAAATAACAAATTTAGCCACACTCAAAATTCCAACGGGTATGTCGGGTGGCCGAGCGTTGTTTGAAGACTTCTTTGGCCGCATGGACGACTACCACGCGACGCGAGACTTCCCGGCCGTCAAAGGCCCCAGCTATTTGGGCGTACATCTGCGTTTTGGCACAGTATCTATTCGGAAATTAGCGGCCACAGCGCATCAGCGCACGCTGGTGGGCAGCCAAGGCGCAGCCGTTTGGTTGAGTGAACTGATCTGGCGCGACTTCTACTTTCAAATTCTCAGCAACTTCTCCCACGCGGCGACCGGTGCGTTCAAACCAGAATACAACGCCATCAAGTGGGAGCATGGCGAACACGCTGAGAAATTATTTGCAGCTTGGTGTGAGGGGCGAACGGGCTATCCACTGGTGGATGCGGCCATGGCGCAAATCAACCAAACGGGCTATATGCACAACCGCTTGCGCATGGTGGTTGCCAGCTTTTTAGTCAAAGATTTGGGCATTGACTGGCGCTGGGGTGAGCGCTATTTTGCTGAAAAACTGAACGACTTTGATCTATCAGCCAACAATGGTGGCTGGCAGTGGGCGAGTTCCAGTGGCTGCGATGCGCAACCCTACTTCAGAATCTTCAACCCGACAAGTCAAAGTGAAAAGTTTGATGCCGAAGGGAAATTCATTCGCAAGTATTTGCCGCAACTCAGCAAACTGCCAAACAGTGCATTGCATGAACCTTGGAATGCCAAGCCCATAGATCTGCAAGCTGCAGGTGTGACCTTGGGTGACAACTATCCGCATCCGATTGTGAACCATGCGCAAGCTAGG
>JAYSZH010000089.1:0-11286 GCA_043738155.1 Polaromonas sp. | reverse complement strand
GTTCTAGCAAAATCGCACCCTTGAAGCCGATTTTGTGTTTGTAGTCCACCACCATGGTCAAGAATCGACCCATTTGGTCCAGCTCTTGACCCATCAGTGTGTTCAACAATGTTTCGTAGCCTTCGCGACCACCCCACAGCACATAGTTTTCACCGCCAAGTTTCAACGTGGCATCCATGGCTTCTTTGACCTGCAAAGCAGCAAGTGCAAAAATTTCTGGGTCTGGATTTGTGGAAGCGCCAGACATAAAACGGCGGTGGCTGAACAAGTTAGCTGTTCCCCACAGCAGCTTCATGCCTGTTTCTTGTTGTTTAGCAGCCAAGACGTCGACCATGGCGTGCAAATTATTGACGCTGTCACGCGGTGTAGCACCTTCTGGTGCAACATCGCGGTCATGGAAACAATAGTAAGGTGCACCTAGTTTTTGAAAGAACTCAAACGCGGCGTCTGCCTTGGCTTTTGCCGCCGCCATCGGGTCGGCAATATGCTGCCAAGGACGCTCAAAAGTCCCGTCATAACCAAACGGATCAAAACCGTTCCAGCAGTAGCTGTGCCAATAGCAAACAGCAAAACGCAAATGGTCTTCCATGCGTTTACCCAAAACCATACGGTCTTTGTCGTACCATTTGAAGGCGAGAGGATTTTTAGATTCAGCGCCCTCAAAACGAATGGGGGCGACAGCGTTGAAATACGAGCTCATGTCATGTCCTTGATGAAGCAGTTGTAGTGAAGTAAAAGTCGAGTAGTCTCAAAGTACAGTTTTTCTGTTTTCTTATTTTTGAATAGATTTCAAAGCGGGATAAATAGCGCGAAAGCGCTGGTAGCGTGGCGCTAAAATTTTCAGTTCTTCAGCATCTGGTTTGTAGATTTTTGATATTTTTGGCGTCAGACAAACATCCTCCAGAGCAGCGCCTGTAGCCAACCAAGCTAAACGCGCAGCACCCAGTGCACCACCAGCGGCAGACTCTTCATGCGTGACGATGTTGATATTCAGCAAAGTAGATAATTGCTGAGCCCATAAAGCGCTGCGTGCACCACCGCCAACGAGTGAAAGCTGCTTAACGTCACAACCAGCCGCTTGCAAGGCTCTCATACCGTCTGCTAGTCCAAAGCTGACACCCTCGATAACAGAATATGCAAGCGCCGCAGCATCTGTATCATTACTAAGTTCATGAAAGCTGCCGCGCGTGATAGCATCGTTGTGCGGCGTACGCTCACCACTCAAATACGGCAAAAAGAGAGGTGCAGTAAGACGCTGTATTGCGCTCAACCCACTGGCTTGGGCTTCCAAGACGGCTTCAGAACTAGCCCCTAAAAGTTTGGTCACCCACTGTAAGCAACTGGCAGCCGAGAGCATCACACTCATTTGATGCCAACGATCTGGCACCGCATGGCAAAAAGCATGGGTTGCACTGGCTGCGTTGGGTTGGTACTTGGGTGTCACCACAAACAACACGCCACTGGTACCCAATGACAAAAAGCCCTCGCCCGCATTGACAGCACCCATGCCAACCGCGCTAGATGCGTTGTCACCCGCACCACCTGCAACAACGATGCCTGCTTGCAAACCCAGCGTTGCAGCGGCTTGTGGCGTTAAGCTGCCACTTGCTTCACTGCCTTCAACCAAACGCGGCATCTGCGCTTCGGTCAAACCTGTGAGTTTCAACAACTCTACAGACCATCCGCGCTTTTCTACATCTAACCACATGCTGCCACTGGCATCGGACATATCGCACACATGTTCACCAGTGAGCATGAAGCGGATGTAATCCTTGGGCAGAATGACTTTGGCAATTTTTGCAAACACATCTGGTTCATGCTTTGCCAGCCAGCGTAACTTTGGTGCCGTAAAACCCGGCATGGCCAAACTACCTGCAATTTGTGGTAACGATGGTAATTCCGCCATCATCTCTTCGCATTCTTTTGCAGAGCGGGTGTCGTTCCACAAAATCGCCGGGCGAAGTACTTGGTTATTTGTATCTAGTAAAACTGCGCCATGCATTTGCCCAGATAAGCCAATAGCTTGTACAGATACATACGGCACAGGGAATTTTTTTTTCAATTGCGTTAATGCAGATTGCGTTGCTGCCCACCATGCGACAGGGTCTTGCTCGCTGTGACCGATATGCGGTCTAGATACTTCTAATGATGATCCTGTGACACCGATAACTTGATGCGCAGCATCAAGCAATAAAACCTTAACCTCTGACGTACCAACGTCAATGCCTAAAAACATTCAATGCTCCTGAATTTGCGTAACTGAAACGCGACGTTTGAGTACCCGTATCGGTATCTCATGCTGACCTACTTGTGAAGACAAAGAATTGACAAATTTGGCATCTTCTACTGCTGCTTTAACCACTGAGTTTTCGACCATTTGCTGCTGAGGGGTAGATTTTCCAACTGGCATAGGCCGCAAAAAACGGTGCCAAACCAAAGCGGCAGATCCCACCGCGGCAGCCAACAAGCCATATCGTGCAGCACGCACGGTCGTCAGCGGCATGTCTGCTAATTTTGAATAATTAGTTAATGTTGAAATCGCTTTATCAATCATTTCTGGGTTATTGACGCACGATTGACCGCCCAAAACAATGGTGCGAGGGTTAAACATCACATCTAAGTTTTGAATCAGGACGCCTAGATATTTGCCGGCAAGATCAGTATTTTTCGCAGCCTTTAAAGCACGTGACCCAATAAAAGTCTCGGCACACCCAAGTCGTCCACAAGAACAAAGAGGTCCATCAATTTGCAAAGTGGTATGCCCAATCTCGCCCGCCATGCCAATCGCACCCACAAACAATCTGTCATTCAAAATAATGCCAGCACCAACGCCAACATCACAACTCACAAAGATCAAGGGGTCTTCACCTTCGCTGGTTGAAAATTCATACTCGCTCAGTGCTGCGGCGTCAGCATCATTTTGTAGATGTATAGGAACTTGAGGTACGCCAATGTGAACGAAAGCGGTCGAAATCATGCTCAAAAAAGGCACTTCTCGCCAACCCAAATTAGGTGCGAATCTAACCATGCCAGCTTCTTCATTGATAGCACCTGGCAGACAAACACCCACGCCAGAAAGTAATAATTTTTTCGCTGACAACTGCTGGCATTGCTCAAATACCAACTCGGCAGTTTGCTGACACGCGCGAGCAGGCAGACTTGAAACCAGTGGTACTTGCGCATGTGAAACGACGACACCTGTCAGTGTTACGCACACAATACGAAGACATTCCACAGCGATTTCAACCCCCATCAATACCCGTGTTTCCGCATCTAACTGCAATGGCGTAGACGGCCGCCCCATGCCTTCCACGGCTACAGGCGCACGCGCTTCTGCCATCCACTTTTCAGCAACCAACTCACGCACCAATGCACTGACAGTTGATTTTGTCAGCCCACTTTTACGCGATAGATCCGCGCGCGATAGTCCCGACTCAGCGCGCATCAAACGCAGCAAAACGCTGCGATTAATACGTTTAAGGAGTTGCTGATCACCCGTGGTTTTCATAGCGCATCAGATTTACTGAGCTGGCCTGTCTGTTTGCGGCTTGCCTACAGGCTGCTTGCCGGAAATGATCATACCCAGTACTTCATCTTCAGTCACATCAGCTGTTTTGTACATCCCCAGTGATTTGCCGTTTTTCATGACGACCAAGCGGTCACTGAGCGCAAATACATCGTGCATATCATGACTGATCAAGAAAATGCCAACACCCTCAGCTTTAAGCTGACGCACCAAGTTACCAACCATCGCGGTTTCTTCAGGGCCAAGCGCAGCTGTTGGCTCATCCATGATCAAGATCCTGGCATTGAAGTAGATAGCGCGAGAAATAGCCACCACTTGACGTTGTCCACCGGACAAACGACGAACTGGAATGCGCACATTCGTGAAGTTTTTGTTCAAACGATGGAACACTTTGCGAGCATCCGCGTCCATGCGGTGATCGTCTAGCGTGCGCCATTTGGTCAGCAGCTCACGACCAAGGAACAAATTCGCCACGGAATCAAGGTTGTCAGCTAACGCCAAGGTTTGGTAGATCGACTCGATGCCCAAATTTTGCGCATCTGCTGGTGAGCGCACGTGAACTTTCTCACCCGAGATGACAACATCACCGCTATCAATGGGGTAAGCACCAGCCAACATTTTCATCAGCGTTGATTTGCCTGCACCGTTGTGCCCCAACACCGCAACCACTTCACCGGGATACAGGGTCATGCTGACATCGTCAACCGCATGCACACCCCCGAAAGCTTTTTTGATGTTGCGTAGCTCAACCAAACACTTGGAAGTGTCTACAGAATTTTTAACTGCCGTGTTTAGGTTGCTCATACTGTATCTCCTGTCCACTTACGGTAAGCCACGTCGAAAACGACTGCCGCAATCAAAACCTGCCCAATAATGATGTAGCGAGTACCAATAGAAATATCCAACAGCAACATGCCACTGTCAATGCATTGCATGATCAACGCGCCAAGCACTGAACCCATGATCGTGCCACTACCACCAGCCAGCGCCGTGCCGCCGATAACGGTAGCGGCGATCACCAACAACTCTAAGTTATTACCAAGCGAGTTTGTTCCAGCGTTAAGCCTTGAGATTGCAACAATGGCTGCAACAGTAGTCAATACAGCTAACAACAGGAACAACAACATTGTTACTTTTTTAACTGGAATACCAACGAGCGCTGCCGCATCAGGATTGCCCCCGATGGCGTAGACATAGCGTCCGAAGCGCGTGCGATGCACCAAAAACGAAATAAACAACGCGACGGCACCCCAGATCAGCACGGGAATAGGTATGCCCTGGGCTTCTGCTTTATTGGGAAGTTGATAAGCATTCATGACTGCCACAAATGACAAAATGATCACAATAGGAATCAACACAATCGCGGCATCCATCAAAACTGGGTTTGTAGGTACGCCATATGCTTTTTTGGCTTTACGCTTGCTTAGCATGGATAAAACAAGACCTACACACATCAACCCGCCAATGACCCAGCTCGCCGTAACGCCGATACCGCCGTTATAACCACCGCCCAGCTTGAGGAAGAACTCATCAGCCAAAGGCTGTGTTTTGCCATCCGCTACCAAATAAGCAGCACCGCGGAAGGACATCAAACCGCCCAAGGTCACCACAAAAGATGGCACACCAATAAACGCGGTGAGTGCACCTTGATACATTGCTACTGCAATAGCTGCACCCAAGCCCGCCAACGACGCCGCCTGCCAAGACCAATTGGCGGTATACATCAAAAAGGCGATGAGTACACCCACAAAGCCCATTACCGAGCCAACCGACAAATCAATATGACGTGCCACAATGATCAGCACCATGATGGTCGCCAAAATTCCCACCACAGCTGTTTGCTGGGCGATGTTGTACAAGTTTTCAGCCGACAAGAAGATGCCGCCAGAAAGAATATTGAATACGATGGCGATAACCACCAGCACACCGGACATCAAAACCATGCGCCAGTCCACTTGGGCACGTTTGATTGATTGAATTGCAAGATTCATGATACTCACTCCCAACTAACTAACCAATAAAACCAATGATTAAAACTGCTTAATTGCGCCCAAATTGATGGGTCACAAACGACACCGCGGGCGCTAGGCCCGCGGCATAACTTTTCAACTGCTTCTTAAGCTGTCAATATAACAATCAACAGTTATTCAAGCGTTGTTTGGCTTACTTGCAGACAGCAACTTTCGCGCTATCGATACCTTTGCACAAAACGTCTTTCTTGATATAGCCAGCTTTCAAGACAACGTCCAAGTTGGCTTTGGTCACAGGGATTGGCTTCAAGAAGATCGCTTTCAAAGTCACTTTCTTCTCGCCGCCAGCCCAGTCAGCAGCGCCAGTTACTGGCTTGCCAGCACCCAACTCAACAGCAGCTTTAGCTGCAGCTGTGCCGAGGTCAGAAGAGTTTTTCCAAACAGATACAGTTTGTGTGCCTGCAGCCACACGGTTCAAAGCCGCGTGGTCGCCGTCTTGACCAGACACTGGAATACCTTGCAAGCCCTTAGCAGTCAAAGCAGCTACCACACCGCCGGCCATGCCGTCGTTTTGTGCGATGACAGCATCAACTTTGTTGGCATTCTTCGTCAAGATCTGTTCCATGTTTTTCTGTGCGTTTTGTGGGTTCCAGCCAGAGGTGTACTCTTCGCCCACAATTTTCACGTCGCCCTTTTTGATGGCGTCAGCCAAGACTTCGCCTTGACCTTCACGCAAGAAGTTTGCGTTCGCATCACCTGGATCGCCCTTGATGATGGCGAAATTGCCTTTTGGCTTGACAGCCAAAATTGCGCGAGCAGTCATACGGCCCACTTCTTTGTTGTCAAATGTGATGTATGTCACGCCTGGTGCTTCGAACAAACGGTCATACGCGATGACTGGAATCTTCAATTGAGCAGCTTTGTTGACAGCTGGCAAAATGGCAGACTTGTCTTTGCCCAAGATGATCAACACTTTTGCGCCCTTAGCGATCAAGCCGTCGATGTCAGCCAATTGCTTCTCTGCAGAAGCGCCGGCGTCAGACATGATGTATGTAGCACCAGACTTGACCAATTCTGCCTTGATAGCAGCTTCATCAGTCTTCCAACGCTCTTCTTGGAATGCGTCGTAGCTCACGCCTACAACCAATTGTGCGAAAGATGAACCAGCAGCCATGGCCAAAGCCAAAGCGGTCAGAGTACGTTTAAATTGCATTCTTTTATCTCCAGTTAATAAACCCCGAAGGGCGTTAAGTTTTAGCTAAAACCTGCCTACTTCAACAGCAAATCACTAACGAAGGGCTATTTAGTTCAGCAAGAAAACGAAGTATCCAACTTTTTTTTGAGTCAAACTATTAGGGGAAACGCTAGTTTCGGTGTGGTTACGATGAAAGAATTTATAGTCCATTGATGATTTCTCCTGAAAAAATAGATATTGTTTACTTGTGGGTTGACGGCAACGACCCCGTTTGGCGGCAAAAGCGACAGACCTCGCTCGAGCAACTAAGCACAAACAACCTCATCAGCATCGCCAAATACGGGAATGTTGAAGGCCGCTTTCGTGACAACGACGAGCTGCGTTATAGCCTACGCGCGCTGGAGCGCTATTTTCCCGATTGTGGTCATGTTTACATCGTCACCGACGCACAAACGCCTGCTTGGCTGCAAAATTCAGCGCAAATCTCGATCATTGACCACCAAGACCTGATACCCGCCAGCAAGTTGCCGACCTTTGATTCCGCCAATATTGAGTCTTATATCCACCGCATTCCTCACTTATCGGAACGTTATTTTTACCTGAACGATGATGTTTTCTTCGGCTCACCGGTCGATGTGAGCCATTGGTTTACCCAAGATGGCGCATTAGACGGTATCTGTGTCGGCTGGTCAGACGATTTACCGGTGAGTAACAACGGTTTGCAGCCCGACGCCACCGCGCTAGAAAACGCTTGCCGCTTGTCGATTCAATGGCTAAATGCTAATCCAGCTCATTCCACAAAAACTTCAAACTACGAACACACCTACCGCACCTTCGCTCACTCTCCCAGGCCGATGCTGAAATCCATGCTGATTGCGCTGGAAACCGATGCAGCGGACTTGTTTGAAACCGTCCGTACAACTGTCTTTCGTGCCTGGAACAAACCCACCATCGTGTCTGATTTTGTGCTTCGCTGGGCTTTGGCGAATGGTCGAGCCACCTTGCGCGACTACTCGCACATCTACCTGTCCACGGGCGATATAAAAAGCAATGCAGGATTAGAAAGCTTCGTAGCCGCAAACGGCCAGCTCGATTTCTTTTGCATCAACGACACCACAGACGAAGCTGACAACCTAGACCCGCGCTTGACGATGGTGCAAGCAGCGCTGCAAACGATGTTTCCGACAGCGTCGCGCTATGAGAAGTAGGTTGAAATCAGTGAAAGAACGGCTACGAAGGTTAGCCTCAATCGCAGCGGCAGATACCAAGCAGGCAAATTAACCAGCTGAACCAAACGTCTGTCTTGCCAAAAGTGAATCAAGAACACAGCGACTAACAGCATGACCGCATATTTAGGTGTCATCAAAAGCGCGACCCATGCCAGCAACGCCGGCACCACGCTCCACACAAAGCTGTGGGTGCGTTGATGCGCCGTCATATCACTTTGACTCATCGCAAAGCCCCAGTGCAGCGCACCTACAAAGCTCAAAATCACCGCGCCGTAGTCAATAAGTGCCTCGCGCCACAAACTGCTGTGGTTTTGATCAACCCAGGCTGCTACAGCTAAAGCCACAAACGGAGACAAACCGCCATAACCCAACCACGCCACAACGTGCGGTGCTCTCATCACATCCGCTTATATTGTGTCGGGCAATATGCTCGTTTAACGCCTTCTGGCCGTAGCGCTGCATGCTTGGTGGTGCGGCTGGTCATGCGTTTGCGCCACATTCTGAAGGAGCTGGCTTTCATGTTGGTGCGCATGAAGTTGATCACCGCAGATTCGTTTAGCCCATAAGTCCGTTCTATGGCTTCAAACGGCGTGCGGTCTTCCCAAGCCATTTCGATGATTCTGGAGGCGTCACCGTCGGTGAAAATAATTTCAGGTTTTGACATCAGATGATTCTAAGAAATTCCCAATCATTTTGCCCGCAACAAACACGATCACCTCACAGCACACTCTAGAAATATGCCGTGAAATGAGATTTTGCGTCAGTTCGCCGCAAAGCAATACATCAACCCGCCGCCGCCAGTCGCTTTGAGCGACGCCATGTCGCAGCCGCGTGTAGCATGCGAAGCGTTCCAGGATTTGGCAGGCGGTAACTCGTTCAGACCGACACGGTCATGGTGGCCGACAATCGCAGACCCGGCGCCGCTCAGCGTCCAGTTGCCGCAAGTCGTGTCGCCTTTGGCTGCCGCCGCAGCATCTACACGGCCATCTTCGCCTGAGCCGGTCAAAATATCGTGTAAGTTCACGGCATCACCACGACCGCTGATTTGCTCGCCCTTTTCAGAGATGGAATTGACCTTGCTCAGCTTGTTGTTCGCGCTGTGCAAGTCGTCCACACTGGTTGCCACCACCACGCCTTTGGCATTGACCCAAGGGCCTTTGCCAATGCGGTCGCGCGCATTCACTGATCCTGGACCTGTGGTGCTCAGGTAAGCCTTCCAGTTTTTACCACCGGCACCTGCAGCCGTCGCCAGCTTGTTGCAATAAGCATCGGCTCCCGCCAATCCACCAAAATCAGCGCCTTTGCCAGCATTTTCACTGGTTAAAAAGAAAGTCATGGGGTTCTTTGAGTCCATCGTCGACGACGTCACGGTTCTCTGTGCGCAGGCTGCTAGCAGGACGATGGCAGAGGACAAACAGGTGATTTTGACAAACTTGCTGAGTGAGCGAGTCATGATTTTCTCCTTGTAGTAAAACTGAATAGATTCTGTTGCAGTGGGCTAAGTTCAACTAAAACACTAAGTAGAAACCAGCAATCTTGTGAAAAACATTGTCACCTACAAGCCTCAAACTTTATCCACTTCGTGGCAATATACAAGCTATGCAAGCATCAAACAACCCACTCTTCACCCCCCAAATCACCCTCTACCAGCGTTGGCTGCATGACAAACATGGTTTGAAGTTTGACTCCTACGACGCACTCTGGCAGTGGTCGACGACAGATTTAGACGCGTTTTGGCAGAGTATTTGGGACTATTTTGGATTGCAATCTTCCACGCCCTACTCCGCCGTTTGTGACCGCAGCGCCAAAGTTAACGGCATTTCGCGGATGATTGACGTGAAATGGTTCACTGGCGCGACGGGCAACTACGCGCAGCAGGTGTTTCGGCACGTAGAAGCAGCCGATAAAGGTGGCTTTCCCGCCATCATCAGCCACAACGAGAAAAGCTTGGGCAAACAAGCCGCTAAAGAGATGACTTGGCCGCAGTTAAAACAGCAAGTCGCATCGCTGGCCCTGCATCTGCAAGCGCAGGGCGTGCAGCCAGGGGACAGGGTTGCGGCGTATTTGCCGAATATTCCAGAGGCGATGGTGGCGTTTTTGGCGACGGTCAGCATTGGCGGCGTGTGGAGCATTTGTGCACCTGACATGGGGACGAACGCTGTTTTGGACCGTTTTAAACAGATCGAACCCAAAGTGCTGATAGCTTGCGATGGCGTAACTTTTGGCGGCAAAGACTTTGACCGCCTGGCCGTGGTTGCCGAGCTGTGCGCCGCGCTGCCGAGTGTGAAGCATGTGATTTTGCAGGACAACTTGGGAACGCTGCAAAAATGCGTTGATAGCTTCACAAATACCATAAACGCTATAAATATAATAGCTACTCAGGCAATATTTACGCTAGCTACATCCAAAAATGATGCCATTTCAGCTACTTTTGAACCGCTTTGGCTGCCTTTTGACCACCCGCTGTGGATTGTCTACTCCAGTGGCACCACAGGGCTGCCCAAACCCATCGTCCACAGCCATGGCGGTATCGTTATTGTCGCGCTGGCCAGCAAAGTGCTGCACAACGACGTGGCCTGCAGCTACGCGCCCAACAGCCTGGGCGAGCGCTTCCACTGGTACAGCTCCACCGGCTGGGTGATGTGGAACGCGCAGATGAGCGGACTGTTGAACGGCACGACCTGCTGCATTTTTGACGGCAGCCCAGGCGGCAGCACCGTGGATGCAGCCGGCAACAAAATCGGCCCTGATTACACAACGTTATGGCGCTTCGCTGCTGAACTCGGCGTGACCTACTTTGGCGCGGGCGCGGCATTTTTTGCGAATTGCCAAAAAGCGGGGATTGGTTTGACCAAGATTGACGACCCAGCGGGGAATTTGTCAAAAATCAGAGCGTTGGGAACAACTGGTTCGCCCCTCTCAGCCGATACGCAAAACTGGGGCACGGCGCAATTTGAAAAACTGGGCACACCGAATATATTTTGGGCAAATATATCGGGCGGGACCGACTTTGCCGGTGCTTTCATTGGCGGCAACCGTGAATTACCCCTCAAAGCCGGAGAAATGCAATGCCGCGAGCTGGGCTGCGCCGTCGAAGCGTGGAACGAGCAAGGCGAACCAGTTATCAACGAGGTGGGCGAGCTGGTTTGCACCCAACCCATCCCATCCATGCCGCTGTATTTTTGGGGCGATACCGAGAAAAAGCGTTATATATCAAGTTACTTCGACACCTACCCCAACGTCTGGCGGCATGGCGACTGGCTGAAGGTCGGGCTGGACGGCAGCTGCATCATCTACGGCCGCAGTGACGCCACCATCAACCGCCACGGCCTGCGCATGGGCACCAGCGAGCTGTACAGCGCCGTC
>JAYSZH010000088.1:0-11379 GCA_043738155.1 Polaromonas sp. | reverse complement strand
TGGTTTAACTCAACCCCGTTACCGGCAGTGCCGCACCATGCACGGCGCGGGCGGCGTCTGAGGCTAAAAACACAATCACATCTGCCAGTGCTTCTGGGGTCACCCAGTTAGCGGGGTCGGTATCTGGCATGGCGGTGCGGTTTTCGGGGGTGTCCAAGACGGTGGGCAATACGCAGTTCACGTTGATGTTTTTCGTACGCAACTCAGCGGCCATGCTTTCGGTGAGCCGAATGACGACGCTTTTGGCAGCTGTGTACAGCCCCATGTGTGCCTGCCCTTTTTGCGCGGCGAAAGCACCGATATTGATGATTTTGCCGCCACCGGCTTGCAACATGTGCGGCACGATGGCGCGTGTGGTGTGCAAGAGTGTGCGGCTGTTGATATTGAACAGAAAATCCCAGTTCTGGTCTGTGCTGTCATGCACCGCCTCGCCCATGCGAAAGCCCCCGGCCAGATTGCACAGCACGTCGATGCGGCCAAAGCGCTGCATCGCAGCGGCGACGGACTGGTTCACCTGGTTTTGATCCAACAGGTTGGTGGCTGCAAATAGGCGTTGCGTATTTCCATTGTTTTCAGCGCCATAAACGGCTTCCAATGCCTCGCGTTTGAGGTCGATCAACACCAGATTCGCCCCTTGGGCCGCAAAAGCGTTGGCTACGGCGCGGCCTAGATTGCCCGCCGCGCCGGTGACCACAACGGTTCGATGTTGGGCGTCCATGTCATGCCTCCCCATGTTGAATGCTGCGTTCGTGGGCATGGTAGCTGCCGCTACCCCGGTTGAACAGCACGTCTTCGGCCAATAGTTGGCCGGGTGCGATATCGGGCTTGCCTTCTATCTGCTTATATAGCGGCGCAAAGTCGATTTTGGCAAGACCAAGCAAATCGTCCAAGCTGTTGATGACGAAATAGGTTTCCTGAAAATCGTCGATGCGGTAATCGGTTTGCATCACGCGGGGCAGCTCAAAAGCCACGCGGTTGGGCGAGGCGTCGTCTAGGGCGAAGATGCTCTCGGAATGAGACGACGCGATGCCCGCCCCGTAAATGCGCAAGCCATCCGCCTGTTTGACCAGTCCAAACTCCACCGTGTACCAGTACACCCGCGCCAAATTCGCCAGTTTGCCCAGCTTCTGCGCCCGCAAACCGCCCACGCCGTAGGCTTGGATGAAGTCCGCAATCGCGGGGTTCATCAGCATGGGTACGTGGCCAAACACGTCGTGAAACACATCGGGTTCTTCTAAGTAATCCAGCTCATGCGGTTTGCGGATGAACTGCCCCGCCGGGAAGCGCCGGTTTGCTAGGTGCTCAAAGAAAACGTCGTCCGGTACCAAGCCCGGCACGGCAACCACCTGCCAGCCTGTGTGCTGCATCAGCACCTCGCTCAAATGCCGGAAGTCTGGAATTTCATGCGCATCCATGGGCAAATCACGCATGCCTTGCACAAATTCGTCGCAAGCGCGGCCTGGCAACAGCTGGGTTTGGCGCTCAAACAACGTCTTCCAAGTCGCGTGCTCGGCAGCGGTGTAGCTGCTCCAGCCTTGGTCAATCGTCCAGTCTGGGCGAGTGGGTTGATGTTGTTTCATGGCGCATGAAAGTTTGCAAAAGCGGCATCGGCATAGCGTGCCAAATCAATATCCCGCTGCGACAAGCCGTTCACATCGTGCGTCGTCAGTGTGATGGTGACGCGGTTGTACACATTGAACCACTCGGGGTGGTGGTTGCGTTTTTCAGCTTGAATAGCAATTTGCGTCATGAAGGCAAAGGCTTGCGCGAAGTCGGCAAAGATGAATTCGCGGGAGATGGCACCGCGAACGTTGTCGTGCTGCCAGTGTTTGAGCACTGCCAGCAATTCCGCAGTGGCTTGGGGGCTTAGTTTTTCTATCATGGTTGAAGTGTAGGACGACAGGCCGTGATTCAGTCAGCGGAAACGCCGAAATGCGAAAAATTTCACCCAATCCGAGGGTGAAACACCTAGAAAGCACTATTTTTTGCTGCGCTGCAACAATATAGCTGGTAAATTCAGGGAAAACCCGTATATTGGCGTTATGGATCAAACCAAAAACCCTTCATCTGTGCGTTCTAGCTTTCCGCTGGTGCCGATTCGCTCTTTGGGGCCGCGGCACCGCGAGCGCATTGCGAAGCATCTGCTGACGCTGGATGAGTCGGACAGGTACTTGCGCTTTGGATACGCCGCGTCGGATGAGCAAATCAGCCGTTATGCCAATGGGCTGAATTTTGAGCGCGATGACATTTATGGGATTTACAACCGCAAGCTGGAGCTGATAGCTATGGCGCATGTGGCGGTGGGTGACGAGCCTGAGCAGGCTAAACATGCCGAGTTTGGTGTGTCTGTGCTTAAAGCGGCGCGTGGCCGTGGCTATGGTGCGCGTTTGTTTGACCGCGCGGTGATGCATGCCCGCAACGAAGGGCGCGACACCTTGTTCATCCACGCTTTGAGTGAAAACACGGCGATGCTAAAAATTGCCCGCAACGCTGGCGCGACGGTGGAGCGCAGTGGCTCCGAGTCGGATGCCTACCTCAAGCTGCCCGCAGCCACGCTGGCAACGCGGCTGACGGAAATGGTGGAAGACCAAATCGCTGAGGTGGATTACGGCTTCAAGCAGCAGGCCAAGCATTTTCAAGAGCTGGTGAGCAGTATCCAAGGCGAATAAAGCTAGCCTGAAACACGTTAAAACATCAAAATTTAAGCTTGTCACCGGAATCCGCTATCCTAGAGGCTTCGCAACAACCGCGCTCAGAGCATCTAATCAGTGAGCGCCACCATAGTGTCAGAACCCAGTTCTTCGTCTGCCCATTCGTCCGCCAACCCCTCGCAGGGCAACCACAACCCCAGCGCGTCACAAGCAGACAAACGCTCGCTATTCCAAAAAATAGTCGAGTTCATCAACCCCGGCCCAGATTCCAAAGACGAGCTGTTTGAGACCTTGGCCGAGGCCGAAGACAACGATGTGATCGGTGCGCAAAGCCGCGCCATGCTGGAAGGTGTGATCCGCATGGCCGATATGAGCGCCGGCGACGTGATGGTGCCGGTCACAAGGATTGACCTGCTGGACATCGACTCGACCATGGATGAGCTGATGCACCAGGTCATCGACACCGCGCACTCGCGCTTTCCAGTGTTTGAGGGCGAAAAAGACAACATCATCGGCATCCTGTTGGCCAAAGACCTGTTGAAACTGCAGCGTGCGCCCGAATTGAACATTCGCGCCCTGCTACGCCCACCAGTTTTTGTGCCCGAAACCAAGGGCTTGAACGATTTGTTGCGCGAATTTAGGGGCAACCGCAACCACTTGGCCATCGTCATCGACGAGTTTGGCCGTATGGCGGGTTTGCTGACGATTGAGGACGTGCTGGAAGAGATCGTCGGTGAAATCGAGGACGAATTCGACATTGTGGAAGACGAAGGCGATATTTTTGGCTTGGCCGACAAAACCTACCGCGTCAGCGGCGACACGGCGATTGAGCGTGTCAACGACGCCTTCAAGGTCACGCTGCTGGAGTCGGATTCTGACAACCAGTTTGACACCATAGGTGGTCTGGTCGCCCACGAAATGGGTCACGTGCCCAAGCGCGGCGAGCGTACCGTGCTCAATGGCCTGAGCTTCACCGTGTTGCACACCAAGGGCGGCGCGGTGAAGTGGTTCAAGGTTATGCCCGAGCATATGGCTGAATAAGGCTGCTTAAAGCCATGCAATTTGTGGTTCTTTTGATCGCAGGCTGGGCGCAATCTGTCAGTTTGGCTTGGCCGTTCAGCGCGGAAATACCGGTTTTGGGCATCCGACACGGCCAGGCGCTGTGGTGGCTGCAAATCTTGGCGATGATGGTGTTTTCCCAATCGCTTTTGAGTGCAGCCACGGTTAAACAAGCTGCCTGGCGCACTTGGGTTTTCAGCACGGCTTGGCTGTGCGGCAGCATTTGGTGGCTGTTCATTTCTATGAACACCTATGGTGGTTTGGCGCCTTGGTTGGCGGCGTTTGCGGTACTTCTGCTCAGCGGCTGCATGGCACTGTTTTACGTGCTGTTTATCGTGTTATTTAGGCGCTCATTTTGGCCTCTAGCCAGCGTAAATAATGCCTACACTGCTATCATTTTTGCATCATCTTGGATGCTCGCAGAACTGGCGCGCGGCACCTGGCTAACTGGCTTTCCGTGGGGTGCTGTGGGCTACGCGCACTTGGATGGGCCGCTGGCGGCTTTAGCGCCCTATATTGGCGTGTATGGGATGAGTTTTGTGGCTGCCTATGCAGCTGTGTTACTGCTGCAGCTGCTGAAATCATTGCCGCGCAAACCCAACAACCCTGCTATTTTTCAAAGCGCTGCCGTTGCAGCTTTGCTCTTGGTTTTGCCAAAACTGGCGGTGAATTGGCTCCCTGCAGACGCAGGCAAAACTGCCCCTCTACAAGTGACCTTGCTGCAAGGCAATATTCCACAAAACGAAAAATTTCAAGCCGGTTCGGGCGTGGCAACAGCTTTGAGCTGGTACGCCGAACAGCTGGACAAAGTGCAAACGGGGCTGGTCGTCACCCCAGAAACCGCTATTCCGCTGCTGCCACAAAACCTGCCGGCCGACTATTGGCGTAATTTGCAGCAACCGTTCACCGTTGAAAACAGTCAAAAAGCCGCGCTGGTAGGCATTCCCATGGGCAGCCGTACAGCCGGTTTCAGCAACAGCGTGATCGGTTTCAAGTCCACGCCACTGGCGTTTTCTGCCCCGTACCAGTACAACAAGGACCACCTCGTGCCCTTTGGCGAGTTCATTCCGCCATTTGCGCAGTGGTTTATTGATTTGATGAACATTCCACTGGGCACGTTCAATCGGGGCGGCGCAGCGCAAGCACCTTTCAAGTGGCAAGGTCAGCGCTTGGGGCTGAATATTTGCTACGAAGACTTGTTTGGCGAAGAGCTGGCACAGCGTTTTATTGCACCCGAATTCGCGCCCACTATTTTGGTCAATCTCACCAATATCGCCTGGTTTGGCAACACCGTGGCGATTGACCAGCACCTCAATATCGCCAGATTGCGCTCCATGGAGCTGGCAAAACCATCTATTCGCGCCACCAACACGGGTGCGACCGTCATTATTGACGCGCAAGGCAAAGTCGCCCATTCGCTAGAGCGGCACACCCGTGGTGTGTTGGTCGGGCAGGTGTGGGGCAATACGGTTGTCACGCCCTATGCTTGGTGGGTTGCGCGGTTTTGGTTGTGGCCGCTGTGGATTTTCGGTTCACTTACCTTGCTGGGAGGCTTTTGGTGCCATTGGCGAGTGAGACGCAAGTAAAATGAGCCCCCTATGCTTACATTTCAGCAAATCATTCTCAAACTCCAGTCCTACTGGGACGCCCAGGGCTGCGCCCTTTTACAACCCTACGACATGGAAGTCGGCGCGGGCACATCGCACACCGCTACATTTTTAAGAGCGCTTGGCCCCGAGCCGTGGAAAGCCGCCTACGTGCAACCCAGCCGCCGTCCGAAAGACGGTCGCTATGGTGAAAACCCCAACCGCTTGCAGCACTACTACCAATACCAAGTGGTGTTGAAGCCCGCACCGGCGAACATTTTGGATTTGTACCTCGGTTCACTCGAAGCTTTGGGCTTTGATTTGAAGAAAAACGATGTCCGTTTTGTGGAAGACGACTGGGAAAACCCAACTTTGGGTGCCTGGGGCTTGGGCTGGGAAGTCTGGCTCAACGGCATGGAGGTGACGCAGTTCACCTACTTCCAGCAGGTTGGCGGCATCGATTGCAAGCCCATCACCGGCGAAATTACCTACGGCCTAGAGCGGTTGGCCATGTATTTGCAAGCCGTAGACAGCGTTTACGACCTGAAATACACCGAAACGATGTCCTACGGCGATGTGTTTTTACAAAACGAAAAAGAGCAATCCGCGTACAACTTCGAGCACAGCGACACCGACTTTTTGTTCACCGCATTCACCGCGCACGAAAAGCAAGCCAAATACCTGATGGAGCAGCAGCTCGCCCTGCCCGCCTACGAGCAGGTGCTCAAAGCGGCGCACACCTTCAATTTGCTGGACGCACGCGGCAGCATCAGCGTGACCGAGCGAGCCGCCTACATGGGCCGTATCCGCAACATCTCGCGCAGCGTGGCGCAAAGCTACCTTGAAAGCCGCGAACGGCTCGGCTACCCCATGGCTCCGCGTGACTGGGTGGCGCAAGTCGCGCCCCTGATGCCCAGTACGGCGACAACGTCCGCCAAAAAGGTGGCCGCATGAACATGACAACACAAAATTTATTGGTCGAACTGTTCGTCGAAGAACTGCCCCCCAAAGCCCTGAAAAAACTCGGCGAAGCCTTTGCCAGCACGCTGGCTGCTTCTCTGCAAAGCCAAGGCTTGGCGAGTGCAGACGCCGCGGTCACACCCTTTGCCACGCCACGCCGTTTGGCGGCGCACATCGCCGCTGTGGCTGCGCAAGCGGCTGACAAAGCAGTGTCTCAAAAACTCATGCCAGTGACGGTGGGTTTGGATGCTGCAGGCAATGCAACACCAGCGTTGTTGAAGAAATTGCAAGCTTTGGGGGCGGATATATCCAATC
The DNA here is from genome assembly GCA_043738155.1 of Polaromonas sp. Classification (GTDB taxonomy): domain Bacteria; phylum Pseudomonadota; class Gammaproteobacteria; order Burkholderiales; family Burkholderiaceae_C; genus Aalborgiella. Next base: position 4,808 of record JAYSZH010000088.1, on the reverse strand, counting down.
CAGCCGCTGCTGTTTCAGGCTTGAAAAGAGCGATGGACGGCAAAGCAGAAGCTTTGTTTTACGACAGCTTGGTCACAGGCGCGACGATCACCGAAGGTTTACAAAAAGCCGTGACGGAGGCGATTGCCAAGTTGCCCATTCCAAAGGTCATGAGCTACCAGCTGGCGCAAAACTGCGAGATGCCGGGTTGGAGCAGCGTTAGTTTTGTCCGGCCTGCTCATAAATTAATAGCAATACATGGAATAAATACGCTGGCTATCACCGTTTTAGGCCTTAAATCAGGGCGGGAAACGCTGGGTCATCGGTTTGAGGCGGCGGTGTCACCTGTCGTTATCAAGGATGCCGACAGTTACGCCGCAACTTTGTTGAAAGACGGTGCGGTGATTGCCAGCTTTGCTGAGCGCCGCGCTGAAATTGAACGCCAACTCAAAGCGGCTGCCGCCAAAGCGGGTGCGGCTGACGGCACGAGCTACAGCCCCATCGATGACGATACTTTGTTGGACGAGGTAACCGGCTTGGTCGAGCGCCCGAACGTTCTGACTTGCAGTTTCGAGGCCGAATTCCTCGCCGTACCGCAGGAATGCCTGATTTTGACCATGAAGGCGAATCAAAAGTACTTCCCGCTGCTCGATGCCGCTGGCAAACTGAGCAACAAGTTTTTGGTCGTCAGCAATATCAGCCCGGCAGACGCCAGCGCGGTGATTGGTGGCAACGAGCGCGTGGTGCGCCCGCGCTTGGCCGATGCCAAGTTTTTCTTTGACCAAGATCGTAAGAAGACACTGGAATCACGCGTGGCGGGGCTGGATAAGGTGGTGTACCACAACAAGCTAGGTTCGCAAGGTGAGCGCATACTTCGAGTTAGAGCCATAGCCAAAGCCATTGGGCAGCAATTGGGTGGCGATGCTTTGGCGGCGCAAGCAGACCAAGCGGCTAATCTGGCTAAGTCCGATTTGGTGACCGACATGGTGGGTGAGTTCCCTGAGTTGCAGGGCACGATGGGTCGCTATTACGCGCTGAACGATGGCTTGAGTGTCGATGTGGCCGATGCCATTGAAGACCACTACAAACCACGCTTTGCTGGCGATACGCTGCCGCGTAACGACGTGGGCGTGGTGGTAGCGCTAGCGGATAAGCTGGAAACGCTCGCTGGGATGTTCGGTATTGGCAACTTGCCGACGGGGGACAAAGACCCGTTTGCGTTGCGGAGGCATGCGTTAGGTGTCATTCGGATGTTGGTCGAGAAAGACTTGCCGCTGGATTTGCCGGAATTGATCAAGCTGGCTTTTGTGGCCTTCCCTGAAAGTCATGGTCAAGCGCATACTGAGCTAAATAATTTCTTGCGAGATCGTTTGGTTGGATACTTGAGAGACACCGGCTTCAATGCACAGGCTGTCGATGCCGTTGTAGAAGTCCGTCCAGGCCGCTGGTCAGAGTTTCCTAAACGCCTAGCCGCCGTCCGTGCCTTCGCCGCCCTCCCCGAAGCCCCCGCCCTCGCCGCTGCCAACAAACGCATCACCAACATCCTCAAAAAAGCGCAGGAAGCCAGCGTCGTGGACGCCCATGTCAGCGCGGTGCTGCTTAAAGAACCCGCCGAAATCGCGCTGTTTGCAGCTATGAACGAGGTTGCCCCCAAAGCGAAAGCGCAGTTTGAAGCGGGCGATTACACCGCCTCTCTGCAAAGTTTGGCTGCCTTGCGCGCACCTGTAGACGCATTTTTTGACGGCGTAATGGTGAATGCGGAAGAGATGGACCTGCGCTTGAATCGCCAAGGCTTGCTCAAAACCCTGCACGAAGCGATGAATCGCGTGGCTGATTTGTCGAAGTTAGCAAGCTAGGCGCACCATGAAACTCATCATCCTAGACCGCGACGGCACCATCAACGAAGAACATGCCGACTTCATCAAGTCGCCCGAGGAGTGGATTCCGCTGCCGGGCGCTTTGGAGGCGGTGGCCAAGTTGAACCACGCTGGCTGGCGAACCATTATTGCCAGCAACCAATCGGGCTTAGGGCGTGGGCTGTTTGATGTTGCTATGCTCAACGCCATGCACGCCAAAATGCATAAGCTGCTGACAGCTTTAGGCGGTCGTATGGACGCGGTGTTTTACTGCCCGCACACGCCCACCGACAATTGCAGCTGCCGCAAACCCCTGCCAGGCTTGTTTGAGCAAATCATAGAACGTACTGGCGTTGATGGCCATTTGATTCCCAGCGTGGGCGACAGTTTGCGCGACATGCAAGCCGCGGCTGCCGCTGGTTGCGAGCCGCATTTGGTGTTGACGGGCAATGCCTTGCATTTACGTGGCCAGCCATTACCAGATACTTACCCCACAAATACCATGATGCACCACGATTTAGCCGCCTTTGCCGACTTCATCATCGCTCGCGAAAAAAACCAAGAGAAAAAAGCACCATGAACCGCGTGATCAATTTTGTGCGCGCCGTCTTGCACACCGCTTTGCTGGCGGTGACGGTGATACCGTGGGCGCTGGCTGCCGTGGTGTTGCGCTTGTTTGGCAACGAAAAACTCGTTTATGCCGTTTGCCTCAATTGGTTGCGGCTTTCAGTGAAAAGCGGCACGGCAATTTTGGGTATTCACAACCGCATCACAGGTTGGGAAAACCTGCCAACAGGCGAAACGGATGCGGCGATTTTGTTGGTGAAGCATCAGTCTTTGTGGGAGACGTTTTCCATGATTGCGTTGATGCCGCACCCCTTGGCCTATGTGTTCAAAAAAGAGTTGTTGCAAATCCCCTTTTTCGGTTGGGCGATTGGCAGTATGGACATGATTCATATCGACCGCAAACAGGGAACGCAAGCGTTCAACAAAGTGGTCGAGCAGGGAAAACGGCTGCTGGATAAAGGTACCTGGGTCATCATGTTCCCTGAAGGCACACGCATCCCGCGCGGACAAAAAGGCAACTATAAAACTGGCGGAGCACGCTTGGCGATCGAAACGGGCGCGCCTGTGGTTCCCGTTGCTGTCACGTCTGCCAAATGCTGGCCAAAAAATGCTTTTATCAAAACACCAGGCGTTGTGGATATTTCAATCGGCAAACCCATACCAAGCGCGGGTCGTGAGCCGGCTGAGTTGATGCGTGAAGTGGAAGCTTGGATTGAAGCTGAAATGCGCCGTTTAGACCCTACTGCATACCCCGAAACCTACCGCTAGAAAGCCACTAGCGATGCATCGCTTGTTGAAGTTCACGCTGGATTTGTTTGATGTTGCGCCTGTGTTTGAACTGGGGCCACGCGTGCAGCCCAAATCTGTACCCAAGGTTCCGAGCAAGAAGTCGAGCAAGCGTCCTAAAAAAATTGAAGTAGCGACATCGCCGATGTTGCCCTTTTCGGGCGATATTTTCTCGCGCCATCCGCTTGCGAGCCAGCACATCCGACTGCAAGGGCATGGGGTTGACTACGAGCTGCTGCGCAGCCGCAGGCGCACCATGACTTTCAGCGTTAGTCCGGCAGGGTTGTCTGTTCGTGCGCCTTTTGGCATGTCGCAACCCAGTATCGAAGCCGCTGTGCAAGAAAAAGGCCGCTGGATTGTACGCAAACTGGGTGGTATGCAGCAGCGTGAAGAGCGCATGGCGGCGCTGAAGATGGATTGGCAGGCTGGCGCGCAGTTGGCGTATTTGGGGGGTACGCTGCAAGTTCGGATCGATCCGCAAGCCACCAAGGATATGTTGATACGCTCAGAGGAGGCAGAAAACAGCGCGGTGTTGGCCTTGGCGCTACCTGTTGCAGCCTGTGAGAAAAAAATCCGCGACAGCACCAAAAAGTGGATGCTGCAGCAAGCCACGCAGCTTTACACAGCGCGCATGAACCATTACGCTGCCTTGTTGGATGTTAAATGGCGCACTTTGACGCTAACCAACGCCAATACCCGCTGGGGCAGCGCGAAAGCCGATGGCTCGATTCGCCTGCACTGGCGTTTGATGCAGTTCAGCCCCGAGGTGATTGACTATGTGGTGGCGCATGAACTGAGCCACCTGCGCGAGTTGAACCACAGCCCGCGCTTTTGGGCGACCGTGGCCAGCGTGTTGCCTGATTACGAAGCGCGGCAAAAACAACTCAAGGCGCAGGTGTTGCCGCTTTGGGAATGAGGTACGTTTAGTTTTTAACTTTAAAGCGCCGCCGCAATCGCTTTGCCTAAATCTTGCGTACTGGCCTTGCCACCCAAATCGGGTGTTCGTGGCGCATCACTGCCTGCTGCCAGAACCTTTTCAATCGCTGCCAACACACCATCATGCGCTTCTTTGTGGCCTAAAAACTCCAGCATCATCGCACCGCACCAGATTTGGCCAATCGGATTGGCAACGCCTTTGCCGGCAATGTCGGGTGCAGAGCCGTGCACCGGCTCAAACAGCGATGGAAACTTGCGCTCGGGGTTCAGGTTGGCGCTGGGCGCGATGCCAATCGTGCCGGTGCAGGCCGGACCCAGATCGCTCAAAATGTCGCCAAACAAATTGCTGGCCACCACCACGTCAAAAAAGTCAGGGCGCAAGACGAAATGCGCCGTCAAAATGTCGATGTGGAATTTGTCCATCTTGAGCGCCGGGTAGTTTTTAGCCATCGCTTCCACACGCTCATCCCAGTAGGGCATGGAGATGGATATGCCGTTCGACTTGGTGGCGCTGGTGATATGCTTTTTCGGGCGGGTTTGCGCCAAATCAAATGCATACTTCAACACCCGGTCCACGCCAAAGCGGGTGAAGATCGCGTCTTGCACCACAAACTCACGGTCAGTACCCGGAAAAGCCTTACCGCCTATGCTGGAGTACTCGCCTTCGGTGTTTTCGCGCACGAT
>JAYSZH010000087.1:0-4228 GCA_043738155.1 Polaromonas sp. | reverse complement strand
GTGATGTTGAGCAAATGCACTTCCTCGAAGCCTTTCATGGCGATGAAGTAGCCCAGAATGTCAGCATCTGGCGTCGAATCTGAGGTTACATTCGCAGTTAAAACCTGCATTTGGTAACCGGTTTGGATGGAATCTTCGAAATTGACGCGGCTCCACGGGTGCGGGTAGACGGCGTTTTCGATCTGCAGGACGCGATCTAGCCAATCGGTCGTTAGACGCTGAAATTGCACCTCAGACTGGGTTACCTGAAGAGGTAAAGGCTTCAAAATCGCATTCATGCGGCTGATTTTAAGGCTTGCAGTTTCAAATCTGCTCTTTCAGCGGTGGTTTGCGCCACTTTGTCACGCACATAGAGTGGCAGGGCTTGGTCGGCCGGAACACCCAAACCTGCAGCCAGCATGGCTGGCGCTAGGCGCAGCATGGCGGTTGCGGTGGGTAGCGCTTCTATTCGATTCGCATCGTCCAAGCCACTTATTGAGTAATTTCCAGCCAAGCGAAAACCAGCTTGCATCTGCAAATCAGCAGGTTTGCAGAGCTGAATATCGGAATGCGCTCTCCAAACATCATCTTCGTAGGCATAGCTTGCCGCATAAACCTCTCCCATGCGAGCGTCTAAAACAGCTTGGATTCGTTCAGAATCAGAGCTAAAACGCGCCTCCTCAGCCACTGCCAACAACGTATCGACAGGCAAAACTTGAATCCCGCCAGCCCCAAACGCCAAACCCTGTGCCACCGAACACGCCGTGCGCAGCCCCGTGAACGAACCTGGGCCGCGTCCAAAAACAAGGGCATCTAGTTGTTGCAGGGTTAAATTTGCCTCTTTGAGCAGCGCCAGGATGGCTGGAATCAAAGCTGCCGAGGTTTTAGCGCCGCCCTCGGCGGTATGTTGCCATGTCTGCTGGCCGTCAGTCACGGCGATGAACATGACCTCCGAACTGGTGTCGAAGGCTAAGAGCTTAAAAAATGCACCATTTGCGTTCATATGTGCAGAATGTAACGAATTGATGGATGACATCACCCTATTATCAAGGCACATGATAATGGCTTGATGAATTTGTTTTACCGATTGCGTAGTTTTTGCCGGCTCGCCGGCCTCTTTGGGCTTTTTTGGCTGCCGCAGTTTGCGACAGCTGCAGCATCAGCAACGCGTGAACCAGTGCCACAGCTCCCACCTGCCATTGCGCAAGCCCTAGCCCGCGCTGGCGTGCCGCGTGAAGCGGTGAGTTTTGAAGTGCGCGCTGTGTCTGGCGACAATGCCCCTCGTTTGAGTTACAAAACCAGCGTTGCCATGAACCCAGCCTCGGTCATGAAGCTGGTCACCACGTTTTCAGCTTTGGATATTCTGGGGCCAGATTTCACCTGGAAAACAGGCTTTTACACCGATGGCATATTGAGCAAAGGCGTTTTGACAGGGAATTTGATCATCAAAGGTGGTGGCGACCCCAAATGGGTGCTGGAGCGGATTGAGGACAATTTCAAAACCTTGAAAGTTTTAGGCGTGCAGCGCATCACGGGGGATATTATGCTGGACAACAGTGTGTTTGACTTGCCTGCAAAAAATTCAGCCGATTTCGACGGTGAACCCATGCGCCCCTACAACAGCGCACCCGATGGTTTGCTGGTGAACTTCAAAGCCTTGATTTTGAAATTTGTGCCCGATCCGCAAACGCAAACCATACGCGTTGTCAGTGAGCCGCCCATGGCAGATGTCGCGATTGACGCGCAAGTCACTGCCACGACGGATGGCTGTGGCGACTGGCGCAGCAGCTTGCGCGCTGATTTTTCCAACCCCAACAAAGTGCAATTCAACGGCAACTACAGCGTGCGCTGTGGTGAAAGCACCTGGCCTGTGGCCTACATCGAACCAGCCAGCTATGCCGTTCGCGTTGTCAAAGCCATGCACAAAGCGTCGGGCGGCGTTCTGGATGGCAAAGTAAGCTACGGCGGCTTGCCACGCACGGCTTTGCTCTTGTGGCAAGCACCGTCGTTGCCACTGTCGCAGATCATTGCAGACGTGAACAAATACAGCAACAACGTGATGGCACAGCAGATTTTTTTGACGCTGAGTGCCCAGTATTCAACGTTCAACACCTCCTTGCATCTGCCCGGAGCGCCACGCACGGGTAATTTTGTACGCTCAGCAACCACCGTTCAAAACTGGTGGCGCAATCGCTTTGGGCGAGCTGTGAAAGCGCCGACTTTGGACAATGGCTCTGGACTCAGCCGCAGTGAGCGCATCACTACACAATCGTTGGGGGAGCTACTGCGGCTGGCGGCAAAGCATCCCAGCAGCGACATTTTTACCAGCTCATTGGCTGTTGCGGGTGTGGACGGTACAGCGGCAAACATGGCAAAACGAGGTATCGCAGTCAGTGCCCTCGGCAATGCGCAGCTCAAAACCGGCACGCTTCGTGATGTCGCTGCCGTCGCGGGTTATGCCAGCGGCAAAAGTGGCAAACGTTACAGCGTGGTGGGTATCATCAACCACCCCAACGCCAGTGCGGCACGGCCTGCGTTGGATGCCCTGGTGGAATGGGCGGTTCTAGATGACTAAATTACAAAAACATGACTTGGCAGAACTGCTAGAAGCCGTCGACCTAGAGGCGCCGCTCGCACAGCGACATTTGTGGCTGATAGAGCTGTTCGCGTGGATTCGAGGCGATGCCGAATCAGTCAGTGCTGCCATCAACCGCATACATTTATTACTGGACGTTGTGCAATCGCGTCCACAGCTGCAAACGCGTATCCGCCAATGGTGGCATCAACTGCTGCATATCGTTGACGCTTCCAGCCTGTTGGCAGACTATGGCTTTGCGCCGCGCAGTGCGTTTGTGAGTGAACTGACCGAACGCATTCGCTTGAAGCTGCTGCCAGCAACACCTGAAACGACCGATGCGGCTGTGCTTTTCTCACTTGTTCTACCAAAAAGTTTTGACCAACTTTGGCTGGCTGAGCTGGATGAGGCGACACTCGCACGCATTGCTGATTTGTTAGAAACGCCCGACATTGGCGACAGTGCTCGCACGCATACGACGTATTGGCAAAACACGGTTCTGGAAGCCATCACTTTTTGCGTGGGGCATATCCGATCCAGCGGTTTCTCACCTGAGCTGCGCACGCGCATGAGCCCCGCTGCCGTGCAAGACCGGCCGTTTCACTGGTTGGATGCAGATTTAGATGCTTTGCGGGCTGCGTTTTTAGCGTCTCGTGCTGATGTAGATGCTGCAGCTGAAGTTGCCATTGCAAATGACGAAGCGTTGGAGCAAGCCGTAGCCAAGTTTCGCGACCGCTTGGACGTCTGCCGACAAGCTGCGGGTACGGTGTACACGCATTTAGACGAACACGGCATTTCCGTCAGCCTCGTCTTCCGCTTGCGTGAGATGCGGGCGCGGGTGCTGCGTATTCGTGAATTGTTGGATTGCTTGCTATCAGATAGACCCAACAGCTACACCGCCAAACTGTTGTCACATCTGGTAAAAATTGGTGTGCACAGACGTAGTGTGCGTGATTTAATCACCTCCAACACCACGCTCTTGGCAGCCAAAATGGCGGACCGCAGTGCTGAAACGGGTGAAAACTACATCACCCGCAACCGCGCGGAATACTGGGATATGCTGCGCAAAGCGGCGGGCGGCGGTGGCATGGTGGCCATCACGATTTTAGTGAAGTACCTGCTGCTGGCAGTTGGGTTTTCGGCCTTTTGGGGTGGTTTTTTTGGTGGTGTGAATTACGCGCTGAGCTTCATCGCTATCCAATTGCTGCATTGGACGCTGGCCACCAAGCAACCCGCCATGACCGCACCCGCCATGGCCGCCAAGCTCAAAGATTTGACGGGCGACAACGAGGTGGCGTCTTTTGTCGATGAAGTCACCCACGTGGTGCGTTCGCAAGTTGCCGCTGTTTTGGGCAACTTGGCCTTGGTTATTCCTTGTGTGTTGCTCATCAGCTACCTCATGCAGCTGGGCTTGGGTAAACCGCTGATTGACCATGCTGAGGCGCACCATGCGTTGGCATCGCTCACGCTATTGGGGCCAACAGCTTTGTTTGCGGCAGCCACGGGCGTGGTGCTGTTTTTATCCAGCATTTTTGCGGGTTGGGCGGAAAACTGGTTTGTGCTGCACCGTTTGGACTCGGCCATGCGGTATAACCCACGCATCACGGCGGCCATTGGCTCGGCGCGGGCTGACCGTTGGGCGCTGTTCATGCGCAAAAACATTTCGGGTTTTGC
>JAYSZH010000086.1:0-4228 GCA_043738155.1 Polaromonas sp. | reverse complement strand
CGCGATTGCTGAGGACCTGGCCTTCGCTGAAAGCCGTATCCGAAAAGAAACCATTGCGGCAGAAGACATCTTGCACGATTTGGGGGCTATCAGTATGTTCAGCTCTGACTCGCAAGCCATGGGTCGTGTCGGTGAAGTCATCATTCGCACCTGGCAAACGGCGCACAAGATGAAACAGCAGCGCGGCAAGTTGCAGCTCGATACGGATCGCCACGACAACTTTCGTACCAAACGCTACCTAGCAAAATACACCATCAACCCCGCCATAGCACATGGCATCGCGCATGAAGTCGGTTCAATTGAAATTGGCAAATGGGCAGATATCGTAATTTGGAAACCCGCCTTCTTCGGCGTCAAACCCGCTCTCATACTTAAAGGTGGCTTCATCGCCATGGCTGCAATGGGTGACCCCAATGCCTCGATACCCACCCCGCAACCCGTCCATTACCGCCCCATGTTTGGTGCTTATGGTGGTGCGCTGTCGAAAACATCGCTTACCTTTGTATCGCAAGTAGGTCTGCAAGCTGGCATTGGTGAACGTTTTGGTTTGCATAAAACCTTGAGCGCGGTGAAAGGGATTCGCGGTTTGGGCAAGCGCCACATGGTTCATAACGACTATTTACCCAAGATGGAAGTGAATGCCCAAACTTACCAAGTCCGTGCAGATGGCCAGTTGCTAACGTGTGAGCCAGCCAGCAGTCTACCCATGACGCAACGGTATTTTTTGTTTTAATTTTTTGATGTTGATATCGATTTGATGCTTACCGTTTCAAAAATCATGCCCCAAGGTGCGGGCTTGGCGCCGGTTTTGTTAAAACGAGCCAGCAGTGTTGAGCTGGATTGGGATGTTCGTCAAAAAAGTCGATTTGACGCGACTGATTCAAACGGACGTCAACTGGGTATTTTTTTACCGCGTGGCACCGTGGCGCGCGGTGGTGATGTTTTGGTTGCGGAAGATGGCTCACTGATCAAGGTTATCGCTAGAGCACAGCAAATCTTGGTTATTAAGATAGCACAAAACCATGGCTCTGCTTTTGATTTGATCAGGGCAGCTTATCACTTAGGCAATCGTCATGTTCCGATTGAATTGAAACCCGATCATTTAAAGATTGAGCCTGATCATGTTTTGGCAGAGATGCTGCGCGCCATGCACCTCATCGTGACCGAGGTGGAAACCGCGTTTGAGCCTGAAGGCGGCGCCTATTCAGCTCAGCCGCACAGCCACGGTGCACATTCTCATACGCACGCTTGATGCGAAGCCAAGCAAACAAACAGCCCCTCCCAGCCCCAAGCCTGCTGCAGCTGATGTGGCTGGCATCACCCGCACTTCCCATTGGCGGTTTTTCATACTCAGAAGGCATTGAAGCCGGCGTAGATTATGCCTGCATTGCTACATTTAGCGAAGCAAATGATTGGCTGATTGATCAGCTGCATTTGAGCCTTGCTCGCGCTGATTTAGCTGTGGTTGCAAAAGCAATTGCTGCTTGGCGGCGCGGTGATTTAACTCGCATTGACGAACTGAACAATTGGGTACTGCAATCCCGTGAAACCAGCGAGTTGCGTTTGCAAACCGAGCAGATGGGTCGTTCCATGCTTGATTGGTGGCGAAAACAACCGAGTTTTAAGCCCAGCTTTCAAATCAACCTGAACAGCGATCAAGATTTATTTAAATCTCCCACCTATCCTCTCGTTTTTGCACTCGCCGCTTCTTCGACTCAAGCCAATGTAAGAGACTGTTTGATGAGTTTTGCCTTCGGTTGGGCTGAAAATATGACGCAAGCCGCTGTACGCGCCGTACCTTTGGGTCAAACCGATGGCCAGCGTATTTTGGCAAATTTGACAGAGCACATTCCCACTGCCGTTGATGCGGCCATGCATCTGCTAGACAGCGAACGACAAGCTTTTTCGCCCATGTTGGCGATTCTTTCCTCACAACATGAAACCCAATACTCTAGGTTATTTAGATCATGACACAACAGCAAACACAACTTCACCACATCAAAAACCGCACCAAAAAACTCCCTCCACTGCGCGTCGGCATAGGTGGCCCAGTCGGGTCCGGCAAAACCACGCTCTTAGAAATGCTTTGCAAAGCCATGCGCGACCAGTACGACCTGGTCGCTATCACCAACGATATTTATACAAAAGAAGACCAACGTATCTTGACTGTTAGCGGCGCGCTGCCCGCCGAACGCATCATGGGCGTGGAAACGGGTGGCTGCCCCCACACCGCCATTCGCGAAGACGCCTCTATCAATTTAGAAGCTATTGACCGTATGCTGGTGGACTTCCCCAATGCCGATATTGTTTTTATTGAGAGCGGCGGTGACAACTTAGCCGCCACCTTCAGCCCAGAGCTGAGTGATTTGACGATTTATGTGATCGACGTCGCTGCTGGCGAGAAAATTCCTCGCAAAGGCGGCCCTGGCATCACCAAAAGTGATTTGTTTGTGATCAACAAAACCGACCTGGCGCCCTACGTCGGTGCTAACTTAAGTGTGATGGAATCCGACACGCGTCGCATGCGCACCACAAACCAAGGGCTCAAACCCTTCGTGATGACCAATTTAAAGACAAATTCTGGTCTCAATGACGTAGTTTCTTTCATTGAAACCAAAGGCATGCTAAAAACTGCCTGAACGCAGGATAGAATAAGAGCCTTGGAAGCGTGGCCGAGCGGTTGAAGGCACCGGTCTTGAAAACCGGCGACGGAGTGATCTGTTCGTGAGTTCGAATCTCACCGCTTCCGCCAACCACTGGCATGGTCTTCACCATGCAGTTTTTTCAATGCAGTTTGCCATATCGCAGTGAAGCGATTGTCAAGCTGCATTTGAATCATCCCCACCGTCTCGAACACTGGTAAACCTGCTGAATCAGCAAGGTAGGCTATTTCGTTTGCGTCTGGCTTTCTACGTCCAGCACGCCAATCACTTAGTCGCGTTTGATTCATGTTCAAACCTTCGGCTACAGCACTCATTGAGCCTTTTTTTCGCTTAGCTGCATCAATTAATTCATCGATATTCATATTTTTTAACCATTTTTGGGGAATTTGGTGTACATTAACCAAAATTGGAGAAAAACCTCCTTATCTGGTTAAACGTACTGTACACCAAAAATGCAATTTCTTCAAAGTCTTCTATTTTTGCTTTGCTCATACCAAGTTTTTTCAGGCGCAAGACGCTTGCCAAGCCTTGATTCATTGATGCCGTCTCTGACTGCCGCCTTGGTTAGCAAATACAGCACATACAAAAAAATCGCCATTAAGACGATTTCGCTTACGAAAAGCCAAAAAACGTATCGCTCGATTTCGACAGCCCAATTCTGCATTTTTACTCCTTAGAGAGGTTAAACATGTTCATGACTGTACTTCAAGCCCTGACACTCGCCGCCTTGCTGGTCGCTTCTGTCATTTGGATAATCAAACTTCTTCGGGACATGCAAGCATGATTAAGCTCATAACTGCACCTCCAGCATCCGGCATGATGCTCGAACCCTACACCCACGCAGCACATGCCCAACGCTGCCACGAAGCAGCCCTCAACGGCAAAGTTTTATCAAATGAATACCTACAGGTCAAAAAGGGACAAATCGTCTTCTGCGCCTTTTTGAAGGCCGCTTGGACTGTACCTTTTAAAGATTTGGATTGCTGGACGGTTGAAACCTTCTGGCCAGAACAAACAAAATTCACCACACCATGCAAAAACGTTCGCCTTTGTGGCGACGAAAAGTGCTCATGTGCTGCCGAAGACGCGGCGAAGCGCGAGCGCTTTAGCGCCGAGCTGGCGGCGACTTTGGCTGAACGAAAGCAAGTGAGATGCTAGTCACACCTCACTATTGTTCCGATTTTGGAACAAAACACCAAAAAACCGAGGGTTTTCCCTTACGTTCTGCAATCACTGGTTTTAGCTCATACAACGCAGATTTAGCTTTAAATCGTCGTCCTTTGCAATTTGGCGATTTAAACCATAGAGACCAGCCAACAGAGCCTTTTTTCGTTGACTGGCTCACTATCAAACAAACATTTGATTTTGAACTGCCAATTGTCAATGCAGGTGTAATTTTTTCGGTTGATGCCCATGGCGAAGTTGAATGGCAAACGCAACGTGCATCAAAAATTCAAGGTTCTTATGACACTTCAATCCAACTTCGATCAGATGGTCATACTGTGGTTTTTTCCGGCAATGTTTCTCGTTTTGGCCGTACTAACAATTTGTTCGGCTACAGCTTC
>JAYSZH010000085.1:0-4241 GCA_043738155.1 Polaromonas sp. | reverse complement strand
TTTGCGTGGCTCTTTGCCGAAGAATTCTTTGACCTTCTCCTGCACTTTAGGCATGCGGGTCATACCGCCAACCAAAATCACGTCATGGATGTCAGACACGCTGATGCCAGAGTCTTTGATAGCGGTGCGGCAAGGCGCAATGGTGCGCTCGATCAGCTCTTCCACCAATTGCTCCAACTTGGCGCGGGTCATCTTGATGTTCAGGTGTTTCGGGCCTGAGGCATCGGCCGTGATGTACGGCAGGTTGATGTCGGTTTGTGCGCTGCTGGACAGCTCGATCTTGGCTTTTTCAGCGGCTTCTTTCAGACGCTGCAGGGCCAACACGTCTTTGGACAAATCAACGCCTTGTTCTTTCTTGAACTCGGTGATGATGAAGTCGATGATGCGTTGGTCAAAATCTTCACCACCCAGGAAGGTGTCGCCGTTGGTGGACAACACTTCGAATTGCTTTTCGCCATCGACGTCGGCAATTTCTATGATGGACACGTCAAACGTACCGCCACCCAGGTCATACACCGCAATCTTGCGGTCGCCTTTTTCCATCTTGTCCATGCCAAACGCCAGCGCCGCAGCGGTGGGTTCGTTGATGATGCGTTTGACATCCAAACCGGCAATGCGGCCCGCATCTTTGGTGGCTTGGCGTTGCGCGTCGTTGAAGTAGGCTGGCACCGTGATGACCGCTTCAGTCACCGGCTCGCCCAGATAGTCTTCAGCGGTTTTCTTCATCTTGCGCAAAATGTCGGCGCTGACCTGTTGGGCAGAAATGGCTTTGCCTTGGGCTTCAACCCAAGCGTCGCCGTTGTCGGCGGCGACAATTTTGTAGGGCATCAAAGCGATGTCTTTTTGCACTTCTTTTTCAGTGAATTTGCGGCCGATCAGACGCTTCACGGCGTACAAGGTGTTTTTCGGGTTGGTCACCGCTTGGCGCTTGGCGGATGCGCCCACCAGCACTTCGCCGTCGGCCTGGTAGGCAACGATGGACGGGGTGGTGCGTGCGCCTTCGGCGTTTTCGATCACTTTTGGCACATTGCCTTCGATGATGGAGACGCAGCTGTTGGTGGTTCCTAAGTCAATACCGATGATTCTTCCCATGATTCACTCCTAAATTTGATAAATTACTGGCTGCCAAGCGGTTCAGATTTGTTTGAACCGTTGTACTTGGCTATGTTTGATAAGTTGTGGATAACTTGAAAAGTTTCAAGTGTCAAACTTTAAATTTCTTGGTTAAATTCTGCTCATTTAGGCGCTGAAACCGTCACCAAAGCGGGGCGTAGCACGCGGTCGGCGATCAAATAGCCTTTTTGCAAGACCATGACGACACTGTTTGCCTCTAATTCCGAGGGAACAACGCTGATGGCTTGGTGCTGGTGCGGATCAAACTTTGCACCGGCTTCAGGGTTGATAGCAATGACTTTATTACGCTCCAGCGCACTGGTTAGCTGGCGTAGTGTTGCGATCGCGCCTTCGCGGACCTGTTCGATGGTCGCTTCTTTGATGGCTAAACCTGCTTCTAAGCTGTCGGTGACAGGCAGCAAGCTCTCGGCAAAGCCTTCAACGGCAAATTTACGGGCTTTGCTGACGTCTTCTTCGGCGCGGCGTCTGGCGTTTTGTACCTCGGCTTGGCCGCGCACGTATTGGTCTTGCAAATCTGCAACTTTGGCTTTCAAGGTCGCCACTTCAGCCTGGGCAATCGCCAATTCGCTGATAGTTTCCACCTCGTTGGCAGCTAAAGCGGCTTCGCGCTCTTCCGGCGATGCGTCCAACGGCACGCCATCAGTACCCATTTGGGCAGGGTGAGTATCTGAGTTTTTAGACGCATCAGCTTTGCCAAGGTCTTGATTTTGTTCGGTTTTTTTATTTTCAGACATGCTAAAGATAGGGTAAGTTGAGACAGGTCTAGGAAATGAGGGCGATTGAGCATTTTTCAAGTCATCGCAAAACATCAGTAAATTGCTATAAATAATATAGCTAATTAGGCAATAAATACGCTGGCTAGAGGCATATTTTTATATAAATTTGAGGGTATTTCGACATCTGTGAAATACCCTCAAAGGGCATCAAAGTACACCCATGGACACCCTTGGCGAGGTTAATGTGCGTCCAACAGCTCAACTTCAAACTTCAAAGTCGCGTTTGGTGGAATCACACCGCCCGCGCCTCGTGCGCCGTAGCCGAGTTCAGACGGGATGATCAGTGTGCGTGAGCCGCCAATTTTCATGCCTGCAAAGCCTTGGTCCCAGCCTGCGATCACTTGACCAGCGCCCAGTGAAAAGGCAAATGGCTGACCACGGTCTTTGCTGGAGTCAAACTTAGCGCCTTGTACGCCGTCGTTGAACAGCCAGCCGGTGTAATGCACGTGCACGTGGTGGCCTTTTTGCGCCTCGCCGCCTGTACCGATGACGGTGTCGATGTATTGCAAACCTGTTGGTGTGGTGATTGTGTTGCTCATGAGTTTTCCTTCAATCTTGAAAAGTAATAAAAAAAGGACAGTGTAATCTGTCCTTGTGGGGTAGTTTGTGTCTTTCCCTAGACACAAACAAAGTAAAGATTTACTTCTTTTTAGCCTGGTTGTTGACCCATTTGGTCGCAAACGACGGCAAGTCACCCAAGCGGCGCAGCAAGTCGGCACCGGCAGAAGTAACTATGTAGCCAGAATCGTTGTGGTTGATCAAACCCGCTTCACGCATTTCTTTGATGCGGGTGTTGAGGGTGTTTGGCGTCACACCGCCCACGCTGTCTTGCAACAAACGGAAGGTTTGCGGGTGGCCATCTTTCAAAGCCCACAACACGCGAATAGCGTAACGTGACTCCAACAAACCTAGCAATTGAGCAACTGCTGCATTTTCTTTTGTACTCATAGATCTATATCTCCTGAAGCGCGCGCACATCTAAGAATGTGGCAATGTTGTTATAAAAAACCAACTGAACTAAAAATTTCTGAACACGTCAAAGACCGCCGATGCGATTGTGAACATATCTTTGTAAACCAAATATAGCTTAAAAGCTAGCTTGCTCCTAGTTTTATAGCTATGTTTTTGACAGTTTTAGATAAAAAACTGACAACAAATTGTCAAAAATCCCACAAATTCACTATTTTCATCCCCTAAATAGGGGATGAAATCTTGTAAACCAAAGGTTTCGTCTAAGTTTTAAAGAATACTTACAAGCAAGAATGCTTGTATCTGTATCTGTATCTATTAGGCTTAGAGAGCCATAGTTAGACTTATAGCGTATCGATGAAACTACGCAACTTGTCTGAACGGGTAGGGTGCTTGAGTTTGCGCAGTGCTTTGGCTTCGATTTGGCGAATCCGCTCACGCGTCACGTCAAACTGTTTGCCCACTTCTTCCAGCGTGTGGTCGGTGCTCATTTCGATACCGAAACGCATGCGCAGTACTTTGGCTTCGCGCGGCGTCAAGCCATCCAAGATGTCTTTGACGACATCCCGCAAGCCGGCCTGCATCGCTGCTTCCAGCGGCGCGGTGTTGTGGCCGTCTTCGATGAAGTCGCCCAAGTGCGAATCGTCATCGTCACCAATCGGCGTTTCCATCGAAATCGGCTCTTTCGCAATCTTCATGATCTTGCGAATCTTGTCTTCTGGAATCTCCATCCGCTCAGCCAACATGCCCGCATCTGGCTCGAAGCCAAACTCTTGCAAGTGCTGGCGGCTCAGGCGGTTCATCTTGTTGATGGTTTCAATCATGTGAACCGGAATGCGAATCGTGCGCGCCTGGTCGGCGATAGAGCGGGTGATTGCCTGGCGAATCCACCAGGTGGCGTAGGTCGAGAATTTGTAGCCCCGGCGGTATTCAAACTTGTCCACGGCCTTCATCAGGCCGATGTTGCCTTCCTGGATCAAATCCAGGAACTGCAGGCCGCGGTTGGTGTACTTCTTGGCGATCGAGATCACCAGGCGCAAGTTGGCCTCGATCATCTCTTTCTTGGCATCACGCGAGTTCGACTCGCCTTCGTTCATGCGCTTGTTGATGTCCTTGAGCTGGGCCAGCGGCACCACCACGCGCGACTGGATGTCGGTCAGGCGCTGCTGCAGTTCCTGGATCGGCGGGATGTTGCGGGTCATGATGACCGACCACGGCTTGCCGGCGGCGGCCTGCTTCTCGACCCACTTCAGATTCAGCAGGTTGGCCGGAAAATCCTTGATGAAGTTGTCCTGCGGCATGCCGCATTTGTCCACAATGATGCGGCGCAGTTCGCGCTCCTTCTTGCGCACATCGTCGACC
>JAYSZH010000084.1:0-11449 GCA_043738155.1 Polaromonas sp. | reverse complement strand
TTCATTGTTAAAATGAAGTGGCTTTTTGCTTATTTTGCTATAAATTATATAGCTGTTTAAACAATAAATACGCTGGCTAGAGTCATTTACAAGCTCTAAAATTAATGTTTTCATCAAAATACCCGATTCTCATGTTCACCGACTCCCATTGCCACCTCGTCTTCCCTGAGCTGATGTCCCAGCTGCCGCAAATCCGCACTGCGATGGCGGAGGCGAGGGTGACGCGGGCTTTGTGCATTTGTACGACGATGGAGGAGTTTGAGGCGGTTCACAGCTTGGCGACGAGTTATGACAACTTTTGGGCGACGGTGGGGGTGCATCCTGATAACGAGGCAAGTGCAGAGCTAGGCAAAGAGCTGCGGGAGCCGACGTTTGACGACCTGGTGCAACGCGCTGGGCTGCCGCGCGTGGTGGGGATTGGCGAGACGGGATTGGACTATTTCCGCCTAGGCGACCGCACGGTGGCTGACATGGCATGGCAGCGCGAGCGCTTTCGCACCCACATCCACGCCGCGCAGCATGTGCGCAAGCCTTTGGTGATTCATACCCGCGCATCGTCTGCCGATACGATTGCGATTCTCAAGGAAGAGGGCGAAACCGAGGGAAACTTGGGTGCTAAATCTGCGGGTGGCGTGTTTCATTGTTTCACCGAGACGGCAGAAGTCGCCCGTGCAGCGCTGGATTTGGGTTTTTACATCTCGCTTTCGGGGATTTTGACCTTCAAATCAGCCCAAGATTTGCGCGATGTGGCGGCTTTTGTGCCTATGGACAGGTTGTTGATCGAAACCGACAGCCCTTATTTAGCGCCTATGCCGTACCGTGGCAAGACAAATAATCCGTCCTACGTGCCCTTTGTGGCGAAAAAGATTGCTGAAATCAAAGGCTTGGATGTCGAGGAAGTAGGACGCATCACCAGTAGCAATTTTGACAATTTGTTTCAGAGTGTGACCCTGTAGCTGTGGCATGATGTTAGTTATGCATGCATTAAAAAATACATTAAAAACAATGACTTGCAGCTTGATTGCTGCGGTCGCATTTCCTCTGGCCGCCTTGTCCGCCCCGATCGACGACTATTTCACAGCCATCAAAAACGACAACGACGGCGCATTGGTCACTGTCTTATTTCGTGGTTTCGATGCGAATACGCTGGACAGCGAGGGTCGGCACGGCTTGCACATTGCGCTCATGGAAGGTTCACTCAAAGTCGCTAAAACCTTGCTTGATTTGTCGGGCACCAAGGTCGACACCCGCAGCAAGCAAGATGAAACCCCGCTGATGATGGCGGCCTTGAAGGGCAACACCGCCTTTGCCAAACGCCTGATCGCACGCGGCGCGGACGTGTACAAAACAGGCTGGACACCGCTGCACTACGCCGCCACGGGCGGGCATGTGGAGATGATCAAGCTGCTGTTGGAAAACCACGCCTACATCGACACCGAATCCCCCAACAAAACCACACCGCTGATGATGGCGGCGCAATACGGGAATGCACAGTCTGTGAAGCTGCTCATCGACGAAGGTGCAGATATCAGCCTAAAAAACGACCAAGGCATGACAGCTTTGGACTTTTCACGCTTGGGAGAAAGCCGCGCCAGTTTTGATGTGTTGACCGAGGCCATCAAGAACGCAGATGGCGCTGCGCGTGAAGTGCTGCAACCGACGCCAACATCGAATATTGCACCAGCAATGGCTAAAAAACCTGTTGCAGTGCCAGTACCTGCCGTTGATATACAACCGTTTAAAACACGGACTGATTAACCACCGCGACGCATCATTTCAAAGAACTCGGAGTTGTTCTTCGTCGCGCGCATTTGCTTGAGCACCATTTCCATGGACTCGATCTCGTCCATGTTGTACATAAACTGGCGCAAGATGCGGGTTTTTTGCAGGATTTCTGGGGCCAGAAGCAGCTCTTCACGGCGGGTGCCGCTGCGGTTGAGCTGGATACTTGGGAACACGCGTTTCTCGTACAAACGGCGGTCTAGGTGGATTTCTGAGTTGCCAGTGCCTTTGAATTCTTCAAAAATCACCTCGTCCATGCGGCTGCCGGTGTCGATCAAAGCGGTGGCGATGATGGTCAGGCTACCGCCTTCTTCGACATTGCGGGCTGCACCCAAAAAGCGTTTTGGCCGTTGCAGGGCGTTGGAATCGACACCGCCGGTCAAGACTTTGCCGGAGCTTGGGACGACGTTGTTGTAGGCGCGGGCGAGGCGGGTGATGGAGTCGAGCAAAATCACCACGTCTTTTTTCAGTTCAACCAGGCGCTTGGCGCGCTCGATCACCATTTCGGCGACGTGCACATGGCGGGCTGCGGGCTCGTCGAAGGTGGAGGCGATCACCTCGCCTTTGACGGTGCGCTGCATCTCAGTCACCTCTTCGGGGCGCTCGTCGATGAGCAAGACCATCAGGTAGCTGTCGGGGTAGTTGGCAGAAATCGCGTGGGCGATGTGCTGCATCATCACAGTTTTACCGCTTTTCGGCTGAGCCACGATCAGGGCGCGCTGGCCTTTTCCGATGGGGGCGATGATGTCGATGATGCGGCTGGTGATGTTTTCGTTGTTCTTCTCGTCATTTTTACTGTCTAATTTGACGTCGCGCTCCAACTTCATCTGCTCTTTGGGGAAGAGCGGGGTCAAGTTCTCAAACATGACCTTGTGTTTATTCTCATCCGCGCCGCCGCCGTTGACCTTGTCCAGCTTGTTCAATGCAAAGTAGCGTTCACCGTCTTTCGGGGTGCGGACTTCGCCTTCGATCATGTCGCCGGTATGCAGGTTGAAGCGGCGCACCTGGCTGGGGCTGATGTAGATGTCGTCTGTCGATGCGGTGTAGCTGGTGTCCGGGCTGCGCAAAAAGCCAAAGCCGTCGGGCAGAATTTCTAAAACACCATCGGCAAAGACCTGTTCGCCAGCGCGGGCGCGCTTTTTGATGATGGCAAACATCAACTCCTGCTTGCGCATGCGGCCCGTGTTTTCAATTTCAAGCTCTTCGGCTTGTTTGAGCACTTCGGAGACGTGGAGGGCTTTGAGTTCGTTTAAATGCATGTGGGTAGGTATGAAAAAACCCTAAATGGGTGTTGCAAGAAAAAAGCTGAGAAATACAGGAAAATTTGGGGGATTTTGGTAGAGCGCTTGTTTCGGCTGCTCAGGAGGTCTAACTAGGAACGGGGTTGGTTCAAAGTGCCGTTTCAGATTTCTTCAAGTTCGGAGAAATCACGGCTAAAACTTGGTATGGGCGAATTATGACAGATTTTTAGCCTAAATCGAATTCATATCGCACAGGCGTAAAAAAGGGCAAAAACCTTGGTTTTTCGGCCTTTTTTTGTATTTTGAAGACCAAATATTGGATTTATGCCATCTGCTCGTCAATAAACGCAGTCAACTGCGATTTGCTCAAAGCGCCCACTTTGGTTGCAGCCAATTGGCCGTCTTTGAACAACATCAGTGTAGGAATACCGCGAATGCCGAATTTAGCTGGAATATCGCGGTTTTCGTCCACATTCATTTTGGCGATTTGCAGTTTTGAACCGTAAGCAGTAGCCACTTCGTCCAAAATTGGGGCAATCATCTTGCAAGGGCCGCACCATTCGGCCCAGTAATCCACCAACACAGGCGTTTTAGAACCGAGCACGTCGGCTTCAAAAGTTGCGTCGGTAACGTGTTTGATGAGATCGCTGGCCATGGTGAAATCCTTATAAATTGGCAAAAATAGAAAAAAGAAGATTTAAGAAAGTTCTAAAACTACAGATACATTAGAGTAAGACCATTGTGACAGAAAGCAAGACCTTCAGTGTCAAAAATAGAATCAGATTTTGACCATCCTCATTTAAGCGACTTAAACGCAGCTTATTGGCGGCAACTGTGCCTTGCTATCCATACAAATTGCACGAAAAAAGGCATCCACCTGTCGCGCTGCGTGGTTCTGCTACCGTTCGCACAGCTCATGCCGCAGGCCAGGCGGCATTGGGCGCAAATTTACCCCTCAGGCTTTGTGCCGCAGTTTCAAACCACGTCTAATTGGGCGAACCAGTTGCATCCATTTTCGCCCGAGGCTGGCGATATCAGCTTTGAGATGGCGCAGGATGTACTCAAAGCGGCGCAGTTGTTGAAAACCGCCAAATTGGGCATTTTTACTGGTTTAGACGCGACGCAGCAAGATTTGATCACCACACGCTTGGTCGAAGCCACGCACCAACTCGCCGCCAGTGCTGCAGCCGTTCACCCTAAAAAGCGGCTAGATTGGGCTGCTGAAGTCAGGCGTGATGTGTTTGGCGGCATCGTTTCGCCTACGTTTGCCAACGAATCCTCCATTGCACAGTTGGCGCTGTATTGGGCCTCGACTAGCGGTTACGCCAGCGATGTGTTGTTCAATGATGCTCTGGCAAAATCTCAGACCGATTACCTGTTTGTTTTAGAAGGCCTGCAGCGTGACCCATTAGCGCGGGCTTTGATGCTGCACTGGGGTGAAAATACCGCATTTTTGTCACCACCTAATACCGAGCTGCCCGAAAATCTGTCTGGCATCACTTTGTACCCCGCCAAAGATGCCCACGACGAGGCGCAGCTCGCCGCTGCTTGCGTGCTACGCCATATTGAAGCGGGGCGAATCCCCGTCGCTTTGGCTGCCACCGACCGCGCCTTGACCCGCCGCATCCGCGCCATGTTGGCGACACAAAACGTGCAAGTGCGCGACGAAAACGGCTGGATTCTGTCCACCACCCGCGCCGCTGCCAAGCTGATGGCGTATCTGAAAGCCTGTGCTTGGAATGCCAGTACCGACGCTGTGTTGGATTTTTTGAAGAATAGTGATGACAAGATCATTGATGCTGACGAATTAGCGGCGCTTGAAAAAACTGTGCGCAAGGCGAATAGGGCGTCTTGGGCTAGTTGGGTGGCGTTGGTAACTCAAGAGGATGCATCCGAGCCGTCATTCCCGCGCAGGCGGGAATCCACAAGCGCCACCGTGGATTCCCGCCTGTGCGGGAATGACGAACTGTTGGCAGTAACGCAAAAAATCGAAACCGCCCGCACTGGTTTGCAATCCCCCCGCATTCTGAGCGCGTGGTTGCTTGCGTTGCGAACAGCTTTAGAAAACAGCGGCTTGTTGCAAGGGCTAGAAGATGATTTGGCTGGCGTCAAAGTCATAGAAACTTTGCACTTGGACGTAAAAGCGCATTTTCAAGAATCAAACCTTCGCTGGAGCTTGGCCGAATTCACCGCGTGGGTGAACACCGCCCTAGAGTCCACAAGCTACAAACCGCCGTATCCCGACCTTGCGCAAGTGGCGATTTTGCCAATGAGTCAGCTCTTAGCGCGCCCCTTTGCAGCGGCGGTTTTGGCAGGCTGCGACGAGGCACGGTTCGACCCATCGCCCATGCTGCCCGGCCAGTGGTCGCCCGTTGAACGTTTGGCGCTGGGACTAATCACCCGCGATGAGCAAGACGCCGCTACCCGCGCCGCTTGGCACATCGCCTTGCAAACACCGGTGTGTGACGTGCTGTGGCGCAAATCTGAAACTACGGGCGAACCGGTTTTGCCCAGCAGCTTGGTGCAGAGTTTGCAGCTAAATTTGAAATTGAAACTGAAGCAGAACGATCAAAAACTTGCAGCAAAACTTCCTGCAATACTTGTCGCGCCAGAACCGCGTATTCAGCGAAACCTAGAATCTAATCCAACACCCAAACCGCAGCCCAACGGCAGCCAACTCCCTGCTACCCGTCTGTCCGCCAGCGGCTACAGCAAGCTACGCACTTGCCCGTATCAGTTTTTTGCGCTGCAGCAGCTGGGTTTGAAAGAAGACGACGAGTTGCAAGAAACGTTGGACAAACGCGAGTTTGGCACGTGGTTGCACGCTGTGTTGAGCCATTTTCATGAAAATCTTAAAAAATCATCAAAATTAGACTCAAATATGGCTCTAGCCCGCGTAATTATTGCCTATACAGCTATGTTAAATATAGCAAAAAATGAAGTAACAGCTGCTCAAAATATCCCCGAAGATGCGTTTTTACCGTGGGAAGCGACCTGGCCCAAGCTGCGCGATGGTTATGTGAACTGGTTGATAGGGCACGAAGCCGAGGGGTGGACGTTTGACCAAGCGGAGGTTTGGCGGGAGTTGTCGATTGGGAATTTTGGTTTGAAACTGGTGGGGCAACTGGATCGTATTGATAAGTCGTCGGATGGCACAAAAATGGTGTTGGACTACAAAACCGAGAGCGACAGCAAAACCGCCAAGCGCTTAAAAGAACCGCTGGAAGACGTGCAGCTTGCGTTTTACGCCGCGCTGGTGGGGGATGAAACCTTGGAGGCGGCGTATGTCAATGTCAACGAAAAGCTGAGCAAAACCTACGCCCAGCCAGACATTGACCACAGCCGCAGCGCTTTGATTGAAGGCATTTTGGAAGATATGCAAGCCATCAGCGCTGGCAAGCCGCTGCCTGCTTTGGGCGAGGGTGCAGCTTGCGACTATTGCGCTGCGCGTGGGCTGTGCAGGAAAGATTTTTGGGGGCAAGATATATGACCGCCGCCTATGAACGCAACGGTCAATCCGTTTCCAGTGCCCAGTTTTACGCCATTGCTTGCGACCCGCAGCGCAGTGTCGCGGTCGAAGCTTGCGCGGGAGCGGGGAAAACGTGGATGCTGGTGTCGCGGATGATTCGGGCATTGTTGGAGGAAGAGGCACCCCAGCCGCACGAAATTTTGGCCATCACTTTCACCAAAAAAGCGGCGGGCGAGATGCGCCAGCGTTTGCAGGAATGGTTGGAGGAATTTGCTTTTGCAACGCCTGAAAAGCTTGAGTTTGAGCTTAAAATTCGCGGCATTGATCTTGATAAGCTCAGTAAATTCAATAAAAATGGCCTGCAGCCGGCATATTCATTGCCTGAGCAGCTACAAAATTTATATCAAAAAACGCTCTCACAAGGGCGCGGTGTGCAGATCAAAACCTTTCATGGCTGGTTTGCCTCATTGTTGCGAACCGCGCCGCTGTCGGTGCTGGAAGCTTTGAATTTACCCGCCAATTACACCCTGCTGGAAGACGATAAACTGGCTACGCCCAGCGTTTGGCGGCGGTTTTTTGGGACGTTGCTCAAAGATGAAGTTGCCAAGCGCGATTTTGAGGAATTGGTTGCGGAATATGGCAAATCGCAAGCCTTGAAAGCTTTGGACGAGGCGTTGTCAAAGCGGGTGGAATTTCAGCTAGCGGATGAAAAAGTGGTGAATGGAAAAGGGCTGGTTGATGCCTCAGTGCCGCATTTCGCTGAGTTTTTCCCTGATTTTGCGGCTTGTGATTCACCTGAAGCTGCCTTTTCAAATACTGACGCAAGCAATGATGTACGGCGCAGAATTTTCACTGATGCTGCCAAAATTCTAGGCGCAGCATCTCAAAAAACCTTCAGTGCCAAGGGCGCAGAGCTAGAAAAAGCTATCACTGACAACGACTTGAGTGCTGCTATCGCTGCTTTGTTGACGGAAAAGGGTACGCCGCGCAAGTTCAACGCCGCGTTGTCTGAGAATGAACTTGTCGCCAGAGCGCAAGATTTGGCGCTCCGTTTTCAAGCCGCCATCGCCCAGCACGCCGCCTGGCAACACCAGCAGCGCATGGCGCGGTTAACGCGGATTTTGATCGCCGAATTCGCCGCCCTGAAACGCCAGCGCGGCTGGGTGGATATGAACGATGTGGAACGGGCCGCGCTGGTGATGTTGTCCAGCTCTGAGCTGAGCGGTTGGGTGCAAGAGCGGCTGGATGCTCGCGTTAAGCACCTGATGATTGACGAATTTCAAGACACCAGCCCGCTGCAGTGGCAGGCGTTGTACGCTTGGCTGTCAGGCTACGCGGGCGCGGGCAGCAAGCCACCAACGGTGTTTATCGTGGGCGACCCCAAGCAGAGTATTTACCGCTTTCGACGTGCTGAGCCGCAGGTGTTCAAAGCTGCGAAGGCGTTCGTTCAAGACGGTTTAGACGGCGATTTGCTCAGCTGCGACCACACGCGGCGCAATGCGGTGCAGGTGGTGGAGGCGGTGAATACGGTGATGCTGCTGGCGCAGGATGTGAAGCAATATTCGGACTACCGAGCGCACAGTACGGAGATTGCGGTGGCAGGCGCAGTTGTGCGGTTGCCGCAAATTGAACGCGAAGCAAAAGATAAAAGTAAGGATAAATCCGCAGGCGATGGTGTTGAAGTGACTTGGCGCGACAGTTTGACCGAGCCGAAAGTCGAAATCGAAGAAAAAATCGTGACTGTGGAGTGCCGCCAAGCTGCCGAGTTCATTCAGCAGTTGTTGCAATCGGGTAAAAAACCCAAAGAAATCATGGTGTTAGCGCGAAAGCGCTCGCGGCTGTCGTTGATGCAAACCGAGCTGCAAACCCTCAGCATCGCCAGCCAGCAGCCCGAAAAAACCAATCTATCGGATGCGCCAGAGGTGCAAGATATTGTTGCACTGCTGGATGTTTTGGTGTCGCCCACGCATGATTTGTCGCTCGCCCGAGCGTTGAAGTCGCCGCTGTTTGGGGTGACGGATGATGATTTGGTGGCGATTGCCGTAGAGTTCAAATCTGCGAAAAGTAGCATCGATGCAGTTTCTGCTTTATCGTCAAACTCGTGGTCAAATTCATGGCCAAATTCATGGTTTAGCTTGCTACAAAATTCAGAGCATTTAAGGCATGAAATACGTAGGCTAGGGGCTAAATTGGCATTGTGGAAGAGCTGGATTGGCAGCTTGCCGCCGCACGACGCTTTGGACGCGATATTTCACGATGGCGACGTGCTGGCCCGCTACGCCAGCGCTGCCCCAGCGACGCGACGGGATGCCGTTTTGGCGAATTTGAATGCTTTGCTGAGTGCCGCATTGGACATCGACCAAGCGCGGTATTTGACGCCGTATGCCTTTGTTCGCGCCATGAAGGCTGGACTCAGTGCGGCAAATTCAGACGGTGAATCTGACATGGCAGACGTCACCCAAACCGTGAAATCGCCCATGACCAGTGACCACAGCGCGATTCGGTTGCTGACGATTCACGGCGCGAAGGGCTTGGAGGCTAATGTCGTCATCATCTTGGATGCTGACGCCACGCCTACACCAGCAGCGTCGATGCGGGTGCTGGTGGACTGGCCGGGTGAGACGGAAACGCCGACGAGTTTCGTGTTTTTAGCCAGTGAAAGCCGTCCCGCGCCCAGTGCCGCCGCTGCGTTTGAGGTCGAAAAGCAGGCAAGGCTGCGTGAAGAATTGAACGCTTTGTATGTGGCGATGACACGTGCGCGTGAGCAATTGGTCATCTCCAGCAGCCAGCCGAGATATGCAAACACGGATAGTTGGTGGCAGCGGATGCAAGCGGTGAGTGAATTGGATCCGTCATTCCCGCGCAGGCGGGAATCCACAAGTGCCACCATGGATTCCCGCCTTCGCGGGAACGACGATACAGGGGCTGATGGAGAGCCTCTGTTGAATGCGGACGTTTCGGCGCTCATTGAACTTTGGGTACTTCCGAGCATAGAGAATACTGAAAATACCTCAAATAAGGTGTCAAATACGACTCTAGCCGGCATATTTATTGATGAGTATGCTATTGAAAATATAGCAAATTCAGATGAATCTCTTGAATCCCTAGAGTCACGCTTAGGCCAAGCCATGCACCGCTTGCTGCAGCGGGCTGATTTAACAGCAGTTGATGCGGTGGCTTTGGAGTTCAGTCTGAGCAGTCAAGAAGCAAGCCAAGCCGCGCAGATGGCGCAGCGCATCATGGCAGGTGAGGGCGCTTGGGCTTGGGACGAGACAATAGTTAGCTGGCAGGGTAACGAAATTGAGCTGACTGCGCAAGGTAAACTCCTGCGCCTAGACCGCTTGGTGCGTCGCAAAGACACGGGGGCGTGGTGGGTGCTGGATTACAAATCGGAGTCGCAACCGCAGAGCAAGCCTGAATTGGTGGCGCAAATGAATGCTTATATCGCTGCGGTGCAAGCTTGTTATGCGGGTGAGACGGTGAAAGCGGCGTTTTTGACGGCGACGGGGAAGATGGTTGAAGTGAATTGAAGGAGTCTCCGTTCGCCCTGAGCTCGTCGAAGGGTTCTTGAAGACTTCGACAAGCTCAGTCCGAACGGAGTTGGTTTTTTATGGAAAATTTTGAAAGAATTTGTGGATAAAACGGGGAAAACGACTAAATCAGTAGCCATTATTGGCGGTGGCCCAGCGGGTTTGATGGCTGCGCAAGAAGCCATCAAAGCAGGTTTGCATGTGGATGTGTATGACGCCATGCCCTCGGTGGGACGCAAATTTTTACTGGCGGGCAAGGGCGGGCTGAATTTGACGCATTCTGAGGCTGTGGAGCCGTTTGTTTCGCGATTTGGGGCTAGAAATGACGAAATTGGGGCTTTATTGAAGCAATTTGGTGCGGCGGACGTGCAAACTTGGGCGCATGGGCTGGGCGTGGAAACGTTTGTAGGCTCGTCAGGGCGGGTGTTTCCTAAAAATATGAAGGCCGCGCCATTGTTGCGGGCTTGGCTGCATCAATTGCGCGTGGCAGGGGTGCGGTTTCACATGCGGCATAAGTGGTTGGGGTGGGACGATAAGACGTCAGAGTCTCAGAAAACTGGGCATCATTTGCTGTTTGCAACGTCAACGGGCAATGTCACCGTGCAGGCTGATGCGGTCGTGTTGGCGTTGGGTGGTGGCAGCTGGGCACGGCTGGGGTCGGATGGGGCTTGGGTGCCGGTCTTGGAAAAGCAGGGTGTTCAGATCAAACCGCTGCTGCCATCGAACTGCGGGTTTGATGTGGGTTGGAGCGCTTATTTTGCAGAGAAGTTTGCGGGGCAACCGTTCAAAACAGTGGCAATCACGGTGCAATCTAATGACG
Source organism: Polaromonas sp. (assembly GCA_043738155.1). Classification (GTDB taxonomy): domain Bacteria; phylum Pseudomonadota; class Gammaproteobacteria; order Burkholderiales; family Burkholderiaceae_C; genus Aalborgiella. The sequence continues at coordinate 607 of JAYSZH010000084.1, read as the reverse complement.
TAGACACACCTCGATTTCAAAAACAGGGCGAGTTTGTGGCGACCAGTACCGGTGTGGAAGGTAGCTTGATTTATGCGGCTTCTAGCTGGCTACGGGACGATATCGCTGCGAACGGAATGGCTACTTTTCAGCTTGATTTGCTGCCGGACAGAACGGCGGAGCAAGTATTGGTCGAGGTGAGGCATCCGCGGGGGTCACGCTCATTGGTGAGTCATTTGAAGAGTCGCTTGAAGCTGGATGGCATCAAAGTGGCGTTGCTGTATGAAATTTTGGGTAAAGACGCTATGAATGATGCTGCTGCTTTGGCTGCCGGTATCAAAGCATTGCCGATCACACTGAAATCAGCCCGCCCGATTGACGAGGCGATCAGCAGCGCGGGCGGCGTGGTGTTTGAGGGGATGAACGCAGCGCTGATGCTGCAAGTCAATGAAAACCTCACCGCTGGCGTCTCAAGCGGACTATTCTGCGCGGGTGAGATGCTGGACTGGGAAGCGCCTACGGGCGGATATTTGTTGACGGCTTGTTTATCCAGCGGTTTTGCAGCAGGACAGGGTGCCGCGCAATATTTATCGACGAACCTGTAAAGCGCCAGGGTTGACGATGTTGG
>JAYSZH010000083.1:0-1752 GCA_043738155.1 Polaromonas sp. | reverse complement strand
GCATTTGCTGACCGGGCAGCAAATTAAACAATTTTCGAACGTCTTTGGGTATAACGATCTGAAATTTGGGGGAAAGTGCGACAGACGACATAAATTCACCTTTTGGTTGAACGATTTTATTATCGTACAACTTTTTGAAATTTAAGCAAACTCAACAATCGGCTGGTCAACCGCCAGCGTTTCACCTTTGGCGGCCAGCACTTTGTTCACCACGCCATCGGCGATGGCAAACAGCACGTTTTCCATCTTCATCGCTTCAATCACTGCCACGCGTTCACCGGCCTGCACTTTTTGACCGACTTGCACAGCTACATCAACCAGCAAACCCGGCATGGGTGACAGCACGTACCGGCTCATGTCAGGCGGTGCTTTGTGCGGCATGAGCGTGTAAAGCTCAGCTGCGCGTGTCGATAAGACCAGCGCATCAAGCCGCGCACCGTTGTGGGCGATGCGAATAGCCAGGGGGTTCTTGCCTACGCCGCGTTCAACCTGCGCCGTGAACGGCTGGCCATTGACCGTGCCGCGAATGCGCGCGCCGCCCAAATGCCAGGTGCTACATATTTCATAGCTGCTTGCGCCCGTATCTATTCGGCTGGAGCCCGATTTGGCTTCAAAATCAGTGACGACAACGCTTTGTCTGGTGTTTTGTCCGTCTGCCCCAAGTTGGACCACAACAAACTCCATACCGACCGCTACGCTGTGTCCCGGTAACTGGCCGCTGATACCAGCCGCACGCCCCAACATGCGGCGATTGACATATGCAGCCAGCGCAATTAAGAAGTCAGGGTCAGCATGTGGCACGTCTTCAGCCTTGAAGCCTTTGCCGTAATTCTCAGCAATAAATCCGGTGTTGAAATCACCCGCCGCAAATTTGGGGTGCGCCAGCAACGCCGCCTGAAAAGGAATGTTGCTGCTAATGCCGCGAATGACAAAGCCGTTGAGCGCTTCACGCATTTTGGCAATGGCGTCGAGCCGGTCTTTGCCGTGGACGATGAGTTTGGCGATCATGGAGTCGTAAAACATCGGGATTTCACCGCCGTCCTGTACGCCTGTATCGACGCGAACGCCATGCAGGTTCGCTGTTTCGGCTGCAAACATGGTCTCCTTCGGCGGCTGAAAGCGCACCAGTCGCCCGGTACTTGGCAAAAAGCTGCGAAACGGGTCTTCGGCATTGATGCGGCATTCCATCGCCCAGCCATTGCGCTGCACGTCTTTCTGCTCCAGCGGCAGCTTTTCACCCGCGGCCACGCGAATCATCAACTCGACCAGATCAAGCCCGGTAATGCATTCAGTCACCGGGTGCTCAACCTGCAGGCGCGTGTTCATTTCAAGAAAGTAAAAGCTCTGGTCTTTGCCGACGACAAACTCAACCGTGCCCGCGCTCTGGTACTTCACCGCTTTGGCAAGCAGCACCGCCTGCTCGCCCATCGCTTTGCGCGTGGCATCTGTAATGAACGGCGACGGCGCTTCTTCAATCACCTTCTGGTGGCGGCGCTGAATAGAGCATTCACGCTCATTCAAATAAATCACATTGCCATGGCTGTCGCCCATCAGCTGTATCTCGATGTGGCGCGGCTCCTCAACAAACTTTTCTATGAACACGCGGTCATCACCAAAACTGTTTTTGGCTTCGTTGCGGCACGAGGTAAAACCTTCGAAGGCTTCTTTGTCATTGAACGCCACCCTAAGGCCTTTGCCACCACCACCCGCACTGGCTTTAATCATCACTGGGTAGCCAATGCTGTTTGCAAC
>JAYSZH010000082.1:0-34697 GCA_043738155.1 Polaromonas sp. | reverse complement strand
ACATGAACTGTTTGCTGCCGCTTATGCTTTCATCGGGCATTTTCGTGGTGGTTTGGCCCATGCAACAGTGGCAGCCTGCGCTGGTTTTGGCGCGATTTGCGGCTCATCCATCGCCACAGCAGCCACCATGAGCAAGGTTGCCTACCCTAGTATGAAAAAGATGGGCTACAGCGACTCACTGGCTACGGGTGTGATGGCGGCTGGCGGCACGCTGGGCATCATGATTCCACCCTCCACCATCATGGTGATTTACGGCATCATCACCGAAACCAATATTGGTAAATTATTTGCTGCGGGTGTTATTCCAGGTATTTTGACCGCGCTGTTGATGATGGGCGCGATTGTTTACATGACCAGCAAAGACCCAGAACACGCACCAGCCGGCAAACGCAGTACTTGGCCCGAGCGATGGGCTGCTTTGCGTGGCATTTGGGGCGTTGTTTTACTCGTTTTTGTGGTGCTGGGCGGCATTTATGGCGGTTTATTTACCGCTACTGAGGGTGCTGGCTTTGGTGCTGCAGGCGCATTTTTGTTTGCGCTGGCGCGCCGCCGGTTGACATGGGCGATTTTGTTTCAAGTGCTGGTGGAATCTGCCCGCACCACGGCCATGCTGTTTACACTTTTGATTGCGGCTACCATTTTTGCCAACTTTGTTAACTTCACCACCATGCCGAATGACCTGAAAGAATGGATCACGCATTTGGGTTTATCGCCAGTCTTGATCGTCACCGCCATGATGTTTATCTATATTGTGCTGGGTACTGTGATGGAAGAACTGACCATGGTGTTGCTCACCATTCCTCTCTTTTTCCCCATTGTCACCGCTCTGGGTTTTGACCCTGTTTGGTTTGGTGTATTGATTGTGATGATTGTTCAAATCGGCTTGATTTCACCACCCGTGGGGATGAATCTCTTTGTCATCAACACTTTGTTGCCTAAAGTTGGACTTGGCAATATTTTTAAAGGCTGCTGGCCTTTCGTTTTGACAATGATTTTTGTACTTGGGCTGTTGATCGCGTTTCCCCAGCTTAGCTTGTGGTTGCCTTCACTGATGAAATAATCTCGACTTTTCAGAGTTCTGTGGGTTCGTTCAGCATCACAAACGGCAGCGGCTGCTTTACCAATATCACCGTGCAAGGCGCATTCATGGCGACCTTGATAGGTACAGTCGCAACCAAACGCCGCATCATCAGCCCATGTGTGGCAGCGCCTAAAACAATGACGCTGACATGGTTGCCCACGGCATAATCCACCAAAGCTTGAGCCACATCACCCGACTCCAGCACATGGTACGAAGCTTGATGACCTGTTAAATCCAAGGGTTGCGCCCAATGCCGCAAGCGGCTGAGGTACTTGCGGTGCACACTCGTTTCGCTGTTGTCATCGCTCGTTGTATGCGTTTCTTTGTCTGAGATCACCGTCACGCAAGCCAGTTTGGCACCGGGCCGCGTGCCCAATGTATTTGCTACTTTTCTCCGCAAAGCGTACAAGGTTGCGTCATTAGCCTCTTTATGAGGCAAAGCCACCATCACAATGGGCACCTCTGATAGTTGCTGCATCGGCAGCGCACTGGGCTTGTAGTCCATACCAGCAGCGTTTAGCCAGCGTTTGAAATGCGTTATAAACCCTGTGCCTTCCGTTTTGTATCCTCTGTCGGTCACGATGATATGGTCAGGATGTCGCAGATCAAAAGCCAAGTGAGCCGCTGACGGATAGCGTTTAACCGCCTCAGGCTCCAGACAACGCATGATAATTTCCTGTAGCCAAGGTGGCGTTTTTGGTTGCAACTTGCGCGGCGGAGGTGGATCCATCCAAAGCCGTTGCCGCATGCCACCCACTGTCTGCGGCTCACCAAACGGGAACTCACCCGTCGCCAACTGGTACAGCATCACACCAATCGCAAAAATATCACTTCGCACGTCGCCGCGAACGCCGACAATTTGCTCGGGCGCAATCCAGGCTGGCGAGCCAACGGCCTTGCGCAACTCCTCCGCCAACAAATCTGGAAAATGCGCATGGCAAGATAGGCCGAAATCTATCAAAACGACACTGCCGTTGGGTCGAACCATGACGTTGGTCGGCTTCAGGTCATGATGGACTGTATTTTGCTGATGCAAACTATGTGCTGCGATTGCCACAGCCGATCCCAAAGACGCCAACTCTTCGACAATGGGAAGTTGAGGCGCATCTAGCCAATCTTGCAGCGTTTGGCCGGGCACATGCTCCATCACCAGATAGGGCATGTGCTCCAAATCACCCGCTGCCACAAATCTTGGCACGTGCACACCTGATAGATCTTGCATGATTTGCTGCTCGACCTCAAAACTGACAATCGTTTCTGCACCATCACCGGGCGTCATGCGGGGGACCTTCATGAGCATGGGAAAACCCGGATCAATGGCACGGCTTGCATTTCCTTCGCTGTAATGCACGCTATAAATATGCGCCATGCTGCCGTGATGGATGCAGGCATCTATGGTGAAGCCATCTAATTGCGTACCACTGGCGAGCAGCTTCATCGTCCTGCCTCCAACCTGTCAGCCATATAGCCTGGCAGACCCGCTTGTCGTATTGCAGCCGCTGCGGCATCGTGGTCATACGAGACGCGGTGAAACGTGAGGCGGCATTTTTCCGTGTCAAACATGGCATACATGGCTTGTGAATTGCCGTCTCTGGGCTGCCCGACCGAACCAATCGTGGACACCCAATAGCGATGTTTGGGCACGGCCACGGCCACGCTTGGGGTTGGGTTAAAACGCATTAATTTTGCACCTGCACCACGGTAATACAGCGATTGCTCGTGAACATGACCGCCAAACACATAGCGAACATCTGGTAATTTTGCTGCTACATCTAAACTTGCGCCTGCAGATCGTTCATCAACCACATACCGCCAAAGCTCTGGCTCGTTTGCGCTGGCATGCACTAAAAAAAGCATGCTTTTCTCTAGGCTCATGGGCAGTTTGTCTAAAAAATCCAGCAGATCGTTGTCCAGCTGCGCATGCGTCCACGCTGCTGTGCTGTCCCCGACACTGCTTACCTGTGCAGGTGGTGATACAGCCATCGCATCGTGGTTGCCTTTGACCACCCAAGCACCCTCGGCAGCCAATGCTTGAACTTGCCGAACAACCGCCACAGGATCAGCGCCATAGCCCACCAAATCGCCAAGAATTGCAAATTGCTGTGCGTCTTGCAAACGTGCATGCGCCAAACAGGCATCAAAAGCCTGAATATTGGCGTGTATGTCCGATAACAAAGCCACTTTCATGCTGATTGCCTTTGTACATGAGGATATTCCCCTGACTATCCTACAAAATAAATCTGCTTGTCAGTTTGTAGTCTAACTTGATACGTCATGTTGATACAAGTCAAGCATTCAGGCATCAGACTGGTTACAGTAGAACAAATGACACGCTGGCAAAACCGCAAACAATTGATAACCCGCCGCGGCTTGCTGTACTCCTTGGTACTTTGCTTGTTGATTTTAAGTTTGGGCGGTGCAGGGTTTTGGATATTGGAGCCGCGCGCGCTTACTTTTGGTGATGGTCTTTGGCTTGCTTTCACCACAGCTGCCACGGTGGGCTACGGCGACATCGTGCCCAGCACACATGCTTCACGCGCATTTTCTGTCATCGTTGTTTTATTCGGTCTAGCCGTGTTGTCACTGGTCACAGCATCGGTAGCCGCCATATTTGTAGAAACCGAAGAGCGCCAGATTGAGCGCGATTTGATGCAAGAAATTGGGACTTTGCGGGCTGAGGTCAGAAGCCTGCGCGATGAGCTGCGCGCTCAACTCAACGACAAGATATGACCCACGCGTGGGTCACCGCGCCCACCCAACACATGAGCATAAGCATGCGTTACTGCATCCGCGCCCACATGCTGCTGTGTTGACAACCAAGGCGGTGTAGATTGCGTCACTGTCGTAGTAAAGCTCGTCCACGCTTGCACCATGCGCTTGCCAAACTCTGCGCCACCCCATTCATCAATGCGTTTTTTGATTTGCGCAGGGGCGAAAAATAAGATGGCTTTGGGACCAGCTAGACCTTTCGAGCCACCCAAGTTTTCAACATGCGTGCCACCAATGGAGCAGCTGTATTTCAAATTGACGAAGCGCGTGTGTATATCGCTACGCAAAGCTGCATTGCCCGCAAAATCGATGTACACACATGCGGCATCGGTTTTGATTTGATCTAATTGCTGGTACGTCAACACACGGTGATAGCAACCCAAGCCTTCACAAAACGCCACATTGCTTGGCGACGTTAAGCCAATGACTTCTAGACCATCGCGCTGTTTCAGCTGAAACGCTGTGCCATAGGCTGTTTTGCTGGAGGCACTGGACAAAATGGCGGTGTTTGCACCGAAAAATTGGTTGTCCTCAAAAAAATCATCAATCAACCACGAAGTGATGAAAAGAGGTCGCAGCAGCGCCTGGATGGCTTCGGTGTCTGGCTTGTAAAACGGATCACTGGCGGTGCGCATGTATTGGTTATAGACGGGATGCAGCTCTGCGCGGTGCGCCGCTCCATCTACAAAGCTTTTTTCGTTTAATTTAGTGGGCTCTAAAACCACGCTGCTGGCCATGGGGTAGTAGCCATAGAGCTTTTCTCCCACAGCTACGCCTGAATGCAGTGACTGCACCACCGTTGCAAACCCCCACACAGGAATAATGCCCCAACCCGCTTCACCACTGGGGTAAAAGTTCCAATAGTTCATCGCCCCACCAAACGCGGCATAAGTGATGTTGTTGGAGGTGAGCGCAAAGTGGTTAACGCGCAGGCGAATTTGACCTTCTGCCAAGGGCGTATCTTCGGTGGTGAGCAGTTTTGTGCGTTGCAGTTGGTCTTGCGGGTCTTGGCTGACTAAAAATTGTGTACTCATATGGTCAGACTCTAAACGAAACAGCCTGCCGCGACTAGTCGGGCAGGCTGCATAGGTGACACACCTAAAGGAGTTTACGCCAACGCCAAGCTCACTTCAATGTTGCCGCGTGTCGCGTTTGAGTACGGGCACACTTGGTGCGCTGCATCGATCAAATCTTGCGCTGCTGCACGGTCCATGCCGGGCAAGCTCACCACCAATTGCGCTTCAATGCCGAAACCTGCTGGGATTTGGCCAATGCCGACAGTGGCGTTGACGTTGGCGTCCGCTGGAATGGTCAGCTTTTTCATGCCGGCCACGTGCTTCATCGCACCCATGAAGCAAGCGCTGTAGCCTGCGGCAAACAATTGTTCAGGATTGGTCGCGCCGCCCATGCCGCCCAATTCTTTAGGTGGTGCGAGTTTGACATTCAACAGACCGTCCGAGCTGACGGCGTGGCCGTCACGACCGCCGGTAGCTGTGGCATTGGCTTTGTACAAGACTTTTTCGATTTTGGTTGTCATGGTTTTCTCTTCTCTCAGGTTAAGCCTCAAAGAGGCGGGTTAAATTGCGGGCGGGTTTAGATTGCTTCTCAGCGTTTGCACCTGCTGCGTCAGCGCCACGATGTCAGGCAAGCTGCATTGGCTGGCTTTCAAAATGCAATCGGGAATGCTGACGGCTTGGGTTTTCAGGGTTCGCCCAGCTGCGGTCAGTGTGATGTGCACACGGCGCTCGTCTTCCACATCGCGAATACGGGCTATCAAACTGGCTGACTCCAAGCGTTTCAGCAAGGGCGTCAGCGTGCCGGAGTCTAAAAACAGGCGTTCGCCCAGCTCAGACACCATCAACCCATCGCGCTCCCACAGCACCAACATGACCAAATATTGCGGATACGTCAGCCCCAGCGTTTCTAGCAACGGTTTGTAGAGCTTGGTCATCGCCAAGGAGGTGGAATACAAAGCAAAACACAGCTGGTTGTCCAGCAACAAAGCTGGATTGTTGATTGCTTTGTTTGATGCTTCCGTGCGATGTGCTGCGTTCATGGTTGAATTATAGCACGCAATTAAATTGCGTACAATTTAATTTATAAAAATCATTCCATCAGGGTAAATCGGGGCAATCATTGGTATGAACTCCTTAAATATTTTCCAAGCCCTCCTATATATTGCTTGTTAGATTCGTTTTTAGGCAACTTTTAGGCAATTTATTCATGTTCGACTACATCATCATCGGCGGCGGCTCTGCGGGCTGCGTTTTGGCAGCTCGGCTCAGCGAAGACCCTGCTATTACAGTGGCTTTACTCGAAGCTGGCCCGGTTGACAGCAGCGTGCTGATCCACTGCCCCGCCGGTTTGGCGTTGTTGGCACGCACGGGCGCAGCTGGTTGGGGGTTTAGCACCACGCCACAAGCTGGACTAAACGGTCGCAAAGGCTACCAACCGCGCGGCAAGGTGCTGGGCGGCTCCAGCTCTATCAACGCCATGGTTTACATGCGTGGTCACAAGTCGGACTACGACCACTGGGCCGAGCAAGGCAACCCCGGCTGGCGCTATGCCGACGTGCTGCCCTACTTCAAAAAAGCCGAGAACAACGAGCGCATGTTTGACGCCATAGATGCGGAATTTCACGGCAAAGGCGGCCCGTTGAACGTGATGGACTTGCGCAGCCCCAGCAAATACGGCGCTATTTTCATCGAAGCGGGCAAGCAAGCCGGCCATCCCGAGAGCAAAGACTTCAACGGTGCCGAGCAACACGGCGTGGGCATGCACCAAGTCACCCACAAAAACGGCGAACGCTACAGCGCCGCCAAAGCTTACTTGACCCCGAATTTAGCCCGTCCCAACCTGACCGTCATCACCAGCGCCCACACCACGCGGATTTTGACGGAAGATAATTCAGGCGTAAATTCAGGTGTTAAGCGCGCCGTGGGCGTGGAATACCGCCAAGGCGCTGAAATCAAACAAATCAAAGCCTCCAAAGAAGTATTGCTCTGCGCTGGAGCCTTGCAATCACCCCAAATTTTGATGCTGTCAGGCGTGGGGCCAGCCGCTGAATTGCAAAAACACGGCATCGCCGTGGTGCACGACTTGCCGGGTGTGGGTGAAAACCTGCACGACCACATTGATGTGGTTCAGGTCGTCAACGCACCGCATTTGAAGGATTTGTTTGGCGTCTCGCTCAGCGGCTTGGTGCAAGCCATCAAAGGTATTTTTGAGTGGCGCAAGCACCGCACTGGCATGTTGACGACCAATTTTGCTGAGGCCGGTGGCTTCATCAAAACCAGCCCCGATGAGGCTACGCCTGACTTGCAGCTGCACTTCGTCGTTGGCAAACTGGTGGATCATGGCCGCAAACCGACCTTTGGCCATGGCTATTCCAGCCATATTTGCCTGATGCGACCAAAAAGCCGAGGCCGCGTCACCCTAGCCAGCAGCGACCCCATGGCCGCGCCGCTGATTGACCCCAACTTCTTGGCCGACCCCGACGACATGCGCCGCATGGTGCAAGGTTTCAAGCAAATGCGCACGATTTTGAGCCAACCCGCCCTCGCCGGCTACCGTGGCAAAGAGTTGCCAGCCACGGCCAATGCGACGACAGACACGCAGATTGAAGCCGTCATCCGCAACTACGCCGACACCATCTACCACCCCGTCGGCACCTGCAGAATGGGCCCGCTGGAAGGCCCGCACGCCAACCCGTTGAACGTGGTGGACAGCGAGCTGCGCGTGCACGGCATGACGGGCCTACGCGTGGTCGACGCATCCATCATGCCGCGCATTGTGGCGGGTAACACAAATGCGCCTGTCATCATGACGGCTGAGAAAGCGGCGGTTATGATCAAAGCCACCGCTCAAAATAGTTATGATTTATAGTCAAATTTGATGCCGCAAATCGGCATCTAGCATTGTATTTATTAGCTAAGTAGCTATATTATTTATAGCGATATTTGATGCATTTCAATTGATGTAGAAGCAAATTTATACTGTATACTAGTACCCACTATATTCAGAATCGATTGCCATGCCATACACCGTTGAAGAAAAGAAAAGCGCCATCACCCGCCTGCGCCGTATCCAGGGGCAGGCTTTGGCGCTTGAAAAAGCCGTCGAGGTAGGAACGCCCTGCAGTGCGTTGTTGCAACAGCTGTCGGCCTTGCGCGGTGCGACCAACGGCTTGATGGCGGAAGTGCTTGAAGGCCATTTGCGTGAGACTTTTACGCAAACTGCCGTCGTTTCAGGCGTGGCGAATACCGCTGTAGACGACAGCCTGAACCAAACCATGAGCCTGGTGCGCGCTTATTTAAAGTGATTTTTGAAGCTTGTTTGACCGATTTGACCTACTAGACCTTTTTTTGGAATTACCATGAAATCACGTGCAGCCGTTGCCTTTGCCAAAGGCGAACCCCTACAAATCGTCGAGATTGATGTTGCCCCGCCCCAAGCAGGCGAGGTGATGGTCAAAATCACCCACACCGCCGTGTGCCATACCGATGCCTACACCTTGAGCGGCGATGACCCGGAAGGCGTGTTCCCAGCCGTGCTAGGGCACGAGGGTGGCGGTATTGTGGTTCAGGTCGGTGCAGGCGTGACCAGTGTGGCGGTGGGTGACCACGTGATTCCGCTGTACACACCCGAATGCCGTCTGTGCAAATTTTGCCTGTCTGGTAAAACCAATTTGTGCCAAAAAATCCGCGCCACGCAGGGCAAAGGCCTGATGCCAGATGGCACGACGCGCTTTTCGTATGAAGGCAAGCCGCTGTACCACTACATGGGCACCAGCACCTTCAGCGAATACACCGTGGTGGCCGAAATTTCTTTGGCCAAAATCAACCCCACTGCGCCACTGGGCGTGATGTGTTTGCTGGGCTGCGGCGTGACCACAGGCATTGGCGCGGTGCACAACACGGCCAAAGTCAAAGAAGGCGACACGGTGGCCGTGTTTGGCCTGGGTGCGATTGGTTTGGCTGTGATTCAAGGAGCGCGTCAGGCCAAAGCGGGCCGCATCATCGCGATTGACACCAACCCCAGCAAGTTTGACCTGGCTAAAACCATGGGCGCAACGGATTGCATCAACCCGAAAGATTTTGACAAACCGATTCAAGACGTGATTGTGGCTATGACCGATGGCGGCGTGGAATTCAGCTTTGAGTGCATTGGCAACGTCCATGTGATGCGCGCCGCCTTGGAATGCTGCCATAAAGGTTGGGGTGAGTCCATCATCATTGGCGTGGCGGGCGCTGGGCAAGAGATTTCTACCCGCCCGTTCCAACTGGTCACCGGGCGCGTTTGGCGCGGCAGTGCTTTTGGTGGCGTGAAAGGCCGCACGCAGTTGCCCGGCATGGTGGAAGACGCCATGCGGGGTGACATTGATCTGGACCCCTTCATCACCCACAACATGCCGCTGGAGCAGATCAACGAGGCTTTTGACTTGATGCATGAAGGCAAGTCGATTCGCACCGTGATTCATTTTTAACGCGGTTATCGCGACACCATTGCATGCCTGAAACGCTCAAAATCCTCTCTGAACACGCTTGCTTTGGCGGTGTGCAACGTTTTTACGAACATACATCGGCTGAAATCGGTCTGCCCATGCGGTTTTCTGTTTTCTTGCCGCCGCAAGCTGCCAATGGCCCCGTTCCCGCCTTGTTGTACTTGGCGGGTTTAACGTGCACGGAAGAAACCTTCATGGTCAAAGCTGGCGCACAACGCTTTGCAGCAGCGTTGGGATTGGCACTTATTTGCCCAGATACCAGCCCTCGCGGTGCGGCGCCACAGAACATACCAGGTGCAACGACGGACTGGGATTTTGGCGTCGGGGCCGGCTTTTATCTGGACGCCACCCAAGCGCCGTGGGCCAGCTACTGGCGCATGGAAAGCTACTTGCTCAACGAGCTATTGCCATTGGTGACGACAACTTTGCCGCTGAATGCAAACAGGATAGGTATTTTTGGACACTCGATGGGTGGGCACGGGGCGCTGACCTTGGCGCTCAAATACCCTGGTAAGTTCAAGTCGTTATCCGCTTTTGCGCCGATTTGTGCACCCACCCAGTGTCCGTGGGGTGAAAAAGCCTTCGCCGGCTACCTAGGCGCAGACCGCCAGACCTGGCTCGCCCATGATGCCAGCGCCTTGATGCAAACGCAAACCGCCGCACCTTACCCGGCCGGCATCTTGATCGACCAAGGTTTGGCCGATGCGTTTTTGCCAAGCCAACTGCACCCCCATTTGTTTGAAGCAGCCTGTGCAAGCGCCAATCAACCACTGACTTTGCGCCGCCATGCCGCTTATGACCACGGTTATTACTTTATCGCCACGTTCATGGAAGACCATTTGAAGCACCACGCATTGCAACTGTTTGACTAGAGATATGTAACTGGGCTGGCGCCACAGGCTGATGATAAAGTTAGCTAGGTTTGTCATACCTTTACAGGAACTTCACAGAACCTTGCACGGTTCTACGGGTCTGACACCTTACTGCAACTTTGAAGGACAAACCATGCGAAACCAGCTAAAAGCACTGTGTTTATTGTCAGCCGCTCTCGTCGCCGTGCCCACGGTTGCTTGGTCGCAGCAACTGGCTTATGCGTCTCAGACCGTCAACATGCGGGCGGGCCCCTCGCGCGATTACCCCATTGTTGCCACCCTGGGTTCCGGCACGCCGATGACGATTTACGGCTGCCTGCAAGACTACAAATGGTGCGATGTGGTGGTCGGTAGCTCGCGGGGCTGGGTTTACTCTGGCAGCATTGTCTACCCCTACCTAGGCCGAAATGTGCCGGTGATGAGCTACGGACCAACCGTTGGCCTGGGCATTGTCACCTTCAGCTTGGGCAACTATTGGGACAACTATTACACCGATTACCCTTGGTACTCGCAGCGCCAAAACTGGGCAAGCAGGCCGTGGGCTGGCTACGGCTCAGGCTACGGCAGCGGTTACAACTGGCGCGCACCAACCGCGCAAGTTCGCCCCGTCACTCCCGGCGTTCGAGAAGCGGTGCAGGTACGACCCTTTGCACCTCAAGTACAACAAGCCGTGCCGCAGCGTGCACCGCCTGCCCAAGTGCAAGGTGGTGGCCGCCCCGCACCAAATGGGCAGTGTGGCCCGTTCGATGAGATCTGCGCACCACCGCGCCCAGGGGCACGTTGAAAACTCAAAAAACATGGAAACCCTTAAAAATCTAGCTTTTTAAGGGCTAAATTGGCATCTAGCCGGCGTATTTATTGTCTTTAATGCTATTAAAAATATAGCAAAATTGCGTCGGATTGTACAAATTTACGCTCTAAATCGCCTGCGCGTCAACGCCAAAGCCAGCCAAAATCCCAGCACCGCATAGGCCGTCAACACGGCGATGTGCAGCCATGGGTTGGTTGGCCATTGGTCCATGAACAGCGGACGCACGAGCTCGACGGCATTGGTCAGCGGCAGCCAGTCGGAAATGACTTTGACGACGTGGGGCAGCTGGTCGCGGGGGAAGAAAATGCCACTCAAAAACATCATCGGCGTCAAAAACAGGGTGAAATAGTAGGTAAAGAAGTCGTAACCCTTGGCCAAAGCGTTGAAAATCAACGCGATACAGCTAAACGTGATGCCCACGCCCAGCAAAATCGGCCAAGCGACCAACAGTTTGGGGCTGTGGCTGATGCCTAAAACCAGCATGACGCCCAAAATCGCCGTGACGGTGAAGAGCGATTTGAAGGCCGCCCAGAGCATTTCGGCCATCAAAATATTGTCTAAATTGACGGGCGCGTTCATGATGCCGTCCCAGGTTTTTTGCACGTGCATGCGTGAAAAGGCTGAATACAAGGCCTCGAACGACGCGGCTTGCATGGCGCTCATGCATATGCTACCGCTGGCTAAAAACAAAATGTAGGGGATTTTGGCATCGCCAGCGACAGGCGCGACTTCGCCCACCAAGGCGCCCATGCCGTAGCCAAAGGCGACCAGCCACATCAGCGGTTCGGCGATGTTGCCGACCAGACTTGGGATGGCCAACTTGCGCCAGACCAGCAAGTTGCGTAAAAACACCGGCCACCAGCGGCTGGATAAATTTGGCAAACGCCAGATGCTCAAGTTTTGGCTCTTAGTTTGTAAGTGAGTGCTTGCTAACGTGTTCATGCATCTTCCCGAATTTGTCGGCCTGTGAGTTTGAGGAAAAGATCTTCCAAGTTGGCTGGGCGGTGCAGCGTGCGCAGCTGCGGGTGCGCTTGCAGCGCTTCCAGCAGCGGTTTGGCATCTTGCGTATAGAAAAACAAGGTTTCGCCGCTGATTTCAACCCGCGCGGCTAGTTTGGTCAACGGCGAATCTTGCAAGGCTAAAGCGCCTGTGCCATAAACCTCGACCACATCGGGCTCTAAATGCTGGGCGATCAAATCACGGGGTTTGCCTTCGGCGATTTTTTTGCCGTGGTCCAGCACCAAGAGGCGGGAGCACAGGCGCTCGGCTTCGTCCATGAAGTGGGTGGTCAGCAAGATGGATTTACCTTGCTGCAACAGCATTTGCAGTCGCTCCCACATCAAATGGCGGGCTTGCGGGTCTAGGCCGGTGGTGGGTTCGTCAAGCAGTAACAATTTCGGGTCGTTGACCAAAGCGCGCGCCAAGCTCAAACGGCGCTTCATACCGCCCGACAGCTCGCCCGGCTTGCTGCCGGCTTTGCTGGTGAGGGACGCAAATTCGAGCAATTGCGGGATGCGCGCCTTGATGTCAGCCGTCTTCATGCCGAAATAGCGGCCATAGACCAACAGATTTTCGGCGCAGCTGAAATCTGGGTCCAGCGTGTCGTTTTGATTGACCACGCCCATCAGCGCTTTGATGGCGAGCGCTTCTTGCGGCATGGGCATGTTGAAGGCGGTGATGCTGCCGGCGTCTGGCGCGGTCAGCCCCAGACACATGCGGATGGTGGTGGTTTTGCCAGCGCCGTTGGGGCCAATCACCCCCAGGCATTCGCCGGGGGCAATGTCGAACGACAAATCGTCTACGACCGTGCTGGTGCCGTAGCGTTTGACCAGGCCTTGTGCTGAAAATAAGGCGGTTGAATGTGAGGTTTGCATCATTTGATTATGGCGAAAATTTGAATGTCGGGAATTTTGACCCTAAGGTGTGGAGCATTGGCTGATCGTGGCATTATGTTGGCATGACTGTATCGACGCTGCCGCTGTTTCCGCTCACGACCATCTTGTTCCCCGATGGTTTGCTGCCCTTGCAGATTTTTGAGCTGCGCTATCTCACCATGATCAAAAAGTGCATTGCCGACGGCACAGAATTTGGTGTGGTCGCGCAAACGGTGCAAAAACAAGCTCCAAAGGCCGATGAAACGCTGCTTTTGCAGGCGCCCATGAGCCAAGAAAGTTTTGTATCAGTAGGCACTTGCGCCAAAATTGTGAGCCATTCGGCACCGCAGGCGGGGCTGCTGCGCATAGACTGCGTGGGCGGCAAGCGCTTCACAATAGTGAGCTGCGAGCAGCAAAAACTCGGGCTTTGGGTGGCGCAAGTCAAGCTGATTGAGGCTGACCAGGCGATTGCGGTGCCGAATGAGCTTGCAGACACGGTGACGGCGCTGCGTCAGCTGATCATGGGGCTGACAGAGCAAGTTGAACTCGGGACAATGAGCGGACAGCAGTTGCCTCTTGCAAAACCTTATCTATTTGATGATTGCGGCTGGGTGGCCAACCGCTGGTGCGAGCTGATTCCCATGCAGCCTGCGCAGCGCCATCGCCTGCTGACGCTGGATAACCCGCTGATTCGGCTAGAGCTGGTACAAGATTTATTGGAAACGGGTGGGTTTTTACGGTAACTTGCTTAATTTGCCGAACTTGTTTTTTGTTACCTATTGGTAATAATAAATACCATTTAGTCTATATGGATACTATTTAGTATGTATGATCTGCTTACGCCAACACTTTTTGGCGCATGTGCCTTTCTTATATCTACTTAGTTTTAAATCCTTAACCATCTGGAGTTCATCATGAATAAATCTATCATTGCATCCGTACTAGCGATCAGCGCAGCCTTCTCTGTACAAGCTAAAGACATCGTTGACACCGCTGTGGGCGCGGGCAACTTCAAAACATTGGCAACTGCCTTGACAGCGGCGGGTTTGATCGACACGCTGAAGGGTCCAGGCCCATTCACCGTGTTTGCGCCTACTGACGCAGCATTTGCCAAAATCCCAAAAGCCGACTTGGATGCTTTGTTGAAAGACAAAGCCAAGCTGACAGCTGTGCTGACCTACCACGTGGTGGGCGGCAAAGTGATGGCGGCTGATGTGAAAGCTGGCAAAGTTAAGTCTGTGCAAGGCTCAGACATCACCGTGACAACCGCCAACGGCGTGATGGTGGATGGTGCGAAAGTGACTGCCGTGGATATCGTGGCCGA
Source organism: Polaromonas sp. (assembly GCA_043738155.1). Taxonomy (GTDB): domain Bacteria; phylum Pseudomonadota; class Gammaproteobacteria; order Burkholderiales; family Burkholderiaceae_C; genus Aalborgiella. The sequence goes on along the minus strand of JAYSZH010000082.1, from coordinate 20,463 downwards.
CAACGGCGTGATTCACGTGATTGACAGCGTGATTTTGCCGAAGTAATTTTCACGGCATTTTCAAAAAAGCAGCCGTAATATGGCTGCTTTTTTATGTTGTCTTCGTCGGCTAAAAAAGTACCTGTCACTGTATTTATAAAGCGTTCATATTTAAAACAAGGTCAAAAGTATTACAGCCCAGTTAATAAACAGGTAATATGTGCAGGTGTAATAAGTACGCCGCATGACGCCCTCCTCCAATCCTCAACTGCTATCTGACTGGCTCTCGTCGCTGGGCCTGCAAGCTTATGAGCAGCTGTTTGTGAGCAACGATATCCATTTTGATCTGTTGCCTGATACGACTGCCGCTGATTTGCGCGATATCGGAATTACTTCGGTAGGTCATCGCCGAGTTTTACTTCAAGCCATTGCCAAACTGCAAGCTTCGGCCTTCCCCCCAAACGCCCTATCTGCTGAACACGCCGATGTGGCAGCGCATACACCCACCGACCTGAGTATCAAGCCGGCAACGCATCAGCACAGACTGTTGACTGTGATGTTTTGTGATTTGGTGGGCTCCACCGAGCTATCAACCCAACTTGATACTGAAGATTTACAGCAATTACTGGAAGCGTATCGCCTGTGTCTGCGTGAAGTGATTCAAAAACACAAAGGTTATATTGCGCAATATTTGGGTGATGGCGTGCTGGTTTACTTTGGCTACCCTAACACCAGCGAATCCGACTGTGAGCGTGCCCTGCGTGCGGCGCTGGACACGTTAACGGCCGTGCAGGATTTGCCGCTGGTGTCTGGTATCAAGCTACAAGTTCGCTTGGGTTTAGCCACTGGCATGGTGGTTATTGGGCAGTTGGTAGGTGCGGGCAATACAGCAGAAGTTGGCGCTGTGGGAGAAACCCCAAATTTAGCGGCTCGCATGCAAAGCTTAGCGCCAGTAGGGGGCATTGTGGCTTCAGAATCGACCCGTATGATGGTTGGTGATTTGTTTGAGTTTCGCAGCTTAGGCGCGGTGCAGCTTAAAGGTTTTTCGCTGTCACACACCGCTTGGGAGGTGTTGTCTGAACAAAAAAACCTGAGCCGCTTTCGTGCCAAGCGTCCCAAGGGTCACGCTACACCATTGATTGGGCGCGATGCAGAACTTGGTTTTCTACGCCAGCAGTTTGACCGATCACGTACCGGATGCGGTTCGGTTGTTTTACTGAGCGGTGATGCGGGCACGGGAAAATCGCATTTGGTAACCCGCTTACAGGAAGACATTCGCGCTGGATTACCGCAAGCGCCGCTGCTGCAATGCTCGCCCGACCACAGCGACGCGCCCTTGTACCCTTTGATCAATTTCATCAACACAAAAGCAAAGTTTCAGTACTCGGATGTGCCAGCCGTACAACATAAAAAACTGCTCGCATTTACCGAAGAGTACGGCTTGGAAAACGAGGACGACTATTTTGCATTAGCTGATTTATTGGGTTTTAAAAACCTTAGTTCAAAGCGCATGCTTACACTCAGTCCCGATGATGTGCGCCTGCGCATTCAAGCGGCCTTATTACGATGGTTGCACTGCTTAACGCGTGACAACATGTTGCTTCTCGTCGAGGATTTGCATTGGGCTGATCCAAGTACGATGTTCCTATTGCGCAAATTTTCCAGTGAGTTGCCTAAGCGGCATGCCATGCTCATTGCCACGACACGACCAACGACACAGGATGTTTTGGACAAAGGAAACCACATCAATGTTTTGCATTTAGATAGACTACCAGAAACGGATATCCGTGCAATGGTTATTGCAATAGCTGCACCTATCGTTATTTCAGAACAAACACTGCAGTTGATTGTTGAACGCTCTGATGGCGTGCCTATTTTTGCAACAGAATTGACACGCAGTATTATTTCTAAAGACGGTTTATCTCCCTTTTTGAACGAGAAAACTATTCCGCAATCACTGAGTGAGATATTGCTTGTGCGATTGGACCGCTTGCAACATGGGCGAAAAACCGTGGAACAAGCCGCTGTTTTGGGACGTGAATTTGAAATTTCTCTGCTACGTGCATGCACACAAGATCTTTCTGAAGATATTGATGCGGCGTTGGACGAGCTCATAAGTGCTCACTTGCTGATACAACAATCTGCACCTAATGAGCATTTGTTGAGTTTCGATCACGCCTTGGTAAGAGACGCCGTCTACCAAAGGATGCTGCGGCGTGATCGGGAACGTTTGCACGCCAAGGCGGCTAAAATACTGGAGCAGCAGTTCGAGGCATCCAACAAGACTGCACCGCATATTTTGGCTCTGCACTACGCTGAATCGGGAAACGTAGAGCGCGCCGTTTATTGCTGGCAACGCGCTGGCGATCTTGCTATTCATCAACTGGCACACCAAGAAGCCTTCGCCAGTTACAACCGTGCATTAATTTTGTTGAACGATATGCCCCAAAGCAACTTGCGGGACGACATTGAACTTCAATTGTGCATGGCCATCGCTGAGCCTTTGGTCGCTATGCGGGGATCTGGCTCTCGAAAACTCGCACGCCTCACGGAGCGCGTTCATGAGCTATGCGTCAGCACAGCCAACAAAAATCATTTAGCGGCTTTGCAGTACTTGAAGTGGACAGTCATGCAAAGTGGCACAGAATTGGCTGATCTACACCTTGTTGCTGAGAGTATTCGACTTTACAGCAACAATGAAGACGAAATCGTTAACTTATTGACGCACCGTGCTATGGGCTTTACGTGCATGATTCAAGGCAAGTTTGAAAAAGCACATGATGAGTTTGAGCATTTCTTTCAGTTATTTAATTACGAAAAGTACGCAAAATCCGTAAGCTTTCAATTTAGCTCTATGAACGATGTCAGTGGCTCTGCATTAGCCAAGGCGACAATTTGCTTGCTTCGCAAACAACATGATGCCGCCAATCTCTGGCGCGAGAAAGCTTTGGCATGGGCTTTGCGCAGTCATAATCAGGTAGCTATTTGTCAGAGCTTGGTGTTTTCAGGTGGTTTTATTGCTGGCTTGCAGCGACGTGCTGACGAAATGCTCGAGCACCTGACACAAGCGCATCATTACGTTTCGAAGCATCAACTGAGTATATGGGTGCCGTATATTGATTTGGGCCTGTCGTTAAGTCAATTAATGTTGAGTAACAAAAGCACGAATCACAAACAATCTCTTTTACAAGCTGCAGATAGTATGGATGTTTTACTTACTCAGAATGGGCCCTACATAACCGTGTGGGCCGTCATGTATGCTCAAGCATGCTTGCTGCATGGTGATTACGAAAGCGGTTTGACTGTTTTAAACCGCATCGAACCACGGGTAAAGTCTGGCGAGCGTTGGATGGCCTCTGAATATATGCGTTTGCAGGCAAATTTTAAATATTCTCTTTCACTCGTCACTGCAGAAGTTTTTTTACAAACTTTAGAAGCTTCTCATGTCTTAGCGCTTGAGCAAGACGCACTTCTTTTTGTCGACGATATTTTGAAAGACATTAACTCGTTGAAATTAGCAATGACATCGGTCAATACCGAATTTTCGAAATGAATTTATATCATCAAGAAATTTTTTCCAGCTTCGAAGCAAAGTATGCAGAAGACGTGTTGGCTCGGCTAAAAGAGCAACTGATTGATGACCACCCCTCAGGCACCATGCCTCGTGATGCACATCCCAAAATGCATGGCTTGCTAGAAGCCGAATTTACCGTCCACGATTGCTTGTCTGATGACTACAAAATTGGTGTTTTTTCTGAGGTAAAAACCTTCAAGGCGTGGGTACGATTTTCAAACGCTAACAGCGCTGCACAACCAGATCTGAAACGCGACATACGTGGTGTTGCTATCAAACTTACGAATGTTCCTGGTGACAAGTTAAGCGATGAGCCAGACTGTCTTGATAATCAAGATTTTTTACTCATCAGCACTGACACTTTTCTCTGCGATGGCATTCAAACCTTTGATGGCATGGTGAAAGCCATTCAGGGTTCTTGGTGGCAAAAACTTATTTTTTTTGCAACTCATCTTTCTGTCGTTTGGAAGTTAGTTACATCGTTCAAAGTTTTTGCAAATCCACTTCAAATTCGCTACTTCAGTAGTACGCCTTATTTGCTTGGTGAACAGGCCGTCAAGTATTGCCTCACACCTGTAATCCAAACATGCGACTTTGTTCCTCCTGAGCCTGCAGACAACTTTCTGCGTCTAGCTATGAAAAAGCAGCTTCTCAATGCACCCGCTGAGTTTGTGTTCGGCATTCAACTGCAAGCCGACCCGAATAGCATGCCGATTGAAGACGCCAGTGTCCTTTGGAAGGAGACGCAATCGCCTTTCATCCCTGTGGCTACGTTGCGTATTCCCATGCAAAATTTCGACACACCACAGCGAAACCAACAGGGTGAAAATATGCGGTTTTCACCCTGGCATTGTTTAGCAGTTCACCGTCCTTTGGGCAGCATCAATCGCGCAAGACGTTTGGTGTATCACGCCATTTCCGAATTGCGCAGACGCGTCAATGGTGTTGTTTAGCTGCAGCAAATAGCCGTGTAAATTCGCTACGTAGGATCTATCAAACCACGTGCGATCAAGCGCAATGCCGTCAGACTAGGCACAAAGAAATAGTCACCGCCCCGGGTTTCCACCAATGTTGGAATATTTCGAACAAATCTTGGGGGGGCATCACCCTCGGGGTCGGTTTGATGGATAACACTGTTCGGCAGATGCTTTTCACGATTGCCTAAGATCACGTCTTTATCGTTGGCTTCTCTGAAATCATTGCCATAGTTCACCCACTGCTGCTGGACAAATTCGTACTGTCGGCCAATATCGGCATTCAACATCATCATGATGACACCGTGGTCACCTTTGTCGTTGTCTCTTACCGTACTGTTGCCATAGGGTAAGCCACGGCGCAAGATACGACGCCGGTTTGCCAGCGCACCAGGAGTATCAAATGCACCAGCGTTTCTCAAAAACTGGCCTGGACAAGTTCCGGCTTTTAACTCTAACGAAGCGCGCGGATTGACACGTCGCATATGGCCACTCAACGGGCAACGCGCACCACTCATGTCTTCATCGTAGGTGAAGTCGCTCAGCATCGCGTCTTGCTCTGCTGGGGTTGCTTTTGCAAAATCAGCATCCCATTGCAATTTTGAGGCTGCATCAGGCGCGTTCACCAGCGGTGCACCATTGTTGCGCCAGCGTCCTACAAATTTTGCAGCCATCAACTCTGCGCCACCTGGGTAAGAAGCGCCTTCTCGCGCCAACAAAGCATCAAAGGAGGCTACATTTTGGTGCAATTTTCGGTACACCAAATACGTACCGTTGCGTGACAACAAAATTGGCGCGGCAGCGGGCGGGTATTCTCTAGCTTCATCGAGATGTCCATGCAAAAACTCACCTGTAGCGAGTGGCTGCCAAGTGCCATCCGGCATTTGCTTGCCACGGCCTTCTACACGCGTGCGTGCATCTTGAATGCCTTCAAAATAGGGGTCACCAATGCCATCTGTGTAACCAAAATGCTCTTTGGGCGTTGGCAAACCATTCTCAAAAATGATATGCGCTTCTTGGTAGGGCAGCAGATCATCATTTACGCCCCTGTGACCATCAAGTAATGTGATTGCGCCTGCACTCGCTGCGATTTGATCGCAAACCCAGTTGTACTGGGCCTCAAGCAATTCACGCGTAACAGCGTTTAATGTCAACAACACGTGCACGGCTTTGCCATGTTCATCACTTTGCCAGACGGGATCCCAACGCTCTGGACTGCTGGCGCCGACATCGCCCGTGATGTCTTTGCGCTTTTTCATGCCCATAGAAAACTCGGTCGAAAAACTATTGAGGCTCTCTAACGGCAACTCCAACGCAGCCAAACCGGCATGGTTGATGGCGATGTTCAGTGTCACTTTTGGGCGCGGCACCCCATCTGGCTCATTGCTCCATGTTGCTGAGTTGGTAACGCTAGGAATAATCGACGTCAACCAGTCTCTGCCACGTGGCCCATCGCTGATGTTGAGCAGTAAGTACCTCGCGATCGGAAAGCCGAATCGGCCGTAGGCTCGCACAACATTGCCTTGGATGTCACATAAGTCGAGTTCTTTGGTCATTTTTTTATCTCACTCTATTTGCGTAAATATTTGTGCAAATTTTATTTACGACAACTCTTCATGCGTTGACCCGGCTTTCCAAGTCGGTTCATCCACATCTCGGGGTTTGATGCGCTGCATAAACGCGGTGTAGGCTAGCTTTAATTGCCCCGCAGGCAAATCTTGCGTTTCTTGTGCAAAACGAGAAAACTCTTGTTTCACATACAAAGCTTTAAGTTGAGCTGCCAAGGAATCATCGTTAGAGCCTACGAAGAACAAGGCTGAATTCATGCAGCATTTCTTGGCATACGCGATGAAACTCGCCACATCTTTGACCTCTTCAAAGCCGTAACAATACTGCCAAATAGCTTTGATCTCCGTTTGCATGTTTTGCCACATGCCAGCCAAATAGGCATCAACATCGCCATGCAAATTGCTTGTAAAAACCAAGTAACACGACTGCAAATGGTCTGTATGCGGCAAAGCTGCCCAGCGCTGTTTGTTAGACGGAATAATACTGATGTCTGACAACGCATCCCAAATACTAGCCCCTGGTAATGATTCGGTGTAAATGTCGTCCAACACGAAAAACCTGCACAAATACGTATTGGGAACCTGCGCCATGGGGCTTGTCATTGCCATATTCCATGATTCAAGCTGGTCACGAATCAAGTCTGCGTAAATCCTGTTTGCCTTGATGCCTGGTTTGATGGGGCACAACATGGTGAGTGCGTACGCGTTGCCAGATATATTTCTGTTCATTTGGGCCTCACTCTTGTGTTGCGGTTTCGCGACGCAGACGGTCAGCTACCAAGCGCATTTGCACACTTTGCGCCGCCATGCTGACGATAGGCGTGTGCCGCATGATCGCCATATCGTGCTGCACATCACGCAGCAGTTTATAAAAGCTTTTCTGAAACGTCTCATCGCTGGCTTGCTCATCCAAACGCGCATCAAAGTCCATCAACGCCAGATGCAGTTTTTTGGCGCTCTTCACATCATTGGCTGCCGCCATGGGATAGGCGTTGTAGTAGTGGTCTGTTTGGATTTGGTTGTAGCGGATGTAATCGTGAAACGGCGTCAGCGGGACCGATTTGGGGTAGCGTATATTCCACTTCCAAAACATATCCAGCCCGCTGGGAATGGCAAAAGTGAACGAATCCACGTATTGCTCCCAGCTGCCATTGAAGTTGCTGAAAAACAGCATGTAGCTGTAACGCAAGTTTTCTTTGGGTTGATCTGGCGACAACACCGGGAACTCGTTGCGACCCACAATCACCCAACGCGCATAGTGAATCAACGAGAGCGTTAACAGGCCGTTCAGTGTTTTAGGGATTTTCAGAGCAAACCAAAAAATCAGTTTGTTCAACCAAGCCGTCCACCACCGAATTGGTGTGATGACGTTGATGGCATAGGCTTTACCAGCGATATTGGACATGCAACTCCCCAGATCAAAACATTGTTGTTACATTTTAAATCTGGTTGCTTCCGACACCTACTGATTGCGGGCAAATACGCAACGAAACGTGAATATTCACCGTCAAAAAATAGCCTGACTTATGCTATGCTTTTAATAGCTATTTAGGCAATAAATACGCTGGCTAGGGCATAATTTGTACGTTATTTCCTAGCGGCTACGGCCGTATCTGAAAAATCACTGAACAAACCATCGACGCCTAATTTGTAAAACGCTTGGTATTCCGCTTTCGGATCGCCCTTATAGTCCGCATACAAGCGCCGTGGCTCGTTGCGGAATGTAAACGCATGGACAAACAAGCCGGCCGCGTGTGCATCTTTGATAACCGACGTTGCTGGTAGAGCCACGCGGTCGCTGTCGTTAATTTTGCCATCAGCATTCAAGTCTTTCGGTTTGCCATCTGCACCCATCACATGCGCGCCACTGGCTAAATAAGGCTTCCACGGACCAATGCCGTCGGCGTAGGTTTTGATTTCTTTCAAGCCTGCGGGCGTCAGCATGTCGGCAAAATTGCGTTTGTCTTTGTTAACGACAAAATCATACGGCTGCTCAGAAGGTGCAGCCAGCGTGACTTTACCGGCCGAGTCCACGTCGTCGCCATCAATCAACTGCACCAAGCGCACGGACGTGAGTTTGCGCAGCTCTTTCAAATTATTCACTTCAAACGATTGAATGATGACGGCTGAGTCTTTTTTGTTCAGCCCATACTCATTCAACACCGCCAGCAAACGCGGCTCAATCGCTAAACCCGCTTGTATATGGTAGGTCGGGTGCTTGGTTTCTGGGTAAACACCCACCACGCGACCCGAAGCGCTGTTTTTGGCGTTTTCGGTTTTCAGCAAATCCAAAATTTCGCGAAAAGTAGGAACTTCAAACTGACCGTTGAACGACTGGTCACGCTCGCCCATCGCCTGCTTGGCACGCAGCGTTTTCAGCTCAGCCAAGGTGAAATCGGTCACAAACCAGCCCGTTTCATCAATCCCATCCACTTTGCGGGTGGTTTTGCGGGCTGCAAACTCGGGACGCGACTCAACATCGGTCGTTGCCGTGATGTTGGGTTCATGTCGAGCCACCAAAATGCCGTCTTTGGTCACCACCAAGTCAGGCTCAATAAAATCAGCCCCCATGTCGATGGCTTTTTTGTAAGCTGCCAAGGTGTGTTCGGGCAAATAACCACTCGCGCCACGGTGAGCAATGACCAAAGGCATGGCACCGTTCAAAGTTGGGTATTTTGAGTTCATTGACGCAGTCGTGCCCATGTTTGCGCATGCGGCCAACGCTGCTATGGCTGCGAGGGCGACTGTGGTTAATCCAAATTTGATGTGCTTCATGTCAGTTTTCCTTGGTAATTGATGCTTTTTGATGCTTTTTTGATGCTTTTTTGATGCTTTTAGTCATACGATTTGACCGAGCCATGCTCATTCAATACTGTTACATTGTGATGACAAGCCGTTTTTCTGGTGTAACTGAAGCATCTTTTGTGTAAGCAACTTGCGCGTTGATCGACTCATCTGATCAGCGCCCTTCGTGCAACCTTGCTTACAGGAGTATTCATGCCACTCGCCACGTCATCCCTCAAAACGGCTTTGACTCTACTTTGCCTGCTTGCGGCCCTACCCGGTGCAGCACAGACTCAGACTCAAAAACCAACAAGTCCGACGGCAACACCACTGATTTCACCCAGCTTGAGCGGCATGGGAATGGATAAAAAGCCCTTTCAAATCGAATCCCTCAAAGGCAAAGTGGTGGTGCTGATGTATTGGGCTACCGACTGCGCCGTCTGCCGCGACCAGATGCCTGAACTGCGTGAAAACGTGAGGGGCTGGGCAGACAAACCGTTCGAGCTGGTCTTGGTCAGCATTGACAAGCGGGTGCAAGACGTTGACAGCTACAACGCGATTCTTAACGCGTCCGTGCCCACCAAACAGCGCTTTACCCAGCTTTGGGCGGGTGAACCCAGCTTCAAAGACAACCTGGGCACAGCGCAGCTTCCGCGCAACCAATTGCCAGTGACCTATTTGATCGACAAAACCGGCAAATTGGTAGAGCGCAACAATGGCCGGATACCGCCAGCCTGGTGGGATACCATTGCAGATTTGCTATAATTTTAATAGCCACTTAGGCAATAAATACGCCGGCTAGAGACATAAATAAGCATCTCAAATTCACTATATTTTATAACTAATTTTACTGAAACGCCACCTCAGCAAAGCTACGCAGCTTGCGGCTGTGCAACTGGTCAGCCCCGCGCTCACGCAGCAGTTCAATCGCGCGAATGCCGATGCGCAGGTGCTGGTCAACCCGTTCGCGGTAGAAATGGTTGGCCATGCCGGGCAGCTTGATCTCGCCGTGCAGCGGTTTGTCGCTGACACACAACAGCGTTCCATAGGGAACTCTGAATCGAAAGCCGTTGGCCGCAATCGTCGCGCTTTCCATGTCCAGCGCCACAGCGCGGCTTTGGCTGAAACGGCGCTGCGGCTGGTTATTGGGCAGCAGCTCCCAGTTGCGGTTGTCGGTAGACGCCACGGTGCCGGTGCGCATGATGCGCTTCAGTTCCGCGCCTCTCAAGTGCGTCACATCCGCCACGGCCTGCTCCAGCGCGACCTGGATTTCAGCCAGCGCCGGAATCGGCACCCACAGCGGCAGCTCCTCGTCCAACACATGGTCTTCGCGCACATAGCCGTGCGCCAGCACGTAATCCCCCAGCTGCTGGGTGTTGCGCAAACCGGCGCAGTGACCCAGCATGATCCACGCATGTGGGCGCAGCACGGCGATATGGTCGGTGATGTTTTTGGCATTCGCCGGACCGACGCCGATGTTGACCATGCTGATACCGGTTCGGTCCGCCCGAATCAGGTGGTAGCCGGGCATTTGTGGCAAACGTGGGGGCTGCGCACCAAAGCCATCAATCGCTTCAGCTGCCAAACCCACACGCCGCGTCACCACATTGCCGGGTTCGATGAAGGCGATGTAGTCGCTGGCCGGGTTCGCCATTTCTTCATGGCCGAGCTTGACGAACTCGTCGATGTAAAACTGGTAGTTGGTGAACAGCACAAAGTTTTGAAACCACTCCGGCGCAGTGCCGGTGTAGTGACGCAGGCGGTGCAGCGAGTAGTCCACCCGTGGCGCGGTGAAAAGCGACAGCGGCATGGGCTCGCCCGCTTTTGGCTCAAAGGTGCCGTTGGCGATGCCGTCGTCCATGGCCGCCAAGTCGGGCAGGTCAAACACATCGCGCATCAACGAGCGGCGCTCAGCGCTCATGCTGCCTTCGACATGGTCGTGCTCGGTAAATGAAAAGTGAATCGGAATCGGCTGCGTGCTGGTACCGATTTCCAACACGACCTTGTGGTTTTGCAGCAGCAGGCGAAACTGCTCCAAATAATAAGTGGCGTACAGGTCCGGCCGCGTCAAGGTGGTTTCATAGCGGCCTGGCTCGGCGACGAAACCGAAGCTCAGTCGCGCCAGATCAGGTAGCTGCGAGCGCAACACGCTGTCGGTGTGAATCCGTACAAAGGGGTAGAACGCCCTGATTTTTTGCAGAGTCGCGGCGTGAACTTCCGCATCACCGTTGGCCACAAATCGCTGCATGGCACTGCGCAAATGCTCGATTTGAGCGTTGTAGATGGTTTGGACTTGCGCCATTGCCGCAGCGGCGTCGGTGAACTGCGCGGGGGCGATGAAAGGCGGGAGCAGGGGTGGAAGGTGATAGGGCATGTGTCTATTGTGCTACGAACAAGTTACAACGCAGAGACAAGCTTCACCGGCTCCCGCATGGTCACAAACTCTTCTGCCGCCGTTGGGTGGATGCCGATGGTGCTGTCAAACATGGCTTTGGTGGCACCGGCTTTCATGGCGACGGCAAAGCCCTGGACGATTTCACCCGCGTCGGGGCCGACCATGTGCAGGCCGACCACGCGGTCGGTCGCGGCGTCGACCAACAGCTTCATGAAGGTACGCTCGGTGCTGCCGCTCAAGGTGTGTTTCAGCGCTTTGAACTCGCTTTTAAAGACGGTGATATCGCCAAACTCCTTACGCGCATCGGCTTCTGAGTAGCCCACCGTGCCGATGTTGGGGTGGGTGAACACGGCGGTCGGGATGAACTGGTAGCTCATGCTGCGGGCGGTTTTGCCAGCGACTGGGCCGAACAAATGATCGACCAGAACCATCGCCTCGCCCAGCGCCACCGGCGTGAGCTGCAACCGCGCGGTCACGTCGCCAAGGGCGTAAATACTGGGCAAGCTGGTTTGGTAGTCGGCATTGACTACGATGGCACCATCTTTGCCCTGTTTGATGTGCAGTGCTTCCAGCCCCAAGCCGCTCACGTTGGGGATGCGACCGGTGGCGTAGAGGATGGTGTCGACGGTGATATTTTCTAGTGAGCTGCCCTGCAACGTGACTTTTAAACCCTCAGCCGTGCGTTCAATCGCCGCCACATCAGCCCCCAGACGCAAGTCCACACCCGCTTTGAGCATCTCCCCCGCTGCAAAATGTCGTACGTCGTCGTCAAACCCACGCAGAATCTGCTCACCCCGGTACAACTGCGTCACTTTTGAGCCCAAGCCGTTGAAAATCGACGCAAATTCGCAGGCGATGTAGCCACCGCCCACGACCAACAAGCGCTTGGGGAAAGTTGGCAGGTCAAACATCTCGTTCGACGTGACCACCAGATCACGTCCAAGAAAAGGCCCCGCGATATCTGGCACGCTGGGGTGGCCGCCAGTGGCGAGCAGGATGTTTTTGGCGGTGTGGCGCGCGCCATCGGCCATTTCCACCGTGTGCGCATCGACCAGCTTGGCTCGGCTGAGAATGACGGTCACCCCCGCACCGCTGAGCAATTGGCCGTAAATACCATTCAAGCGACTGATTTCTTTGGCGCGGTTGGTTTTGAGGGTGTTCCAATTCAGCGTGGGGGCTGCGCCCTCCCACCCGTAGCCGTGCGACTCTTCAAAGCTTTCAGCAAAATGCGCCGCATAACTGTAAAGCTTTTTAGGGATGCAACCCACGTTGACGCAGGTGCCGCCCAGCCCCGCACCGGTCAACCCGCCATCATCGCCATGGCTGCCATGCACGCCGCCAGCTTCGGCCAGCGCCACTTTGGCCCCGCGCTGTGCCGCCATGCGCGCTGCTCGCACCCCGCCACTGCCGCCGCCGATGACGAAGAGGTCAAAATCATAGCTTGGGTCAGTTTGCATGTTTATACTTTCAGTTTAAGCAATGTTTTTGCTATTAATAATATAGCTTACTAAGCAATAAATACGCCGGCTAGAGGCATATTTAACCCCTATTTTCAGAGGTTTTCTTGTATTTTGCGGTAAAACCCTTATTTGTATAGGGTTGAATCGGCCTTTTAAAGCCCAGCGCCTGACGCCAGCTTTGATAATATGCGCTGTTCTTTCAAGTTATCTTCTTCTTTCATACAAGTTCACACATGACAACATCCTTCACATCCCTATTTTGCACCGCCACACTGCTCGCCTGCGCCGTTAGCAGCCCCGCTTTCGCCCAATCTGACGCCGCTGCCGCAGCCGCCAAAGAAGCTGGTGCTGTGGTTACAGCCAGTGGTTTGGTCTACCGTTCACTCAAAGACGGCACGGGCGCGCAGCCTGCTAGCGCCAGCGACACCGTCAAAGTGCATTACCGTGGCACGCTGCCCAACGGCACAGAATTTGACAGCTCGTACAAACGCAACGCGCCGATTGACTTTCCACTGAACCGGGTCATCCCGTGCTGGACCGAGGGTGTGCAAAAAATGAAGGTGGGCGGCAAAGCCAAGTTGACTTGCCCACCGGGCATCGCCTACGGCGCAAACGGCGCGGGCGGCGTGATTCCGCCAAACGCGACGCTGCATTTCGAAGTTGAGCTGCTCGGCATCAACGGTAAGTAATTCGCAAGATGTTGACCTTCAGCTGCTGCGGCAAAGAGAGCGCCCAAGTCCTCGCGGCGCAAACCCAACTTTTGCGCGGCATCCAGCGCGGGTACGAACGTGAGTGTTTGCGGGTGGATGCGAATGGGAAGTTAGCGCTCACTTTCCACCCAAGTGGCTTGGGGTCTAAGCTCACGCACCCGTGGATCACGACGGATTATTCGGAAGCCCTGCTCGAATTCATCACCCCGCCATCAAACGACCCGGCTTTTCCGCTTGACTTTTTGCGCGATATTCACCGGTTCAGCGCTGCAAAGCTCGACAAATTGTCTGACAAAGAGGCCATGTGGGCAGGCTCCATGCCTTGCGTTTTGAGCAAAGACACGGACATCCCTTTGGCCGATTACGGCACGTCCAACTCCGCCAAGATGAAATATGTGTACCGCGAAGGCCTCGGTCTGCGCTATGGCCGGCACATGCAAACCATCGCCGGCGCACACTACAACTGGTCGCTACCGCAGGTCTTTTGGGAGCATTTGCACACGCAATGCCAGTCCAAGCTCAGTCTGCAAGACTTTATTTCCGAGCGCTATTTTGGTCTGATTCGCAACTTTTTGCGCTTCGGTTGGCTGATTCCTTACCTGTTTGGCGCGTCACCCGCCATTTGCGAGTCGTTTTTGCAAGGCCGAAAGGTCGATTTGGATACCCTGGTTCCGGGCACGTTTTACGGCCCCTACGCCACCAGCCTGCGCATGAGCGACCTGGGCTACCAAAACACAGCGCAGGACAGTTTGCATGTCAGCTTCAACTCGCTGCTGGAATACACCAGCGCACTGGAAGCCGCCATCCGCACACCTGACCCGTTTTACACCGAGCTTGGCGTCAAGCATGCAGACGGACATTGGCAACAGCTCAGCACTAATTTATTGCAGGTTGAAAACGAGTTTTACGCCGGCATCCGTCCCAAACGCATTGGCAAACACGGCGAACGCCCCGCCAAAGCGCTGCAAACCTACGGCGTGGAATACGTGGAAGTGCGACTGTTTGACCTGAATCCTATGGTCGACATTGGCATCCTGCCCGAGCAAAGCACCTTTGCCGACGTGCTCTTGATGATGTGCCTGTTCCGCGACAGCCCGCCGATTTCAGCCCGTGAGCAGGCGGAGAACGACGAAAACAAGCGCCGTATCGTCAACCGTGGCCGCCAGCCCGACCTGCATTTGCTGGTGCACAACCGCGAACAACCCTTCCGCCCAATTGCGCATGCGCTGTTTGACGACATGGCTCCGTTTGCCGAAATGCTGGATGCCGCCTACGGGGAAAACCGTTACGTCACCACCATGGCAGCGCTGCGTCAACGCATTGACAACCCAGATTTGACGCCTTCAGCGCAAGTATTAGCCGGTGCGCGTGAAGCTGGCGGCTACTTCAAATTTGCCAAACAAATGGCGCAGCAGCACCACGCCAGTTTGCTGGCCGACCCGCTGGATGCAACAGCGACCGCACGGTTTGAAGCCGCCGTGGTGGATTCTCTGGCGGAGCAAAAGGCGATGGAAGCGTCAGATAAGGTGGGTTTTGAGGAATACGTAGCGGCTTATTATCGCTAAATTTACGCTGATTTTGCTATATTTATGATAGCTATTTAGGCAACAAATACGTCGGCTAGAGTCACATTTACCGTTACTCTAGCAATCACCAAGTCGTTTCGCAGCCACTTGCGTTTTCACCACGCTGTTGCCCATATCGTGCTGAATCACGTTCATATTGATGCTGAACGAATCACTGCCAATCGTGCCACGGCCATCCCCCGTCATTTTGGGGCTGGTGCAGGTGTATTTGATAGCAATGTTGCCACCATCCCGCTGCACCATGGGCGGTGAACAACCTTCAGCGCCCTTTTGATTGACGTAGGCATTGTTGGAGTCAACGTCTTTTTGCGTCACGCATTGCTTGAAATTGATCGGTATTTTCATGCCAAACATTTCTGAGGTGACGGCGTAATCGTATTGGCCGGGTTTGATATTTTGGGCGTGGACGGTAAAACTTGAGACCAGAATACCTGCAATCACATATTTAAATGCATTTTTCATCGTGTTTTCCTTATATCGCTTGGCAAAGTTGTTACGGGCATATTGTTAGCAAATGCTTCAATTTGCGATACATTCATGTGAATGAAAAACAAACGCGAAAGTGTTATTTTTAGTTTGTACGATGCCGTCGGCAACGAGGCTGCATGGAACGACATCGTGCAAACCCTGTGTGAGCACCTAGATGCCAACATCGGCATGCTGGTTGTTGCGGGCCAAGGCCAACGCGACCAGAGTTTTTATGCCTCTTACAACCATCAAGAATCGGTTGCACGCGCTTATTCCGACCATTGGTGGCAACATGACATTTGGCTGCAGACGGGTCTAGCTCAAGGACTGTTTAAAAAGGGCAATATTGCCATCGGTGCTGACTTCATCAGCACAGCAGATTTGATGCGAACAGACTTTTATCGTGATTTTTTAACGACCATGCCTGCTGCGCACCTGCTGGTGGCCATCATGTCCGATGGCAGCGATGCATCCGACACGCCGCCTATGACACTGAGTTTTTTTCGGGCACCCGAGGCCACGCCGTTTGCCGCCGCTGATTTGGCTGCGCTGCAGCTTTTGTACCCCCACATTCACCGCGCTTTTTCGCTGCATTGGGAATGGCGCAGCATGCGCGAGCAACTTGGCACCTTTCATACCAGTTTGGACAGCATGGATTTTGGGGTGATGTTTATAGACTCAGCGCGACGCCTACGGCACGCAAATCGTGCTGCGGATACGCTGGCAAGCTGTATTTTGCAGCCCAAACTGCCGACACAAGGCGTGGTAGCGCATCTCATCGATGAAGCCGCCAAAGGACGCGGCGGTGCCACTGTTTTGGAGGTCGAACGAATCATGCTCCTGGCTTTGCCAGTGTCTGCCCCGATACGAAACCCGGCCGGAGAAACACGCTCATCCGTCATGCTGCTGTTGGTCGACCCCAGCAAACGCACCGATGCCGCGGCTGACTTCATGAGCAATGCGTTTGCACTGTCAAAGGCAGAATCGCGCCTGGTGCCCTTGATTCTGCAGGGCAAAACGCCCGTTGAAATTTCTGAGGCCTTGGGTCTGAAAATGCCAACCGTGCGCAGCCAGCTGTCTAATATTTTCGCCAAAACAGGCACAACGCGGCAGCAAGAGCTGATTCGGCTACTGGGCGCTTTGCCCAGCGTTGTTGAGGTCAATTCCGCATAAATAATAGCGGCTTAGGCAATAAATACGCTGGTTAGAGTGTGTTTGTAACTGCCAAAATAGGCAACAAAACTCCCGCTCCTAACTTTTTGGAGCGTTCTCCGCTCCAGCCCACACCTGCATCGACCAGGTTGGCGTTGTCTTTGAACGGCATCTCGATGGTGAAGGCGAGGCAGCCGAACTGCTGGGCGATCCAATTCGTTGCCATGCTTTGGTTGGCGCTGCCTTTTGGCGTTTTGCCGTAGCCTTGCTCGGTTTGGAAGTCTGGGCTAGTGGCTAGCCATGCGGCTTTGAAGGCGTTTTCTAGCTGTTCGATCTTGTCTGTGTAGCCTGGGTTGCCTTCGGAGCCAGCGACAAAGTTGTAGGGCAAGCCTTCGTCGCCGTGGACATCTAGGCACAGGTCAACGCCGGTTTCCCGCATCTTTTGGCGGACTAAAAATACCTCTGGCGAGCGCTGCATCGTGGGGGTTTGCCACTCACGGTTCAGGTTCGCACCCGCCGCATTGGTGCGCAGATTGCCACGCACCGCGCCGTCGGGGTTCATGTTGGGGACGACGTGGAAGACGCATTTGGTCAGCAGCACACGGCTGACAGGGTCGTCCACATCCAGCAGGCGCTCTAAAAAGCCTTCAACAAACCATTCCGCCATCGTTTCACCCGGGTGCTGGCGGGCGATCAGCCAGATGTTCTTTTTGTTTTGAACGGCGGAAGATGCGTCCGTGATATGCAGCACATTCATGTCGCGGCCGTCGACGGTGTGGCCCAAAAACGCACTCTGCACATGTTCGGACTCGGCTGCTGAACCGAGCAAATCAAGATGCCGCTCATAAGAATACGGTTCGAAGTAGGCAAAGTAAACGCTGTTGGTGTCAGGCGTTAAGTTCGCCGTCATCACCTGGCCGTCAAAAGCGGTATCAATGCGAAACCACAGCTGGCGGTCGTAGCTGGAGACGACGCGGTAGCCGTCCCAGCCTTTGGGATAGGCGCACTGCCCCGCATTCAAAAACCGCAGCTTGAGCGGCACACCCTTTGCTTCTTGCAGCCTAAAGTGAAACCACTGGGCAAATTCAGCCGCGCCATTCCTTCCCTGATCGGCTCGGATATTCAGCTGGATGTCCTGCGGGTCGGCAAGGCTGACAACTTCGATAGCACCTGAATCGAAATGCGTGGAAATGCTGATGTTGGCTTGTTTTGGGTTGCTCATACGTGGGTTAGAGATAAATTTAACTATCTATTTTTTGCTATCTCAGTGTAGTCAAAAAGAAGATTTTTCAGACTCAAAAACGCTCTGCAACCCTGCACAAAGTGGGGGTTCGTCGTAAGATAGCCGTTTTACTTTCCTCCCACCTGTTCTTTTCTCTTTTCTCTTTTTCCTCTCTCATTTACTAACTCACCATGACAACCATCGCCTACCCCCACGTCCAGCTCATGATCAACAACGAATGGCGCGCCGCCCGTGGCTCAGCCGTCATTCCCGTGCACAACCCTGCCACGGGCGAGGTGATTGGCAGCGTGGCGCACGCCACGATTGCCGATCTGGACGACGCCCTGGCCGCCACAGCCAAGGGCTTTGAAGTTTGGAAAAACACCCCCGCCGTGAAACGCAGCGAGATCATGCGCACCGCTGCCGCTTTGCTGCGTGAACGCGCCGCTGGCATCGCCGAAATCATGACGCTGGAACAGGGCAAACCGCTGGCCGAGGCCAAAGGCGAGCTGGCCATGTCGTCCGACATCATCGAGTGGTTTGCCGAAGAAGGTCGCCGCGTCTACGGCCGCATCGTGCCACCGCGCATGCCCAATGTGCAGCAAATGGTGCTGAAAGAGCCGGTCGGCCCGGTGGCAGCCTTCACGCCGTGGAATTTCCCGGTCAACCAGATCGTCCGCAAGCTCAGCGCGGCGCTGACGACCGGCTGCTCCATCATCATCAAAGCGCCGGAAGAAACCCCTGCTTCACCAGCTGAGCTGATCCGCGCCTTCATCGACGCCGGCGTGCCAGCTGGCGTGATCGGTTTGGTCTACGGCGACCCGGCCGAGATCAGCAACTACCTGATCCCGCACCCGACCATCCGCAAAATCACCTTCACCGGCTCGACACCGGTCGGCAAACAGCTCGCTGCACTGGCTGGCAAACACATGAAACGCGCCACCATGGAGCTGGGCGGCCACGCACCGGTGATCGTCGCAGCGGATGCCAACGTGGCGCACGCGGTCAAGATGATTGCCGCCTTCAAGTTCCGCAACGCAGGCCAAGTCTGTATTTCGCCGACCCGCTTTTTGGTCGATGAAGCCGTGCGTGAAGAATTCGTCGCCGGTTTCCTGGCCTACACCGAGAAAATGAAAGTCGGCTCCGGCCTGGACGCCGCCAGCACCATGGGCCCCATGGCCAATGCCCGCCGCGTGACCGCCATGCAGCAGCTGACCGAAGACGCCGTCAAACGCGGCGCGACCATCGCCACCGGTGGTGAACGCATCGGCAGCACCGGCAACTACTTCGCCCCGACCTTGATTCTGGACGCCCCGCTCGACAGCGACGTCTTCAACACCGAGCCCTTCGGCCCCATGGCCGCCTTGCGCAGCGTCAAAAACCTGGACGAAGCCATCGCAGAAGCCAACCGCCTCCCCTTCGGCCTGTCCGCCTACGCCTTCACCAGCAGCATCAAAAACGCGCATCAACTCAGCAGCCAAGTACAAACCGGCATGCTCTGGATCAACCAGCCCGCCATGCCGTGGGCTGAGTTGCCGTTTGGCGGGGTGAAAGATTCCGGCTACGGTTCTGAGGGCGGGCCGGAAGCGCTGGATTCGTATTTGAATACGAAGACGGTGGCGATGACGAGTGTTTAGTGACTAAAGACTGCTACAGGTTTTGTACCGTCTGGCAACACTGGCGGTAGCAATATCAGCCCATTTAAGGTGTTACCTATCCAGCCGATCTCAGCCAAATCATCGAAACAACAAGAAGAGCTGCAAGATAGCTTTTGCACCCCCTCAAATACGCCTTTAACCGCCGTGGTGGCCGCCCCGAGCTGGCGTGATGGACGCCGACTGAGTCCAGGAGCGCCTGCCTTGCGAGCCAGTGGGTGAAACAACGCTGCGTTTTGTTATGTGACAAACGAAACAACCTGCTTAAAAGCCATGGCTATTTAAGTTGCGTCCTGGATTGCACCGGCAGCACCACAACCCAGATGAAACCACCATCCACCACCGCGCTACGTACCCGCCGCCCGCGTCGTTGTGGCAATCTGAGCCCGAAACAACTGGACACAGGACTTACGGGCGTTAGGGTCAGGATCCGTGTGCGCAGCTTGCAGTGTGCCTATGGCACGCCTACCATGAATGAGCGCGGTACAGCAAATACTGTGCCGCGCCGCGCACGCGGCGAGCAGCGTGTCAACTGAAGGAGAAAATGATGACAACCAAAAAAATTAGACGAATGTGCAAGGCTTATTCCCTTGTATGCGCAGTTGGTGTGTGTGGCTTGGTGCTCTACGCAGGCTCGGCTAGTGCTGGTACTTGTTTATTGGGTGACGGTGTTAGAAATACCGGATGGAGCATCAGCTTCAACGACGCCCAGGCAAGTGATTGCAGCTTTGTGGGCAATGCGGGAGACGGGCGCAACAAAGGCACGCTCAACCTGACCCTGAAGATCAAGGACAAAAAACCAATCCCCATCGCATTTGTACAGAGCAAATTGGCTGAGGTGGCAGCATCTAGTTTCGGCTTCCGCATCAGTTGGAACTTGACTCTGATCAACACCTTTGGGACCTTGAAAGGAATCAGAGGCCAGGCATTGGATCC
>JAYSZH010000081.1:0-11566 GCA_043738155.1 Polaromonas sp. | reverse complement strand
ATACATCGTCTGCGACTCCCCCGCAGGCATTGAAACCGGTGCGATGATGGCGATGTACTTCGCCGACGAAGCGCTGGTGGTGACCAACCCCGAGGTCTCATCGGTACGCGATTCAGACCGCATTTTGGGCATGCTGTCGAGTAAAACCAAGCGCGCGATTGAAGGCAAAGACCCCATCAAGGAACACCTGCTGATCACCCGCTACAACCCGGCTCGTGTCAACCAGGGCCAGATGCTGTCGCTTGAGGACATTCAGGATATCTTGCGCATCAAGCTGATTGGTGTGATTCCCGAGAGCGAATCGGTGCTGCAAGCCTCCAACCAGGGCGTACCTGCGGTGCACATCAAGGGCAGCGATGTCTCAGAAGCCTACAAAGACGTGATCGAGCGCTTTTTGGGTGCAGAGAAAGCCATGCGGTTTACCGAAGCGCCCAAGCAGGGGTTGCTGAGTCGTTTGTTCGGGGGGAAGTAAGGTGATGTCATTTCTCTCTTTTTTCTTGGGCGAAAAAAAGAAAACCGCCAACGTCGCCAAAGAGCGACTGCAAATCATCTTGGCACACGAGCGCAGTGGTCGCAATGCTGCTGAGCCCGATTACCTGCCAGATCTGCAGCGCGAGTTGATCGCCGTGATCTGCAAGTACGTCAAAATCAATCCTGCAGATATCAAGGTGAATCTGGAGCGCCAGGACAACCTAGAGGTACTCGAAGTCAAGATCGAATTGCCAGATTTACGCTAGCTAAACGAGGGTAGCGACAAGCCAGCCCTTGGCACCAATTTCATAACTTTCACTATCTACTGATACGTTCCGGCACAAATTAGGGAAAACCATGCCCTATTGATGCATGAAAGTACACACATTGGTCTTGGATGTATCAAAGCCATGAATGGGTTTTACTTAAGATTGCCTCCTATCGGTGCACAGCTGTCATCGATATAGCACCTTAACTTAAACCAGGAGATAGACTCATGAAATTGAAAGCTTCCCTAGCCATTGCTTTTGGCTTGATGGCCGGCATGGCACACGCTGCCACTGAAATCGTTGTGGCGACTGTGAACAACGGTCACATGATCGAGATGCAGAAACAAACCAAACACTTCGAAGCCGCGAATCCGGACATCAAAGTAAAGTGGGTCACTTTAGAGGAAGGTGCATTGCGCGCTCGCGTCACGACTGACATCGCCACCAAAGGTGGTCAATTTGACGTGATGACCATCGGCATGTACGAAACACCGATTTGGGGCAAAAAAGGCTGGTTGAACGAACTCAAAACAGACGCCAAGTACGACGTGGATGATTTGTTGCCCGCGATGCGTAATGGTTTGTCAGTTGGCGGCAAGCTGTACGCGGCTCCGTTCTATGGCGAAAGCTCCATGTTGATGTACCGCAAAGACTTGGCGGACAAAGCTGGCGTGACTGTTCCTAGCAACCCAACTTGGGCACAAGTGAAAGACTTGGCAGCGAAGATCCACAACCCGAAAGAAGGCGTTTACGGTATCTGTTTGCGCGGTAAGCCAGGCTGGGGCGACAACATGGCTTTCTTGACCACTTTGGTGAACACCTCCGGCGGACAATGGTTTGACATGAACTGGAAGCCACAGTTGGAATCCAAGCCATGGAAAGACGCGATCACGTTCTACGTTGATTTGTTGACCAAATACGGCCCACCAGGCTCGGCCAACAACAGCTTCAACGAAATTTTGGCTTTGTACAACGAAGGCAAATGCGGCATGTGGATTGACGCGACCATCGCCGCATCTTTCATCACAGATCCAAAGCAATCTAAAGTGGCTGACAAAGTGGCTTTCGCACAAGCGCCAACCATGGTGACACCCAAAGGTGCCAACTGGTTGTGGGCATGGGCTTTGGCAGTACCAGCTGGAACTAAGAATGCGGATGCAGCACAAAAGTTCATCGCTTGGGCAACTTCCAAAGAGTACATCAACCTGATCGGTAAAGAAGTGGGCTGGGGCAATGTGCCAACAGGCACTCGCAAGAGCACTTACACCAACGAAAACTTCTTGAAAGCTGCTAAATTTGCAGCTGCAGAGAAGGCTGCTATTGACAGCGCAAACCCGAACGACAGCACTTTGCCAAAGAGCCCATATGTCGGCGTGCAGTTTGCCGCGATTCCTGAATTCCAAGCGATTGGCGTTTCAGTGGGGCAGCAAATGAGCGCTGCTTTGGCCGGAAAAACCAGCATTGACAAAGCTTTGAAAGCATCGCAAGTAGCTGCCGACCGTGAAATGAAGAAAGCTGGTTACTACAAATAATGTAGCAACTTAGTGAATAAATACGCCGTCTACATACAAAATAGTCGGTGTATTTGCCAGAGTATTTCGTCAGTTAATCGTTAGGTATTTTAGCTAAATATATTCACTGACGCACATCGTCAATTGCATGCGAAGTGCGTCAGGCGAATAGTTTTTTCACCCTCTGTTGGGCTTAGCACCATGAATCGTTTTATACCCCGCTTATTGATGGCTCCAGCCGTAACCACGCTCTTCTTGTGGATGATCGTGCCGCTGGTGATGACCATTTATTTTTCACTCATCCGCTACAACCTGATGCAGCCTGAAGCTGTCGGTTTTATCGGTCTTGAAAATTTTGAATACTTCGTCACCGACCCATCGTTCGGTGAAGCCGTTAAAAACACCCTGTTGTTGCTTGGCAGTGTCATTCTCATCACCGTCATTGGTGGTATCGGTTTGGCTTTGTTGATTGACGATCCGTTTCCAGGCCGTGGCTTGGTGCGTATTTTGTTGATTTCACCGTTTTTCGTTATGCCCACTGTCAATGCCCTGCTGTGGAAGCACATGATGATGAACCCTATTTACGGTGTGCTAGCGCAGGTTTGGCAGTTTTTTGGCGCTACGCCGGTTGACTGGTTGACTGACTTCCCTTTGTTCAGCGTCATCATCATGGTGTCATGGCAATGGCTGCCTTTTGCCACCTTGATTTTCATCACCGCCCTGCAATCCATGAGCCGTGAACAACTAGAAGCTTCGCGCATGGACGGCGCGACTTATTTGCAGCAATTGCGCTATTTGTACATCCCACATTTAGGCCGTTCCATTGCCGTGGTCGTCATGATTGAGATGATTTTCTTACTCAGCGTTTTTGCCGAAATTTACACCACCACCGGTGGCGGACCAGGCGATGCCAGTACCAACGTAGCGTTCTTGATTTTCAAGCATGCCTTGCTAAGTTTTGATGCAGGTGTGGCCTCAGCCGGAGCGTTGTTTGCCGTCGTTTTGGCCAATATAGCCGCGATATTCTTGATTCGTATGGTCGGCAAAAACCTAGATAAATAAAACACCATGACATCTGCACCTAAATCCTCTATGACGCCCATGCTGCTACTTCGAACTTGCGTGGCTTGGTTTTTCACTTTGCTTCTATTCTTCCCTTTGGGATGGTTAGCATTGATGGCGTTTAAAACTGAGCTACAAGCTATTTCAGTACCCCCGCTGTTGATTTTTTCTCCCACGATGGAGAACTTCCATGAAGTGCAAGAACGAAGCGACTACCTCAGTTACGCTTGGAACTCGGTCATTACCAGCGTGGCATCTACAGTCCTAGGTTTGGCTCTGGCAACACCGGCAGCGTACTCGATGGCATTTTTCAAAAGCAAGCGCACCAAAGATATTTTAATGTGGATGCTGTCTACAAAAATGATGCCCGCTGTAGGCGCACTTGTGCCTATTTATGTGATGGCGCAATACTCTGGCTTGCTAGATTCACGTACGGCCTTGATTATCGTGTTCACCATGAGCAACTTGCCGATTATGGTGTGGATGATGTACTCGAATTTCAAAGACATCCCGTCTGAAATCTTGGAAGCATCACGCATGGATGGCGCAACTTTGTACCAAGAATTCCGCCATGTGTTGATGCCATTGGCTATGGGTGGCTTGGCTTCAACTGGTTTGCTTTGCCTAGTTTTAAGTTGGAATGAAGCCTTTTGGGCCTTAAATTTAAGTGCCGCAAAATCCGGCACTTTAGCGACTTTGATTGCGTCGTACTCTAGCCCAGAAGGCTTGTTTTGGGCCAAATTATCAGCGGCTTCTTTGATGGCGATTGCTCCTATCGTTGTCTTCGGCTGGTTCAGTCAAAAACAATTGATCCAAGGCTTGACCTTTGGTGCGGTGAAGTAATTCAATTCAAATTTCACGAATGAATATCTAAATTAACACCCAAATTAACTCCCAAACTAATAAATAGAAAGTTTATATGGCTTATCTGCAACTAAAAAACGTCGAGAAGTTCTTCGGAGAACACCGTGCCATCAAAGGCATTGACTTGTCGATCAATCCTGGCGAATTTGTCGTGTTTGTCGGTCCATCTGGTTGTGGCAAATCGACTTTATTACGCTTGATTGCTGGCTTAGAAAAAATCGACGGCGGCTCATTGGAACTTGAAGGTCGTGACATTACAAACCTGCCCTCAAGTCAGCGCGATTTGGCGATGGTATTTCAAAGCTACGCTTTGTATCCACACATGAGCGTCTACGAAAACATGAGTTTTGCGTTGAAATTGGCCAAGGCCGACCCGGCCATCATTCAAGAAAAAGTCAGCAAAGCAGCGAAAATTTTGAATTTGACCGATTACTTACAAAGAACGCCCAAAGAACTGTCCGGCGGTCAACGCCAGCGTGTCGCGATTGGCCGTGCCATCGTGCGTGCGCCCAAGGTGTTTTTGTTTGATGAACCTTTGTCAAACTTAGATGCAGCACTGCGTGGTCAAACCCGCATTGAAATTGCCAAATTGCACCGCGACCTAGGCGCTACAACCATTTATGTGACGCATGACCAAGTTGAAGCGATGACTTTGGCGGACCGTGTCGTGGTGTTGCGTGATGGCTTGATTGAACAAGTCGGTACACCGCTAGAGTTGTATGACAAACCAGCCAACCAATTTGTCGCGCAATTCATTGGTACGCCGCAAATGAATATCGTTTCTGTTGCTGATGTAACGCAAGTTGGCAATATTCCAGCCATTGCTGCGCCTGCGGATGGTTTTGTCGGTTTGCGACCTGAAAACGTGACCCTCAGTTCAGCTGGACAAGGTCAATTTCAAGCCAAGGTTGAGTTGGTAGAAGCCTTGGGAGCTGAAACATTGATTTATGTGACGACCTCACGCGGCACGCAGCTGGTGGCGCGTCAAAACACGCGTACCAATTTGAGCGTGGGTTCTGATGTTGGTGTCAGCATCGATGTGGCGACTGCCCACTTTTTTGATGCCAAAGGTCGAGTCACAACAGCAGCTAAATAAACAGCGACAGCTTTATGACAATTACGGTAACACCACCTTTTGTGATGCTGCATCTGGGTATGGGCTCGTTTCACCGAGCGCACCAAGCCCTATACATCCACAATTTACAAGCATCTGGCGACCACAGCTGGCAACTGGCCGGTGGCAATATTCGCGCGGACATGGCGGACACCATGGCTGCCTTAGCTGCGCAAAACGGCGAATACACCTTGGAGACCATCACCCCTGCGGGTGTGCATGATTACACACGGGTAAAAGCCATACACCAAGTCATTCCATTTGAGCCAAAATTAGCAGCACTGATAACCGTAGCAGCCAAGCCAACAACCCGCATTATTTCTTTCACAGTAACTGAAGCGGGCTATTACCTTGATGCAAAAAATATACTCGATACATCCATCAGCGATGTAGCCACAGATTTAGACCTTGTACGCAAACATGTGCCAGGCAGCACGATTTATGGTGCGCTCACTGCCATGCTGCGTCAGCGCATGCTGTCAAACAGCGGCTCAGTCACCTTGCTCAACTGCGACAACTTACGCCACAATGGCGACCGTTCACGTAGCGGTTTGCTGCAATTTATTACCATGCTGGGTGATGCAGATTTGCTAGCTTGGGTTCATGCAAACACAACCAACCCCAATGCGATGGTTGACCGCATCACACCGCGCCCAACGGCAGATGTAGCCGAACGCGTTCTCAATGCTACCGGTTGGGCTGATGCTGTACCTGTCATGGGTGAAAGCTTTATTCAGTGGGTGATCGAAGACAATTTTTGTGCTGGCCGTCCTGCTTGGGAAAAAGTAGGCGTTGAAATGGTGACATCCGTCGCTCCCTACGAAGAGGCCAAAATTCGTCTGCTGAACGCTGCACACAGCTGTATTGCTTGGGCGGGTACTTTGGTGGGTTATCAATACATCCACGAGGGAACGCATGATGCTGCCATTCGCAAGTTTGCGTTTGACTATGCAACCGACGATGTGATTCCAGTGTTGAATACGCTAGAAAAACCTAGTCCGATTGATTTGGCTGCATACCGCGATGTGGTGCTCGATCGCTTTGGCAACTCAGCTATTTGCGACACCAACCAACGTGTAGCGATGGATGGGTACTCGAAGATTCCAGGCTTTATCGCACCCACCATCCGTGAAAGATTGGCACGTGGTGAATCCATCGCCAGCGTAGCCGTTTTACCTGCCCTCTTTTTGGCGTATTTGCAGCGCTGGCACAAAGGCCAAATTGCTTATGTTTACCAAGACCAGGCCATGAATGTGGAAGCTGCCCACACCCTGTGCGAATCAGCAGATCCTATCGCAGCCTATTGCAGCGATAGTGTTTTATGGGGCGAATTAGCGAATGATCCAAGGTTGGTCATAGCCATGCGTCAAGCTTATCAACATGTTACTAACTTCATAGAAAATCACAAACCATGAATGAACAAGTGAATCAGCGTCTACTGAATCGACACGCTGTTTTAACAGGCGCTGGTGGCGGCATCGGCGCTGCTGTAGCAGCTGCTTATCTGCGCGAAGGTGCGCTTTGTAGCGTGGTAGATTTACCCGCTACTGCTTCTGAAGAAGTGCAAGGTTTATCAGTGCAATATCCAGGCCAAGTCAAATACATATCAGCCAATGTAACCAAGTCGGTTGATATTGACCGATTGGTGCAAGAAGCCTGCGACGCATTTGGACCTATTCATATTTTGTACAACAACGCTGCCATTTTCGACATGGCACCTTTGCTGGAGAGCGACGAAGCCATGTACGACAAAATGTTCGCTGTGAACGTGAAAGGTGCTTTCTTTGTCATGCAAAAAGTTCTGGCTCACATGGTGGCACACAAAACACGCGGTGCAGTTATCAATATGGCGTCGCAGGCGGGTCGACGCGGCGAGGCCTTGGTATCTCACTATTGTGCGACCAAGGCAGCCGTCATCAGCTACACCCAAAGCGCTGCGCTAGCGATGGCGCCACACCACATTCGAGTCAATGGAATCGCTCCAGGTGTGATTGCCACGCCAATGTGGAAACATGTCGACGCATTATTTGCGAAGTACGAAAACTTGCCTTTGGGTGAGAAGAAAAAACAAGTAGGATTGGCAGTACCTTTGGGCTACATGGGCGACCCAACGGATATTTGCGGCGCTGCCGTTTTTTTGGCCAGCGACGAGGCATCCTACATCACCGCACAAACACTCAACGTTGATGGTGGCAATGTCATGAGCTAAGGCTTATGATGTGTCTAGATCGCATGATGCAATGACAAACTCAAAAATTCATTCAATTAATTCAGTAAATTCAAACAACTCAAAGCCTACTCGGAATAAAGCAAGACAGCCCGAGTTGGAAGCTGACTACAACCGTAGTACCGCCTTGGGCTATGAACCCACGAATGAAGTGGGTTTTATTCGCTGCCTGGAGCACGGTTACCCTACACCACTGGCGCGCTGGCATTGCCACGAAGAGTACGAGTTGCACATGATCACGGCTACTTCAGGGAAAGCGTTTATCGGGGATTGGATTGGGCAGTTTGAGCCGGGACATGTTGTATTGTGCGGTCCTAAACTGCCACACAATTGGATTTCACTCGATATACCACCTGAGGGTCTTGAACATCGCGACTTGGTGATTCAGTTTCAGCATGACCCGATAGACCAAGCTTGCCAAACTATTCCAGAATTTGCAGAATTGCTGCCTCTTTTGGAACGTTCACGGCACGGCATTGAATTTTTTGGACTCTCGCAAAGTGGGCAAGCACATTGGCATCGTGTCAAAGAATCAAAAGGCGCACGCCGATTGGCCGCCTTTCTTGAATTAATGACAGATTTAGCACGCTGCACTGACTACCGCATGCTCTCTAGCGTGCAAATGCAGGGCGTAGACAATGCGGCTGAGCTGGATCAAATCAATATTGTTGTGAACCGCATCACTGAAAACATGGCCTTGCCTTTGACTGCATCGCAAATGGCTGACGATATGGGCATGAGTGAAACTCGATTTTCACGCTTCTTCAAGCGCAGCACTGGCCATTCTTTCACCGATTTTGTGAACCAAGTGCGCATCCACCGCGCCTGTCAGTTGCTGATGAGTTCTGACCACTACGTTACAAATATTTGCTATGACGTTGGATTCAACAATGTTGCCAATTTCAACCGTCGTTTTTTAGAGCTCAAAGGCACCACACCGACTGAGTTTCGAAAGCAGGCTGAGAATCGATTTGGTGGCGCGGCTAGGTAGCGCCCTTCCGCTAAACTAAGGTAATGAATGATTTGCCAAAAAATTTACCTCTAAACTTACCCTTAACTGGTCTACGCGTCGTTGAATTCACCCACATGGTGATGGGACCCACTTGTGGCATGGTACTAGCCGATATGGGCGCTGAAGTTATCAAAGTAGCGCCGATTGAAGGCGACCGAACGCGCCACTTACTAGGAGCAGGAGCGGGGTTTTTTCCCATGTTCAACCGCAATAAAAAAAGCATTGCCATTGACCTGCAAAAACCTGAAGGAGCGGCGATTGCGAGAAAACTCGCCAATTCAGCCGACGTGGTTTTGGAAAACTTCAGACCCGGCACCATGGCCAAATACGGTTTGGACTATGCAAGTTTGTCAGCAATCAACCCTAAACTTATATACGTCGCCCACAAAGGCTTTTTACCCGGCCCGTATGAACACCGTACCGCTTTAGATGAAGTGGTGCAGATGATGGGTGGCTTAGCATATATGACAGGACGACCGGGCGACCCGCTGCGTGCTGGCAGCAGCGTGAACGACATCATGGGCGGCATGTTCGGTGCGATTGGCACCCTGGGGGCACTGGTGCAGCGCGGCATCACCGGCCGCGGCCAAGAGGTGCAATCTGCCTTGTTTGAAAACAATGTTTTCTTGGTTGGTCAGCACATGCTGCAATACGCTATCACGGGTAAGCCTGCTGCGCCTATGCCAGACCGCATTTCACCTTGGGCTTTGTACGACGTATTTACAGTTAAGAACAACGAGCAAATCTTTCTAGCCACGGTATCTGATGCGCAATGGCTCATATTTTGTGACGCTTTTGGCTTTGCAGATTTGAAAAACGATCCACTGTTAACCACAAACAACGACCGTGTTCGCATGCGGCCAACAATGATGCCTGATTTACGTGAACGTTTAGCAGCCTACACCGTCACAGAAATCGCAGAGATGTTTGAGTCCAAAGGCTTACCTTTCGCCCCCATCACGCGGCCAGAAGAGTTGTATGACGATGAGCATTTGATTGCTAGCGGCGGTTTGGCAGATATTGTGCTGCCAGACGGCGATCGCGCTGGAAAAATCGCCCAAACTACGTTGTTTCCGTTCACCATGGCTGGCCAGCGCTTAGGCGTCCGACTTAATCCCCCCACCAAAGGCGAACATACTGATGAAATTTTGCATGAACTAGGCTTTGACACCACGGCTATAGCTCAGCTCAAGTTACTGAATGCGATTAAATAGCTACTAAAGTGTTACGCTTATCTAAATTTTGCTATTTTTTTTATAGCTATTAAGTTAATAAATACGCTGGCTATAGCCGTTTTTAACATAAAAAATAACTCAATTAAAATTAACTGTGTTTTCGTGATTATTCACACCAAATAAAGCATGGCAGTGCGACTATGCCGCTTCAAATACTGGTGTAATGGAAAGCTGATGCTTTTCCTAGAATGAACCCTTCACAAAAAGACCTCTCTGTGCAAACTGCAACCCCAGCGCCACCCGTTTTATGGAAAAGCTACCTCGCCTTCTTGGTACCTATGATCGTGAGCAACCTGCTGCAGGCGTTGTCTGGCACGGTTAACAACATTTATTTGGGGCAAATGCTGGGGGTTGGCGCGATGGCATCAGTCTCAGCGTTCTTTCCAGTTCTGTTCTTTTTGATAGCTTTCATGATCGGTTTGGGCTCAGGCGCTGCGGTGCTCATTGGGCAAGCTTGGGGGGCGAATGAGCATGATCGTGTCAGAGCCATTGCGGGCACGACATTGATGGTGGGCTTGCTAGCTGGCGCGGTAGTCGCCATTTTCGGGGGCACGTTTACAGAACCTATGCTGCGATTACTGGGAACGCCAGCAGATATTTTGCCAGGCTCAACCGAATATGCGCGGGTCATGCTGATAGCCGCGCCTGCCATCTTCGTCTTTTTACTTATTACATCCATGCTGCGCGGCGTGGGCGACACGAAGACGCCACTGTATATCTTGCTCATCTCCACAGCGTTCAGCATGATACTGACGCCCGCGCTGATTCGGGGTTGGCTAGGTTTGCCGCAATTGGGTGTCACCAGCGGTGCATACGCCGCTGGCGCTTCTTTTTTGATAGCGTTGAGTTGGGCAATTTGGTATTTGCGCCGCGCTACAAATCCAGCCAATAATTCAACCAAAAATGCGCGAAATCACGGGCAAAACCATGCGGTATTTTTCATTCCTCAGCCGCATGACAAGCACCCTTTGGCGCCTGATGCATCGTTTTTAAAGCACTTTCGAATTGACAAAATTATTTTGGGCAAGGTATTGAAAATTGGTTTGCCCACGGGTTTGTCCATGATTACCATTTCGCTTGCCGAAATTGCGGTGTTATTTTTAGTCAACCGTTATGGCTCGCAAGCGACGGCGGCGTATGGCGCAGTCAACCAAATTGTTAACTACGTGCAGTTTCCCGCCATTTCAATTGCGATAGCCGCCTCCATTTTAGGAGCACAAGCCATTGGCGCTGGCCGTGGACACACGCTGGGGAATATTGCTAAGACCGGTATCATGCTCAACTTGGTGCTAACAGGCTCATTGGTCATCGTTGGTTTGATTTTTTCACGAAGCATCATTGGGTTGTTTATCACAGACCCAGCGGTTGTTGACATGGCTAAAGCTCTTTTAGACATCATGCTGTGGAGCAGTGTCATCATGGGTATGTCCATGGTGCTGTCGGGGTTGATGCGTGCCAGCGGCGAAGTGGTCATGCCCACTGCTATCACCATGTTTTGCATCCTTTGCATTGAAATTCCAACCGCTTGGGCCTTGAGCAACACCTACGGCATCAATGGCATTTGGGTAGCCTACCCCATCACATTTTTAGCGATGCTGGCTTTGCAAACAACGTATTACCGATTGGTTTGGCGAAAAAAACCAGTCAAACGACTTTAAGTGCTTTATTTTACAAACTCACTTAAAAACCGCGCTATAATTTGAGGCTTATTCCTCGATAGCTCAGTTGGTAGAGCGCCGGACTGTTAATCCGTAGGTCCCTGGTTCGAGCCCAGGTCGAGGAGCCACTTACAAGGCTTATA
>JAYSZH010000080.1:0-11740 GCA_043738155.1 Polaromonas sp. | reverse complement strand
TAACGATATGAATAAATGGCTGGCAAAAGGAATAATTACTCTGCTATAATCACTTTTTTAGGCGCGTAGCTCAGCTGGTTAGAGCACTACCTTGACATGGTAGGGGTCGTTGGTTCGAGTCCAATCGTGCCTACCAATTTTTCAAGCTTGTAATCCTTATAAATCAATGGGTTACAGGCTTTTTTGGTTTTCAAGCCTCGCACTCGTAAAATCATCTCATCCATGGGTTAAATACGACATTAGCCGGCGCATCTATTGTTTAGTTTGCTATTAAAATTATAGCAAATAAACATCAGTTATGTAAATTGACTGGAAATAAGCTGAATCTCAATTACCCTTTTAGAACCCTCGCGCTGGAGTGCGCGAAAGGGGGTTTTAAAGCGAATTATGTTGTAATAAGTTTTTTGACAGAGGCCGCAGCAGTTGCCTTGCCTGGCAGCGTAAATCTAAAAGTCGAGCCCACATCTGGTCCGCTTTCTACTGTGACGGTGCCGCCATGAGCTTCCGTGAACGTTTGCACAATCGCTAGTCCCAAGCCTGCGCCATCCTCGCGTTCGGCGTCCGTTTCGCCTTTGTCGAAGATTTTTTCCTGCATATCCTCAGGAATGCCTATGCCGTTGTCGTTCACCCAGCAGGTGACGGTGTGGTCGTCTGTCTGGTCTTCGGCACCGATGGTGACGATGCCATTCGGGGCGTATTTCACAGCGTTGCTGACCAGATTTTGGAAGATGCGCTGTAGCAAACTGGCATCTGCATAAACAACCAGGTCGTCAGGGACACGGTTGACGATTTGTGTACCAGTGGTTTCAGCTACAAGCGCGGAATCACTTATCAGCCGCTCAACCAATGGCCACAAATCGAACGAACGCCGCTCCAGATGGATACCGTTGACCGCTTCAGAATGTGTGTTTTCTTCCAGTATTTTTTGCACCAGTCCTTCAAGCTGCTGAACACTGCGGCGCAGTGATTTCAGCATTTGTGCCGAATCTTCGGTGTAACCGCGTTTGGGCAGGGATTGCTCCAGGACGCGACCCGCCAATGAAATCGCAAACAAGGGTGTTCGCAGGTCATGCGCAACAAACGCCAGATATTCCTCACGGCGCAGCTTCACTTCCAGTGCTTGTTGAGTTGCATAGGTTTCCAAGGCCAGACCAATCGCATGGTCAAACACCCGGTTGATCACATGAAACGGTTCACCTTGCAATTTAATGTCGTTCAAAGTCGCCAAGTCATGGATGCAGCCGCGCAAGATGTTGTACTCTGCCACCACCTCTTCAATGTCAAAAGCTTCCTGCAAGCGCTGCAAACCATGCGCAGGCGGGCTTTCCTCAAGAAGTGCTTCGGGAATCGTTGATTCAGAATCTGATTTCAACTCGCTGGCCAGCTCGCCGAGCAAGCTGGGCATATGGTCGTTGAGCGTTGGGATATCCAGATGCCGGGCTGAAGGCAGCTCCCGAACCTGTGATCGCCACTGTGATAGTAAAGTTTGCCGTTCTTGTTTGATGAGATCAGCCAGTTTGTTCAAATTTGTCATCAGCTAGTTATACACCTATTTTTGAGTACGCTTCGTCACAACCCGTTTTTGCGCTCAACCACGGTCATGTCACTGAGTGGGGTGTTGAGGCGTTGATTCGAGTTCAATCTTTTAGACCTTTAGACAAACGCTTTGCTTGTCTTGACACATACACCGAATACGCAATAACGGCGATAGTTACCACCATCATCAACAGTGTCGCTGCCGCATAAATTGATGGATTTACGCCTCTACGTGCGTAACTGAAAATCACCTGGGGTAGTGTGGTCACACCAGGGCCTGAAAGAAATTCTGAAACCACCACATCGTCAAAACTGAGCGTGAATGTCAGTAGCCAGGCTGCGATCAGGGCCGGCACGATATTTGGCAAAGTAACCAGAAAAAAGACTTGTCCTGGTCGACAGCCCAAGTCCATTGCAGCTTCTTCCAACGACCTATCCATTTCCTGCAAACGAGATTGCATTACCACCGTAGCGTAGGCCATACCGAGCAAAATATGTCCAAAGATGATGGTGAGCATGCCACGCTCTGGCCAACCAAAGGTGTGCTGCGCACCTGCCATCAGCAGCAACAATGACATGCCAATGATCACCTCTGGCATCACCAAGGGCGCATTGACCATGCCTGAAAAAAACGTGCGCCCTCTGAATTTTCCCAAGCGAACCAAGGCATAAGCAGCCAGCGTGGCCAAGATCGTGGCCATGGTGGCGCTGATGAGTGCGACTTTGAGTGAGAGAAAAAAGCCATCTACAAGGCGCGGGTCACTCGCTAGAGCTTCATACCAACGGGTTGAAAAACCGGTAAATACAGCGTCCTGCCGTGAGCTATTGAAAGAAAAAACTACTAAAAATAGCAAAGGAGCATACAAAAATGCGAAGACTGCACACAACCAGAATTTGCTCACATGTTGACGCATATGGTTCATCAAAGTATTCATCAACGCTCCAAACCGTTACTGGACGCCGAGACCCTATTTTGAAGCCATAGCAAGGGGGCTATCACGACAACAATCATGATGACGGCCAATGCCGATGCACGCGGCCAGTTGTTGGCTGAAAACATTTCATCCCATACCACGCGGCCAATCATGATGTTGTCTGCGCCGCCTAACAAAGAGGGAATCACAAATTCGCCCACGCAGGGGATGAAGACCAGCATGCAACCCGCGACGATGCCAGTTCGTGACAAAGGCACAGTGATCAACCAAAACGCTTTCCAAGGTCCCGCGCCCAGATCGTGCGCCGCCTCAAGCAGACGAACATCCATCTTCACTAAATTGGCATACAGCGGTAGCACCATAAAGGGCAGGTACACATAGGTCATTCCTACCAACATTGAAACATTGGTATAAAGCATGACTATTGGCTCATCGATCAATCCCAAAGCCATCAAAGCCCTGTTCACTACACCTTGATCCGCCAAAATGCCTTTCCATGCATAAACGCGCAGCAGAAACGATGTCCAGAACGGCAACATAATCAATATCAAATAGATGGGTCGATGTGCTGGGTTGGCCCGCGCTATGAAATAGGCGAACGGATAGCCGATGACAAGACAAGAAACAGTTGTGAAGAATGCATAGCGAATGGACAACCAATAGGCTTCAATATAGATGGTGTTCAGCCAAGGTGTGCCAGACTCTTCACGGAAGACCGACAGATAGTTTTCAACTTTCAGAATCAGCCGCCATTTGCCGTCGGTGTTGAACAGCATTTGGGCAAACGGATCAATACCATTGCCCATGTCTGTGAGACTGATCCGCAGCAAGATCAGAAAAGGCAGTGCAAAGAAAATAATCAACCACAGGTAGGGGATACCCAGCACGCTGCGGTTTCCCAGCTTGAGCCTGCTGCTCAACGACGCCAACTGCTCATTCATGATGCTTTTCACGACGCCTCTCACGATGTCAAGGCCACAGGCGCAGACTCATCCCACCAGCAATAAACGGTGTCGCCCCATGAAATATGTCCGGGGTCGTGGCGGGAAAGGTTGGCTTGTGTCACTTTGATCTTAGTACGCTCCGCTATCAAGACTTCATAGGTGCTGTAGCTGCCTGAGTAAGCAATCTCATGAACTTTGCCGCACAGTAGGTTGTGTCGCTGCACGGGTGCTTGCAAGGAAATATGCATTTTTTCAGGTCGAATGGCCACAGCCAATTGCATGCCCAATGTGCCCGTGATGCCGTGGCCGACATGTACCACTGTATGTTCGGCGGTGATCTCACATCGACCCGCTTCGTGCAGTGTGAGTTCGCCTTCCAAAAGATTCACATCACCAATGAAATCTGCCACAAATCTGCAATTCGGAGTTTCATATACTTCACGCGGATTGCCCATTTGCAGAATCTGCCCCTTGCTCATGATGGCGATTCGGTTGGCCATTGTCATCGCTTCGTCTTGATCATGTGTGACCATCACGCAAGTGACAGCAATGGATTCGATGATATTGACCAATTCAAACTGCGTTTGTTCGCGCAATTTCCTGTCCAGTGCGCCCAAGGGCTCATCCAACAACAGCAGTTGTGGCTTTCGTGCCAGGCTACGGGCGAGCGCCACGCGTTGTTGCTGCCCGCCAGATAGTTGATGCGGTTTGCGCCCAGCAAAGCCGTTTAACTGCACCAAGTCCAGCATTTCATCAACGCGTTGGGCGACTTCGTTTTTGGGCATGCCCATGCGATGTAAACCAAAAGCGATGTTGTCTGAGACGGTCAAATGCGGAAACAGCGCATATGACTGGAACATCATGTTGATTGGACGTTCATAAGGCGGGAAAGAAGCGATATCGCGGCCGTCCAAATAGATCGCACCTGCACTGGGAGTTTCAAAGCCAGCCAACATCCGCAGCAGTGTAGATTTGCCACAACCCGAGCTGCCAAGCAAGGCAAAAATTTCACCTCTTGGAATATCTAGTGTCACGTTATCCACGGCTGTGACGGCACCAAAATGTTTGGTCAAACCTTCTATGCGAAGGTAGGCTGTTGGGTCAGAGGCTTCGGGTATCGTCATGAAATTACCAGTTTGCAAAGTAAAAAAAGCCGTGCACAAAATATATGCGCACAGCTCCCAATTCAGGTCTTTCCCTCAAAAAGAGGCTTATAAAAGTTTATTTGCCCTTTTTAAAGGAGGTGTAAACAGCAGAGAGCGATTCGCGTCCTGCATTGTCGAAGGCAGATGGTGATACCATTTTGGCCATGTCAGCAGCTGGAGGGAAAACTGCTGTGTTTTTAGCCGTTTCTGGCGTGACTTTTTCTAAGCTGGCTTTGTTGGCTGTGGGGTAGCCCAACTCGTTGGTGAGAGCGGCAGACACATCAGGACGCAGGAAGTAGTCGATAAAAGCATGCGCGTTGTTGGGGTGCTTGGCATCTTTGGTGATGGCCAAGTTGTCAAAGAAAATCAGGCCACCAGTTTTGGGCAGCAGTACTTGCAGCTCTTCGCCATTTTTGTTCTCAACAGCCCGTGCTTTCGCAATGTTGAAGTCACCCGCCCAGCCCAACGCAACGCAGGCTTTTCCGCTCGCAAAGTCGTCAATCATGGCGCTGGTAAAAATGCGAATGTCTTTGCGAACTTTAGCCAGCATCTCGCCAGCTGCTTTGTGGTCTGCAACCGCGTTTGAATAGGCATCTTTGCCAACATAGTGCAGGGCAGGCGGCATGATCTCTGTGGGTGAATCCAAATAAGCAATGCCGCAAGACTTCAGCTTGTTGGTGTATTTGGCGTCAAACACCAAATCCCAAGCGTTCTCAGGCATAGGCATTGAGCCCAAGGCTTTGGCGACGCGCTTTGTGTTGATCGCAACAGTCGTGAAGCTCCAAGCCCATGGGATCAAATGGTTGTTATCAGGATCGACTTTAGACAGCTTGCCCATGATGTCGTTGTCAAGATTTTTGACATTTGAAATCTTTGTTTTATCCAGTTTTTGCAGCAACCCGGCTTCAATTTGGCTTTTTGCAAAAACCGCACCAGGCACCACGATGTCGTAGCCTGAATTCCCAGCGACCAGCTTTGCTTGCAAGGCTTCGTTGTTTTCAAAGGTTTGATAATTGACCTTGATGCCCGATTCTTTCTCAAAGTTAGCCAGCATGTCTTTGGCAATATAGTCAGGCCAGTTATAGACATTGAGTACTTTTTCTTCCGTGTTTGCTGCAGGCGCAGCAGCTACAGGGGCTGGCGCAGGTTGAGCTGCTGGGGTTGGCTCAGCCTGTTTGCCGCAGGCTGCAGCCAGCAAAGAAACAGACAATATCAGCCAAAGTTTGCTAACTTTCATGAGAACACTCCAAGGGAAGGTAATTAAACAAGAAACGAAAGTAAATTAAAGTAAAAAGTAAATTGTAAATCAACGGTTTACGGGTTTTTGGATTTTTTGACTTGTCTTAAATAAGCTTAAAGCAGGGTAATCCTTAGTTTTGAGCATCTTTTGCATACTTAAAATGTGTTGCACTGCAATAAATGAGAAAATTACCAGCCTAAATCACGAGACAAACGCACAGACATGACCACCAAAAAAACAACTGCATCTGCTGCAAAATCTGCCAAGCCTGAAAAAATAGCAGGTAAAGCCGCAGAAAAAGCACCTAAAAAAAGCCTGCGCGTGATCAAAAAGTATCCCAATCGGCGCTTGTACGATACCGACACGTCCAGTTACATCACCTTGGCAGAGGTGAAGCGCTTGGTCATGAAAAGCGAGCCCTTCATGGTGGTCGATGCCAAAACCAGTGACGATTTGACGCGCAGCATCTTGCTGCAAATCATTTTGGAAGAAGAGACAGGCGGCGTGCCCATGTTTACCGAGGCGGTACTGGGCAACATCATCCGCTTTTATGGCAACTCTATGCAGGGTTTTATGGGCTCGTATTTAGAGAAAAACGTGCAGTCTTTCACCGATATGCAGTCCAAAATGAAAGAGCAAGCCCAAGGCCTCAGCCCTGAAGCGTGGACGACCTACATGAGCCCGCAAAACCCGCTGATGCAAGGCATGATGGGCACGGCCATGGCGCAGATGCAAAAGCAAACCGAGACCATGCTCAACGCGTTTGGTCTAAAGCCCAAGTAAAAAACCAGAAAACTGCGACGATAGGGGATAATCGGTAGATGAGCGCAGTAATTTCTTCCCCTATCAAATCCCTAAATTCTTCCCCTAAAGTCGGTTTTGTCAGCCTAGGCTGCCCCAAGGCGCTGACCGATTCCGAGCTGATCCTGACCCAGCTGAACGCCGAAGGCTACCAAACCTCCAAAACCTTTGAAGGTGCGGACTTGGTCATCGTCAACACCTGCGGTTTCATCGACGATGCCGTCAAAGAAAGCCTGGACACGATTGGCGAAGCCTTGGCTGCCAATGGCCGCGTCATCGTCACCGGCTGTTTGGGTGCCAAAAAAGAAGGCGATGTTGCCGGAACCGAAGGCAATCTGATCCGCCAAATGCACCCCAGCGTGCTCGCCGTCACCGGCCCGACGCCACGCAAGAGGTCATGGACGCCGTGCACACCCACCTGCCCAAGCCGCACGACCCCTTTGTCGACCTGGTGCCCAACTCCTTCGGCGTGGCTGGCATCAAGCTCACGCCACGGCATTACGCTTACCTCAAAATCTCAGAAGGTTGCAACCACCGTTGCACTTTTTGCATCATCCCGTCCATGCGTGGCGATTTAGTCTCCCGCCCGATTGGCGATGTGCTGTCGGAAGCGCATGCGCTGTTCAAAGGTGGCGTGAAAGAATTGCTGGTCATCAGCCAGGACACCTCCGCTTACGGTGTGGATGTCAAATACCGCATGGGTTTTTGGGACGGCAAGCCCGTCAAAACCCGCATGCTGGAGCTGGTACAGACCTTGGGCGAGATTGCCGAGCAGTATGGCGCGTGGGTGCGTTTGCACTATGTCTACCCCTACCCAAGCGTGGACGAAATCATCCCCTTGATGGCCACAGGCAAGGTGCTGCCGTACCTGGACGTGCCTTTGCAACACAGCCACCCCGACGTACTCAAACGTATGAAACGCCCCGCCAGCGGCGAGAAAAACATGGAGCGCATCCTGCGCTGGCGCGAAGTGTGCCCTGAAATTGTCATCCGCAGTACCTTTATCGCCGGTTTTCCGGGTGAAACCGAGGCTGAATTCACGCATCTGCTGGACTTCATGAAAGAAGCCAAAATCGACCGCGCTGGCTGCTTTGCCTACAGCCCGGTCGAAGGCGCCACCGCCAACGACATCCCCGGCATGCTGCCGCTAGAGCTGCGCGAAGAGCGCCGCGCCCGCTTCATGGAAGTGGCAGAAGCAGTCTCCGCCGCCAAACTACAAACCCGCGTTGGCGCAACCATGCAGGTTTTGGTAGATTCCGCCCCCGCCTTGGGTAAAAAGGGCGGCATAGGCCGCACTTACGCCGACGCCCCCGAGATCGACGGCGTCGTCAAGCTCCTACCGCCCGAAAAAATCAGCAAAACCCTGAAAGTAGGCGAGTTCACCAAAGCCCGTATTGTGGGCACGCAGGGGCATGATTTGGTGGCACTTCCTATCTAATTTGCGATTTAATTAAAGAATATTGCTATATTTTTAATAGCTGTTTAGGCAATAAATACGCCGGCTAAAGGCATAAATAGCCCTAAATCAACGGACTTGCAACTCCCGTTTGATGATGGGGTACGTTTTGTAGCGCTTTCAACCATGGCATGGCTGAGTTTCCCCAGACTTGCAGGACGGGTGCGAGTTGGGCGCGTTCGTTGACGCAGCCTAGGCGGATGCCGTAGAGTTTGGGGGATTCTGGCTCTGTGGCGTAAAGCTGGGTGCCGCAGTTGCCACAAAAGCCTTGGGCGCGCGGGTTGCCGCTGGCGGCGGTTTTGACGTAATGCTTGGCTGCGCCTGTCATGTGGAAGTTTTCGGCAGCAGCGAAAGCAACGGCGCGGTAGGGTGCGCCTGAGAAGGTTTGGCAGTCCGCGCAATGGCAGGCAACGATTTTGGCAGGGTCAATCAGGGCGGTGAAGGAGATAGCGCCGCAGTGGCATTGGCCGGTGATGTTCATGTTTGTTCCTCGTAGGGTCAAATAATGAACTATAGCGCATGGATTTTGCTATATTTTTAATAGCTGTTTAGATAATAAATACGCCGGCTAGAGGCAAATTTCATCCTTTAAAAACGCTATTATTTTGATAGCAAGTCGTTTGCAAGTCTAATTGTGGCCGCATTTTGGCTTAAAACTGCTTAAAACTGCTTAAAAGTCCCAAAATGCCGCTGGCTGTAGATCAAGCTTTCACCCTCGTGGCTGCCAAAATCTAGCACACGGCCTATCAAAATGTCGTGATCGCCAGCGGTGACGACTTGTTCTAGCTGGCAGTCAAACCATGCTACAGCGCCTGAAATCAGCGGATGCTTGTAGGTTTTGCTGCGTTCTACCGACACGTTATGAAAGCGGTCTGCCTGTGTGCCGTGGGTGAATTGCATGGCGATGGCTTGCTGGGAGCTTGCCAAGACGCTGACCATGTAGCCGCCACCATTGTTTGCACGATTGGTAAAAGCGACGTGGCTGAGCGATTCTTTGCGGATGCTCCACAGCACCAGAGCGGGGTCT
This sequence comes from Polaromonas sp., assembly GCA_043738155.1. Classification (GTDB taxonomy): domain Bacteria; phylum Pseudomonadota; class Gammaproteobacteria; order Burkholderiales; family Burkholderiaceae_C; genus Aalborgiella. Next base: position 2,656 of record JAYSZH010000080.1, on the reverse strand, counting down.
AGCGACACAGTGCTGAAGGAATTGCAGGTCATGCCGTAGTCTTGACCCTCAAAATGCGTGGTCACCACGGTGACGCCAGTGGCAAAGTGGCTCATGGCGTCGCGCAGCTGCCGGGTCATGCGGCAACCACCCTTGTTATCGACGCTGCCGTTGACGGCGCTGGTGCAGGAAGGAAATCGCCGTGTGAGAAGGGGTGTTTGGGTCGGTGTGACGGAGCTAGGATCGTTTGCATGCCTGCTGAGTATAAATCACCAGCACCCAACGTGATTCAGACGAATGACGTTGGGTTGGTGACAAAAGCAGGCTATTTGTTTTGATTGCGCCGTTTTCGCAGCAATTCTTCTTCGGTCAACAGCTCTTCTTCGGCGGTCGCTTTGTCTCTCGCTTGTCCCTTGCCTTTGTTGGCGTTGGACCTTGGATTAGCTGGTTGAGCCGCTTGTGGTGGCGCTGGTTGAGGGACGGCTGCCGGTGCAGGAGTCTGCGCAGGTGGTTCAACCTGTCTTGCAGCCGGAGGGCCTTTACGCTCTGGGCGTGCCGCTTGTGGTGCGGCAGGTGCCGGCGGTGCGACGGGCGCAGGCGCAGCGACCGGTGGCGTTACCGCTTTTGGTTCGGCAGCACGCTGCGGCGGTGGGTTGGTGCTTGCGGGCGGCGCTACGGGTTGTTCACGCTGCTCGGGTTTGCCACGTGATTCAGATTTTCCACGCTGTTCGGACTTGCCGCGTGGTTCGTCGGATTTCCCGCGTTGCTCAGGTGGCTGCGCGGCGGTAGCCGGTGGTGCGGCTGGCACAGGCTGAGCAACAGGCGGCACGACCGGTTTTGGCTCGGCTGCACGTTGTGGGGGTGCAACGGGCTGAACGGGCTGAGCGGGTTGAACGGGCTGAGCGGGTTGAGCGGGTTGAGCGGGTTGTTCACGCTGCTGTTTGTTACCGTTGCCACGCTGTTCGGACTTGCCGCGTACATCTGCTGGAGGGGTCTCGGGAGTTGGAGCCAATGGTTGCGCAGTGGGTGGGGGTGGGGCTGCAGCGGGTGTCGGAGCCACCACTTTTACTGCAGGCGCTGGTGCAGCCGCAGCAGGCTTCATTTCTTTGCGAGCAGCCTCGTCCAACGGTTTGCCCGGTTTTGCGTTCAGTTGCTGCTGTTGTGCCGCGAAACCTGGCTGCGCCGCAGGTGGTGCCGTGCGGGCGACGACTGGCCGCTCAAAGACTTGGGCGGGCGGTTTATTGCCTTGAGCAGCGTCGCCACGCACGCTTTTCAGCGTTGGTGCGATGGCAGCAGCGATCGCCAGCGGTGCACTGGCCACCATTTCCTGTGTGACCCGAACGGCCGCTCTGGCGACCGGCTGCGATTGGACAAACGCGGTGGTCGGCACGGCAATGATGGCGCCCGTCACCTCGCGGTTGGCATAGACAACATTCGTCACGTTTGTGTTGTTGTAGTAATTGTTGACGACAGTGGTGTTGACAACGGTGTTGCTGATGTTGATATTCTCAAAATAGCTTCGACTCACCGCATAGGACGGCTGGTAGACCTCGCGCGGGGCTAGCGGAAACCAGCCAACACCGCCCACATTGCCGCTGGAAAGCGACAATTGAAAGTTATTGCCGCCCACGAACACCACCAGCGCTGGTGCGTAATAGGCCTGTGTGCGTACGGGGCCGGGTACCCAAACCCAAGCGCCACGCAGGTTAGCCCAGCGGCCATAGTGGGACACGGCAAAACCCCAAGGTGCGTCATCTATCCACGTCCAACCCCAAGGGTCGACCCAGGCCCAATGCCCATCGCGGTAGGGTGCCCAGTCCGAGGAAACGCGATTTGGTTGCCAGACATTGCCATAGGTGGCGTCGACGCGCCAGATGCCGTTTGCGTCTAGGTCTTGGTAGCCGACCACATCTTGTGAGACATAGCGGGCCGAGCTTGATCTGTCATACCTGCGGTCGCGCTCGCTTGACCAGCGGTCAAACTCATCAAGGCGTGATGCGTTGATGTAGCGAAAATCGCGCAATCCCGTCCCGGTGAAGCGATATGACTGTCGTGAATCAAGCGCATAAGCAGCCCCCTCGCCATAGGCCTCACCACGGCCTTTGCGAACAAAGATGCTCGTCGTATTGCCGTCTGGGTCTACCGTGATCCGGTATTCACCGGCCTGCCGCATCGTAAAGGCCAGGTTAGGTGTATCGATCTCCACCACCTGATTGGCTAGAAGGCGACGCACGCGAACGTTCAAGGTGCCCTGTGTCAACTGCAGCTGGACAATGCGGTTGTCTAAATTGAGTATCGATACGCTGGTATCGGCACCCATGCGAACCATTGCCCCGCCGAGCTGGATTTCAGTCCGAGCACGCGACTCCGTCCACAGACGGTCTCCGGTGGTCAGCGGCCGGTTCATAGAAGCCCGCACCCAATCGTTCTCGCCAGCGGGTGAAAAACTGACCCCACCCGTCATATAGCCCAGACGACCGACGCGCGATGGCGGATCGGCGCTGACCCAGCCGCTGAAGGCTAATAAGGTGACGCTGACGGCAAATGTGAGAACGCGGTGATGGAGTGATGGTGTGATCATGATGGCTCCTTATGAGTAAGTGTGCAAGCTGCATCGATTTCCACTTTCTTGAACCAGAAGTCAGCAGATCCCCAAAAATGCGCAGCGCCTAAGTAC
>JAYSZH010000079.1:0-11755 GCA_043738155.1 Polaromonas sp. | reverse complement strand
CCAGCTATAATTGAGGGCTTAGGTGCAAAAAACTCGAGTATTTTTCATCTAATGTTGAAGCTCTTGCTTTTGACATGATGGGTTGTTTAACGGTTTGTTGAACAATTCGTTATTGAGAGAGCTGGCGTTTTGACAATTTCCGGAAATTGTTTTCTCTTATTTATTTACTTATCACTAAGGACTCTCTCATGAACAAGTCAATCGTACTCGCAGCTGTTATCGCTGCTGCTGCCCTCGCTGCTTGCGGTAAAAAAGAAGAAGCTCCAGCTGCACCAGCAGTTGTTGAAGCACCAGCTGCTGTAGTTGCTCCAGTTGTTGAAGCCACCAAAGAAGCTGCTGCTGCAACTGGCGCTGCTGCTACTGCTGCTGCTGGCGCTGCTGCTGACGCATCTAAAGCTGTTGCTGGCGCTGCTGCTGACACAGCTAAAGACGCAGCTACTGTTGCTGCTGGCGCTGCTAAAGACGCTGCTGGTGCAGCCGCAACTGCTGCTGTTGACGCTGCAAAAGCTGCTGGCGCAAAAGCTGCTGACGCTGCTAAGAAGTAATACTTCTATGACCTTGTTGTTTGCTTCTTAGCAAGCAGCAGGTCAATAAAAAAACCGCTCATCGAAAGATGTAGCGGTTTTTTTACGTTGGTAGATTCTTAGACAGCCATCCAAGGCGTACCCGTTTCAGGGCAAGCGGCAAAAATATCAGCCGGCAAACAGCCCAACACATCAGCCAAGGTGCTTTGAGCCAACGACGGGTGGTTGTTTTGCTGGCTCAGGTGCGCAGCGCTGACATGGCGCAGCTTGTCGTGCATCACGGCAGACAACAGTCCGGCCGCTTGCGTGTTGGACAAATGCCCAAAATCACCGCCAACCCGCGCTTTTAAAAATGCCGGGTATTTAGAGTTGCTCAGCATCTCTTCGTCGTGGTTGCTCTCTAACAGCAGCGCATGACAGCCAGAAATACTGTCGATGACATGGCGGCTGGCGTGGCCCAGGTCGGTCAAAATGCCGAGTTTCACATCACCATCGCTACACGTCAGCTGCAAAGGCTCGCGCGCGTCATGCGGCACTGTGAACGGACTGAGTTGCATGTCGCCAATGTCAATGGGGCAGTTGTCTGCAGCCATGCGGACTAGTGCTTCAAATCCAGGAACAAGCTGCGAATGAGTTGGTTGTTTGGCACGCAATTTGATTTGCATGTCATGCAGTGCAGCATGCGTGCCACTGCTCGCCCACACAGGGATGCTGTAGCGCGATGCCAGCTGCGTGACACAGCCGATATGGTCGCTGTGCTCGTGGGTGATGAAGATGGCGTCGATATCAGCAGGCTGCACATCGGCCACGGCCAGCAGTTCCAAAAGGCGGGAAAGCCGCATCCCGCAGTCCACCAGGATGCGGCTTGGTGTTTGACTTTGGCTGTTGTTCGCCTCAATAAGTGTGGCGTTTCCCGTGCTACCGCTGCTCAGATTTTTATAGCGGAGCATGGCTAAATAGCGTAAAAACCTATTTCAAATCTTCTGCCAATACCTTCAGAATATTTTGCGTGTCTTTGGCAGGTGCAGCTCCGCCGGTCGCGTTCAGCACGCTGACGGTGGTTTGAGCAGGGTTGTTACCTTTCACCAAAATCCTGTACTTCAAGACCGGTGTGTTTGTGTCGCCGCTGAGGTTCAAGAGTTTGGCTAGAAAGCCTTTCTCTTTCAAATCAGGATTCAGCTCGACGTAGCGCACAAAGTAGATACCTTGCGCACGGTCGCGGTCTTCCACGGTGAAGCCTGTGCGGTCTAAAGCCAAACCGACACGGCGCCAAGCGCGGTCAAATGCTTCATTGACTTGCAGCACGCTTTGGCCATTTTCAGTCGCGATTTTGGAGGTTTGCACGGCTGGCGCTGCGGCCGCCACCTTTTTGGATTGCTCTTCAGTCACCCCCATCTTCACCATCATACGGCGCAAAAATTCAGCTTCTAGCTCCGGATCTGCTGCACGTGGCTCCCATACGGTGGTGCCTGAGCTGCCAGAGGCATACTTTTCAACCATGCCACGGTGGCTGACGTAGATTTCTGTCGCGCCAGCGTTGTTCAACTCAATGCGGGTACGGAATTTGTCGCGTTCGCCCGTCGAGTAAATCGAATCCAGCAGTTTGCCCAAGCTGGCACGGATAAAGTCTTGCGGTAGCTTGGCGCGGTTTTCAGCCCAGTCCGTCTCAATGATGCCCAAGCCTTGCTCATCCGTGGCAAGCAAAAAGCCGTTATCTGTCCAAAAATCACGCAAGACCGGGAAAATTTTGTCCGGTGCACGTTTCACCACCAGCCAGCGCTGGTTGCCAGCGCGTTCAATGCTGACATCACCCAGAGTTAATGGCGCTGTCGTCGTTGCTGTTTGTGTGCCTTTGCCGGCTTCAAACCCACTGGCCGAATTGCTGTTGCCAGGCAGCTGGTAGCGGTTATCGCGGCTCAGTTGCACCAAATCAGGCGGAATTTCTAGTGAATTGCCTTTTTGTACGCTTCTGTAATTGATTTTGTCTTCCTCAATCACAGCGCAAGCGCCCAAACCAAAAGCGCAAACCACAGCGATGCTGACGGTGCGTTGCAAGCTGTTCAATATAACGTTACGGTTCACTCTAGAATCCTTCAAAATTTATGTACTTACAGCAAGCCTGCTTCACGCATGGCAGCTTCTACGGCGGGCTGGCTGGCAGCGGTTAACTCGGTCAACGGCAGGCGAATCGCAGGCCCGCACAGTCCCAAGCGCTTCATCGCCCACTTCACCGCTATCGGGTTGCCTTCAATACCCATGGCCTTGTGCAAACTGAGCAGTTTGAATTGAATCGCCATCGCGGCTTTAATATCACCAGCCACAGCCGCCACACACAACTCATGCAACAGTTTAGGCGCGATGTTCGCCGTCACGCTGATATTGCCTTGACCGCCGCACAGCATCATCGCCACTGCGGTTGGGTCATCACCTGAATAGATGGCAAAATCCTTGTTAAGTTCCGCTTTCAAAGCCTGCGCACCTTTGATCAGCCACTGCGCTTTGTCAATGTTGCCACTGGCTTCTTTGATACCCACAATACCGTCCACACGCGCTAGGCGCAGCGTGGTTTCAACGGACATATCAGCGACTGTGCGGCCCGGCACGTTGTACAACACCATAGGCAGCGCGACGGCTTCTGCAATCGCTTTGAAATGCAGGTATTGACCTTCTTGGGTCGGGCGGTTGTAGTAGGGCACGACTTGTAGCTGGCAATCAGCACCTACTTGCTCGGCGTATTTGGCCAGCTCGATCGCTTCCGCCGTTGAATTGGCCCCGCAACCCGCCATGATGGGCACGTGTTTGCCACCGCGCACGCTTGGATTCGCCGCCGCATAACGCTTAGATTCTTCAACCGACACGCGAATGATCTCGCAATGCTCTTGCACGCTGACGGTGGGAGATTCGCCCGTGGTGCCCACCACACCGATGCAATCTGTGCCCTCGGTGATGTGCCAGTCAATCAGCTTACGCAGGGCAGGGTAGTCCACGCTGCCGTCTAGGTTCATGGGGGTGGCCAATGCCACAATACTGCCAGTGATAGTTGTCATATAAGATTCAAGTAAAAGAGAAATTCAATCAACTCAATATCGCATTCTACCTAGAGAATACAAGCCTAAAAGTAAAGCTGAAGCAAAGCTAAATAGATGCCTAAAAGCACAGCCAAATTTGATTCGCCAAATCCAACATAAATTCTGGTCGGATATACGCCATGAACACAGCGCCCAGAGCAATGGCAACTGCCGCCCAGACGAGCAGTTGCTTAGTTGTTCGGTTGAGCTGCGGCATATTTTGTTTGTAATATCAAGCTGGCTTCAGCTGCGACCGTGGCACTGCCGTTTCTTTAACAGGCAAGTTTATCAATCCACCAAAGACACCCAGCGCGATGATGATGTACCACATCACGTCGTAGCTTTTATTCGCATCAAATATCACCGCACCCATCCACGCGCCTAAAAACGAGCCAATTTGGTGACTGAAAAACACAAAGCCGCTGAGCATGGACAAGTGCTGGATACCAAATATCTGCGCGACCAATGCATTGGTCGGTGGCACGGTTGATAACCACAATAAACCCATCACACTGCTGAATATATAAACACTCATCGGCGTTAGGGGTGCGAGTATGAAAATAACGACCGAAACTGCTCTGGCAAAGTAGATAAAAGACAATATTTTGCGTTTCGCCAGTTTTTGACCTAAGGAGCCGGCAATATAGGTGCCAAACACATTAAACAAGCCAATCAACGCCAAGGCATAACTGGCGACTTGCGGCGACAAGCTTTTGTCTTTCAAATAGCTGGGCAAATGCACGCCAATGAAGACAACTTGAAAGCCGCAGACAAAATAGCCTGCCATTAAAAGCTGAAAACTGGGGTATTTGAAGGCTTCCCGCAAAGCTTCCAAAATCGTTTGATCACGTTTGGCAGGGACAGAGCCGTTGGTGAAAGCGTGTTCGCGCAGCCCAAACGACAGCGGAATCATCAGCAAGGTCGCAAAACCCAGCATCACCAGCGCTTGCTGCCAGCCAAAGCTGCTGATTAAAAAACCTTCCGTCGGCACCATCAAAAACTGGCCAAACGAGCCTGCCGCAGCCGCCACACCCATCGCCCAGCTGCGTTTTTCAGCCGGTACGTTGCGCCCAATCACGCCGTAAATCACGGCGTAAGTCGTGCCCGCTTGCGCAGCGCCGATCAACACACCGGCAGATAACGCGAACAAAAACGGCGTCGCCGCATACGCCATGCCGAACAAGCCAAATGCGTAGAGCAGCGCACCACCAATGATGACCTTGAACGCACCAAACTTATCTGCCAGCATGCCTGCCGCTATGCCGGTGACGCCCCATGAAAGGTTTTGAATCGCAATCGCAAAAGCGAAATTCTCACGCGTCCAGCCATATTGGGCTGTGATGGGTTGCAGCCACAGTCCAAACCCGTGGCGAATACCCATGGCCAGCGTCACGATGGCGGCGCCGCAGATGAGGACTTGGGTCAGACTGAGGGGTTTGTTTGTTTGTGTAAGCGTTGTCATGCCTTGAGTTTAGCGGTATGCGCCACAACGTGTGGTCAGAGCATCGATTTTGACTGTTATACTGATTATTTATACAGCAAACATTTGCAACCGTCTACAATGCAACGCTATGGCAACGAAACAAGTCACTTCTTCCAACAGCTCCCCTGCTGAATATTCCGAAAGCTCGATCCGCGTTTTAAAGGGCTTGGAGCCTGTCAAACAGCGCCCTGGCATGTACACGCGCACCGACAACCCGCTGCACGTCATTCAAGAAGTGCTGGACAACTCGGCAGACGAGGCGCTCGCGGGGCATGGCAAAAAGATCAAAGTCACGCTGCATAGCGATGGCTCGGTCAGCATTGAAGACGATGGCCGTGGCATCCCGTTTGGCATGCACCCAACCGAAAACGCACCGGTGATTGAGCTGGTGTTCACCCAGTTGCACGCAGGTGGCAAGTTTGACAAGGGCAAAGGCGGCGCGTACAGCTTCTCAGGCGGTTTGCACGGCGTGGGTGTCAGTGTAACGAACGCTTTGGCGAAACGCCTAGAGGCCACCAGCTACCGCGAAGGCTCAGTAGCTAGGCTAGTTTTTTCTGCAGGCGATGTGGTGGAACCCTTAGAAATTCGTAAAACGGGCGACGGTGACCGCAAAACTGGGACCACGGTGCGGGTCTGGATTGACCCCAAATATTTCGAAACTGCCGTTTTACCGATGGCCGAGTTGACGCATTTGCTGCGCAGCAAAGCCGTGTTGATGCCGGGCGTAACGGTGACTTTGGTGAACGAAAAGACCAAAGAAACCCAAAACTGGCAATACAAAGGCGGTTTGCGCGACTATTTGATGCAAACGCTGACGGGTGATCCGGTCATACCGCTGTTTGAAGAAGAGGGTTTTGCCGACGCCGCCAGTGAAAGCTTTGCCGAAGGCGAGGGCGCGCAGTGGTGCGTGGCCTTCACCGAAGATGGCGCACCGGTGCGCGAAAGCTATGTCAATTTGATACCCACCAGCGCTGGCGGCACGCATGAAAGCGGGCTGCGCGACGGTTTGTTCACGGCGGTCAAAAGCTTCATCGACCTGCACAGCCTGCTGCCCAAAGGCGTGAAGCTGATGCCCGAAGACGTCTTCGCCCGCGCCAGCTATGTGCTGTCCGCCAAGGTGCTAGACCCGCAGTTTCAGGGGCAGATCAAAGAACGACTCAACTCGCGCGATGCGGTGCGTTTGGTGTCAGGTTTTGTTCGACCTTCGCTTGAGTTGTGGTTGAACCAGCACGTTGATTACGGCAAAAAACTGGCCGAACTCGCCATCAAAGCCGCCCAAACCCGCCAAAAAGCCGGCCAAAAGGTTGAAAAACGCAAAGGCTCCGGGGTGGCGGTGCTGCCAGGCAAACTGACCGATTGCGAAAGCCGCGACATTGCCTACAACGAGGTTTTTTTGGTCGAGGGCGATTCCGCCGGCGGCAGTGCCAAAATGGGGCGCGACAAAGAAACCCAAGCGATTTTGCCGCTGCGGGGCAAGATTTTGAATACGTGGGAGGTCGAACGCGACCGTTTGTTTGCCAATACCGAGATTCATGACATTTCAGTCGCCATCGGTGTCGATCCGCATGGGCCCAACGATTCACCCGATTTGACAGGCTTGCGCTACGGAAAAGTCTGCATTTTGAGTGATGCGGACGTGGACGGCTCGCACATTCAAGTGCTTTTGCTCACACTCTTTTTCAGACATTTCCCGAAATTGATAGAAACTGGGCATATCTATGTAGCGCGTCCGCCGCTGTTCAGGGTAGATGCACCAGCGCGAGGCAAAAAACCAGCTTCTAAGGTTTATGCCTTGGACGCTGGCGAGCTGGAAGCGATTTTGGATAAACTGCGTAAAGACAACGCGAAAGAAGGCAGTTGGACGATCAGCCGATTCAAAGGTTTGGGCGAGATGAACGCCGAGCAGCTGTGGGACACCACGCTGAACCCCGACACCCGCCGCCTCTTACCTGTGGAACTGGGTAAACTGGACTTCAAAGCAACCGAAGATCTGATTACCAAACTGATGGGAAAAGGCGAGGCGTCCAGCCGCCGCGAGCTGATGGAGTTGCATGGCGACACCGTAGAAGTAGATATTTAAACGAAGCAAACTTAAATAAAACTAACTTAAATGATGCAGATGGTTAATCTAGCTATTAAAATAATAGCAAATTTATGGGTAAAAATATGCCACCAGCCGGCGTTTTTATTGCCTATGCTGCTATTATTTTCGCAGCAAAATGCGCATGCAGATGTGTACGGATTCATCGACGAAAAGGGCGTGGCGCATTTCGCGGCAGAGCGGGTGGATGCGCGCTACGAGCTGTTTTTCAAAGGCGGTGAGAGCTTTGATACGCAGCAGGGCGTTGCATCAAAAAACGGCTCAAAAAATACTGCCAACACCGGGCTAGCCACGGAAAGCGCCGCCAGCCTAGCTGCCAAAGACAAAGCAAACTCCAAAATTCAGGCTTATTTTGACGTGTCGCCCAGCTTCAAAGCCGTGCGCCACCACATGCGCGATGCCGCAAAAACATACCGCATTGATTTTGAGCTGCTGCAAGCGCTCATCGTCGCTGAATCGGGTTTTGACCCGCTGGCCGTCTCGCCCAAAGGCGCCATTGGCTTGATGCAGCTGATGCCAGACACAGCCAAACGCTTCGGCGTGAATGCCGACAAAAAAAGTAGCGTCGAGCAAAAACTGCGCGACCCCAAAACCAATATCAACGCTGGTGCCAAGTATTTACGCATGTTGATCAATATGTTTCCTGGCAAGCTAGAGCTGGCGATTGCCTCTTACAACGCGGGCGAGGGCGCCGTGCAAAAATACGGCAACAAAATTCCGCCCTACAAAGAAACGCAGAACTACGTCAAAACCGTGGTTCAAACCTACTTGGCGCTCAAGCCACCCGTTGTCATCACCAGCCTACGCAATGCTGCCACCGCTGAAAACGCGCCAAATCGGGTGCGTATGCAGATGGGGGGCGCTGTTGGTGGTGCTGTTGGTCGTGGCAATATGGTTGCGCCACTGGCTGCTGCAGAATCTGCGACGCTTCAAAATTAAACATTATTTAAACATTTCCGTCACCACGACACCTCAGTTTCTACAGTTTCATGACCGACCCGACCCAACTCGACCTGACGCCACCTGATTCAGCTGAACCCCCTCATCCTCCTATCCCAACTGGTGCAGCTGGTGAATCCGGCGCTGATGACGAGCTCAATCTAGCCACCTACGCCCAGCGCGCTTACCTTGAATACGCGCTCAGCGTCGTCAAAGGCCGCGCTTTGCCGGATGTGTGTGATGGTCAAAAGCCAGTGCAGCGCCGCATTTTGTACTCCATGGCGCGCATGGGCTTGGGCTACGGCGGTGCGAATGGTAATGTCGGTGCAAAACCCGTCAAATCCGCCCGTGTGGTCGGTGACGTCTTGGGTAAATACCACCCGCATGGCGACTCTGCCGCTTACGACGCCATGGTACGCATGGCGCAAGATTTTTCGCAGCGCTATCCGCTGGTTGACGGGCAGGGCAACTTCGGCAGCCGCGACGGCGACGGTGCAGCCGCGATGCGTTACACAGAAGCGCGTTTGGCCAAAATCACCAGCTTGTTGATGGACGAAATCGACCAAGGCACAGTAGATTTCATTCCCAACTACGACGGCAGCGAAACCGAGCCTAGCCAACTTCCCGCCCGTTTACCGTTTACCTTGTTGAATGGCGCAAGCGGTATTGCGGTCGGTTTGGCGACAGAAATCCCTAGCCACAACCTGCGCGAAATTGCCGATGCTTGCGTGGCATTGATCAAAACACCTAAATTGAGCGACGATGATCTGTTCGCCATCATCCCAGGCCCAGACTACCCGGGCGGCGGTCAAATCATCAGCAGTGCCACAGACATTGCAGACGCTTACCGCACGGGTCGTGGCTCACTCAAAGTGCGTGCCCGCTGGAAAATTGAAGAGCTGGCGCGTGGCCAGTGGCAGTTGGTCGTCACCGAGTTGCCGATTGGCGTGAGCACCCAAAAAGTGCTGGAAGAGATCGAAGAAATCACCAACCCCAAGGTCAAAACCGGCAAAAAAGCGCTGAGTTTGGACCAAACCAACCTCAAAGCCAGTGTGCTGGCGGTGCTGGACGTGGTGCGTGATGAGTCGAATAAAGACGCCGCAGTGCGCCTTGTTTTCGAGCCGAAAACCAGCAAAATTGAGCAGCAAGAGCTGATCACCGCGCTCTTGGCACACACCTCGCTGGAAACGTCGTCATCGATCAACCTCACTATGATCGGTTTGGACGGTCGCCCAACGCTCAAATCGCTGCGCCAAATGCTGAACGAGTGGATCGAGTTCCGCCACCAAACCATTGGCAAACGCTCGCAATACAAGTTGGACAAGGTGTTGGATCGCATCCATATCTTGGAAGGTCGCGCCCTGGTTTTGTTGAATATCGACGAAGTGATTGCGATTATTCGTGAGTCCGACGAGCCCAAAGCCGCGCTGATCGCCCGTTTCAACCTGTCAGAGCGTCAAGCTGACGATATTTTGGACATTCGCCTGCGCCAATTGGCACGATTGGAAGCCATCAAAATCGAGCAAGAATTGGCCGAGTTGCGTTCCGAGCAGGGCAAATTGGAAGAGATTTTGGGCAGCCCAGCGGCTTTGCGTCGCCTGATGATCAAAGAAATCGAGACCGATGCCAAGCAGTTTGCCGATGAGCGCCGCACGCTGATTCAAACCGAGAAAAAAGCTGTCGTTGAAGTCAAAATCGTCGATGAACCCGTTACCGTCGTTGTCAGTTCCATGGGCTGGGTTCGCGCCCGTACCGCACATGGGCATGAAGCATCCAGCTTCGCTTTCAAAGCGGGTGACGATTTGTATGGCACGTTTGAATGCCGCACGGTCGATACTTTGCTGGCTTTCGGTGGCAACGGTCGCGTTTACTCCGTCCCAGTGGCCATGCTGCCAGGCGCACGTGGTGATGGTCAGCCGGTCACGACGCTGATTGAGTTGGAATCCGGCACAAAGCTCGTTCACTACTTCGCAGGCCCAGCTAGCGCTAGTTTGTTGCTGTCAAGTTCTGCAGGCTACGGCTTTTTAGCGACTGTGGAGAGCATGACATCCCGCCTCAAAGCCGGCAAAGCCTTTGTGACTTGTAACGAAGGCGAGTCTTTGAACCGCCCATCTTTGGCTGCCAACGCCGCCGCTGTCCCGCCATTCGCCGCCACGCATGTGGCTTGCGCATCGGCAGGTGGCAGAATATTAACGTTTGAAATCAACGACTTAAAAGCCATGACCAATGGCGGTAGGGGCTTGATGTTGATTGATTTGGAAGCCAAAGATGTTCTGGCCGGTGCAGCCGCCTATACCCGCAGCATCAACATCAAAGGCATAGGTCGAGGCGGCAAACCCCGCGAAGAAACCCTAGAAATCCGCAGCCTCAACAACGCCCGCGCCGCCCGCGCCCGCAAAGGCAAAGCCGCAGATTTAGGGTTCAAGCCGACGGATGTTTTGAGAGTTGAGTGAATTTAAGTGATAAATATGTCTCTAGCCGGCGTATTTATTGCCTGAATAGCTATTAAATTTATAGTAAATATATATCTAAAAAAGTGTTTAATAATGATTACTTGTTATCTTCGATATATTATTGACCCCGATAAATTAACTGAATTTGAAATCTACGGACGGATGTGGATTCCGTTGGTCAATAAGTTTGGTGGCACGCATCATGGGTATTTGATGCCCAGTGAAGGCGCAAGTAATGTTGCGTTGGCTTTCTTCTCTTTCAACTCTTTAGCTGAGTATGAGCAATATCGAATAAATGCAGCGACAGATGCAGAATGCCAAGCCGCGATGGCTTATTACAAACAAACCAAGTGCTTTTTGAGTTATGAGCGTTCGTTCTTTAGACCGGTATTTAGTTAAATCATAAAAAGTATGCAAAAAATAGTGACAAATATGCCTCTAGCCGGCGTATTTATTGACTAAGTAGCTATTTAATCTATAGCGAATTTAGCTCGTTATCTGCCTATGAAATTCATTGAAACGGTTATTAACACTTGGGAATCGCTATCAAATCCAACCCTTCAAAGCACTATCAAACGCTCTGCAGATGGTTCAAGGCTAACCATTGAAGTGACTACCAAACAATATGCGGCCACGATTGAAGCATGGGAGCAGGCGTACAGTATGGACATCACGGCAGTTGAACTGATATCGAACACCGGTGTTCTTTTGTCAGCTGGCGAATGCACGTCTTTGGATGAGATGAAAGAACGCATCACGTTGTTATGTGAGATGCTTTCTAAAGACTAATTTATGCTAAAAGTAGCGAAAGTCGTTTTATATATTGCTTAAGATGTTATCAATTGAAATTAAATGCCATTGGAGATAAAAATGATTACTGTATTGAATATATTTAGTTGCGAGTGGTTGCTCAAAAATAAAGACAATGGAGGGGTAATAATTTTTCTTCGCTCTTTAATCATAAGCGGAATAATATTCACATTTGCAATTGCTTTTTTAAATCTCATTGATGTCAGTAAAAACCTATCTTTTAGTTCAAAAATATTCTCTGAAGATGCGGTTGAACATTTTGAATGGTACGGTGCAATATTTGCAGTAGTTTATCTGGCGCTCTACTCTCGATTTTCATTGCAATGGTCATATCTTGCAAATCTATATAACCTCATAAAGCAAACTCAGTCATCGAG
>JAYSZH010000078.1:0-4343 GCA_043738155.1 Polaromonas sp. | reverse complement strand
AAGCCGGTGCAAGGGCGCTTCAAAGTCTTCATGATTGACGAGGTGCACATGCTGACCAACACCGCGTTTAACGCGATGTTGAAAACGCTGGAAGAGCCGCCGGAGTACCTCAAATTCGTTTTAGCGACGACCGATCCGCAAAAAGTGCCGGTAACCGTGCTGTCACGCTGTTTGCAGTTCAATTTACGCCCCATGGCGCCCGAAACGGTGCTGGAACACCTACAAAAAGTGCTGCAAGCCGAGGGCATTGGCGCGGATACGCAGGCTTTACGCCTTTTGTCGCGCGGGGCACGTGGGTCTATGCGGGATGCGCTGTCGCTGACCGATCAAGCGATTGCTTTTAGCGGTTCAGGGGCGGACGGCAAGCTGGAAGAGGCTTCTGTGCGGCAAATGCTGGGCAGTGTTGATCGCAGTTATGTGTTCAATTTGATTGGCGCTTTGGCGCAGGGCGATGGCAAAACTGTGGTCGAAACGGTGGAAACGCTGCGTCTCAACGGTTTGTCTGCCGCTTCCACTTTGGAGGAAATGACCACGATTTTGCAGCGCATGGCGGTGATGCAAGCGGTGCCCAACATGCCGGTGGATGCGTCTGATGCGGAAGCAGTGCAAACCAGCCAATTGGCGGGGGATTTGCCCAAAGACGAGACGCAATTGCTCTACAGCCTGTGCCTGCATGGCCGTGCTGAGCTGGGTTTAGCGCCGGATGAATACGCCGCGCTGACCATGGTGTTGCTGCGGTTGTTAGCTTTCAAGCCTGATGGAAATTCGCCATCGGCTGAAAAAAAAACTTTTAATTCAGTTGTAGCGCCAGTTGTAAATCCAGTCCCGCAACAAATACCCGTTCGCCCTGAGCCCTTCGACGGGCTCAGGACAGGCTCTGTCGAAGGGTTTCGACCAGCTCAACCCGAACGGGAGGTGTCGTCAGTGGCTGTGGTTGCTGAGAAAACGTCAGAACCCGTCGTTGAGAGCGTAAAAGTACAAAATATAGAGCAAAATAAGCCTCTAGCCGGCGTATTACCTGCCTTAATAGCTCCTAAATTTGTAGCAATTCCAGTTCGTGAGCAGTCCGAGCCTAGTGTGCGAACCGAGCAGCGCACTGAGCGCGCGGGGATGAATTCGGCCATCGCACCGGCTGAGCTGGTGCTGACGCCCGAAGGTGATGTGTGGCATGCGGCGGTGCAGCAGTTGTTGGCAGCAGAGGCGATTGCCGCACTGGTGCGCGAGCTGGCTTTGCAGTCGCAATTGGTAGCGCGAACCAGCCCGAGCAACGATGGCGAACCGCACGATTGGCTCTTACGCATTGAACGCGAGTCGCTCAGCCAAAGTGGTAGCCGTGAGAAGTTGCAGTTGGCGCTTGAGACGCTGGGGCATTCGGTGCGGCTGAGTATTGAAATTGGCCCCGCCAGTGACACGCCTGCCAAACGCATTGCTGCTGCGGCAGCCGAGCGCCAACGCATGGCGCAAGATATCATCACGCAAGATGCCTATGTGCAGCAGCTGATGCGAGATTTTGGCGCGAAAATCGTGCCGGGTAGCATCAAAGTTACTGAAAAACTGGTTTAAACCAAGTTTTAAACCAATCTGTCAACCAATTTAGATCAATCACTTACACCATTCAAAGGAAATACCATGTTCAACAAAGGACAACTCGCCGGCCTGATGAAGCAAGCCACTGCCATGCAAGAAAACATGAAAAAGGCGCAAGAAGAGCTGGCAAACTCAGAAGTCGAGGGCGCAGCGGGCTCTGGCATGGTCAAAATCACCATGACGGGCAAGCACATCGTCAAACGCGTCGCCATTGACGCAAGTTTGGTGGTTGCGGATGACAAAGACATGTTGGAAGACCTGCTGGCTGCTGCGTTCAATGACGCTACGCGTCAGTTAGAGGCTGCAAGCGAAGCGAAGATGGGTAGCGTTTCCAAAGGCATGCCAGGTTTGCCAGGCGGTATGAAGTTTCCGTTTTAATCCTTTCAAAATCCCATTTGAATGGATAACTCCAGCGCTTTAGACGCTTTGATTCAAGCTTTGCGCCGCTTGCCCGGCGTGGGGCTGAAATCGGCGTCGCGCATGGCGTTTCACCTGCTGCAGCACGACAGGGCGGGTGCGCACATCATGGCGCAGGCGCTGACGAATGCCGCATCCCAAGTGCTGCATTGCACACAGTGCAACACCTTCACACAAAACGAAATTTGCAATACTTGCAGCGATACTGAGCGCGACCAAACGCGGCTGTGTGTGGTGGAAACGCCAGCCGACCAATTGGCGCTAGAGCGCACAGGCGCATTCAAAGGCTTGTATTTTGTGCTGATGGGTAAACTGAGTCCGCTAGACGGTATTGGCCCCAATGAAATTGGCTTGAAAAAGCTGTTTCAACGGGTGCAAACCTCGCCGATTGAAGAAGTGATTTTGGCCACCAATTTCACGGCCGAGGGCGAAACTACAGCACATGTGATCAGTGAAGGCTTGAAAGCACGCGGCATCAAGGTCACGCGGCTGGCGCGCGGCGTGCCGATTGGCAGTGAGTTGGAATATGTCGACTTAGGTACTATCGCGCATGCCCTATTAGATAGAAGATAACGACTTTTAACTGACGATAAGTTTATGCACGTTTATCGCTAGTAATAACCCGATTGATACAAACCCGATTAAGGATGTTCCCGATGCGCGAATGCGTTGATGACGATATGCTGAATGTTAGTTATCAATCTTCGGAGTTGGCATATAGTGGGAAATATCAGCCGTCGTCAATTCAACCTAGCGAGTATGGTGGCGTGCATCTCGGCCGGGTTGACTTTGCCCGCTGTGCCTGCTGTCGCGCAAAGTCGGTTTGAAAAAAGCAAAATCAGCTTGGCTGTAGGAGGCAAAGCGACTTTTTACTATTTGCCGCTGACCATCGCTGAGCAATTGGGCTACTTTGAAGCAGAGGGGCTTGATCTTGAGATCGTCGATTTCCCGAGCTCGGTGCGTGCGCAACAAGCAATGGCCAGTGGGAATGCAGATGTCGTGTGCGGCGCGTTTGAACACCTCATCAGTTTGCATAGCAAGCAGCAATATGTGCAGTCGTTTGTGGCACTGGGGCGTGCGCCACAAATGGCGATGGGTGTCTCTGTCAAAAGCATGCCTAATTACAGACGTATTTCAGACCTTAAAGGCAAACGCATCGGCATAGCTGCGCCAGGAACAGGGACCAACATGATGGCAAATGTGCTGCTGCAGCGTGCCGGCTTGCACCAAGACGATGTGAGTTATATAGGTGTTGGGACAGCTGCAGGTGCTTTGTCTGCGATAAGAACTGGGCAAATCGATGCTATTTGCAACTTAGAACCCACCATCACACAGCTCGAGCAAAAAGGCGAGATAAAAATCATTGGTGACGCACGCACCTTGCGCGGTACACAAGCTATTTTTGGTGGTGCCATGCCAGGCGCTTGCTTGTATGCGCAGACGGAATTCATACAAAAAAATCGTGCCGTCGTTCAGGCGTTGTCGAACGCCGTTGTCAAAGCTCTGAAGTGGCTTCAAACGGCTGGCCCTAGAGATTTGATACGCAGTGTTCCAGAGAGCTATTTGTTGGGAGATAGAGGCCTGTATTTAGCCACTTTCAACAATATACGTGAGTCTATTTCATTGGACGGCTTGATTTATGACGATGCCGCCAAAACATCGTTAAAAGTGATGGCTAATTTTGACGCTTTGGTGAAGACTGAGCGTTTAGATATCAGCAGGGCTTATACCAATATGTTCGCTAAGCAAGCAAAATTGCAATACGACGCATAGATTTTGTAAAGTTCGGTCCGTGGTCGCCTCTGATGCCTATAATTTGGGCAACCATGAACCACAAACTCAATCTGGCTACGTTAAGCCTTGCAGATCTAAACTTAGTCTCCTTACCCGCCTTTGACGATAACTACATTTGGATGCTGCATGACGGGCAGCGCGCTTTGGTGGTTGACCCGGGCGATGCTGATGTGGTGTTAGAGGCGTTAAAACGCTTGTCTTTGCGTTTGGAAACTATTTTAGTGACGCATCACCACATAGACCATACGGGCGGCGTTGATGTGTTGCGAGATACAACAGGCGCCATGGTTTTTGGTCCGTTGACTGAGGTCATGCCAGAGCCGATACGGCGCTTGCAAGGTGGTGATAAAGTGCAGGCTCTGGGGCTTGGCTTTGATGTCATCGATGTACCTGGACATACATCTGGGCACATTGCATACTACTGCAACAGTGTTGACGCGGCGCCCTTGCTATTTTGTGGCGATACCTTGTTCTCAGGCGGCTGTGGTCGCTTGTTTGAAGGTACGCCAGCGCAAATGTTGTCGTCGCTCAACCAGTTGGCATTG
>JAYSZH010000077.1:0-4390 GCA_043738155.1 Polaromonas sp. | reverse complement strand
TTTACATGAATTGAGCCAGTTGTCGTGCTCGTGCTGCGAAAAAGTTCCGTTTTTGGGCAGTTTTTACTTCAAAAACAACTACTAGTGCGATTTTGTTTGCGTTTGTAAGTGTTTAGTTCTCAATATCGCTTAAGTTTGCATTTAAAGTGAAAAAAGTCCCTCTAGCCAGCGTATTTATTGCCTAAGCAGCTATAAATAATATAGCAAATTTAGACATAAATCAAGTAAAAATTAACCCAAAGTCACCTTAGCAAACTTACGTTTCCCCACCTGCAGCACGTAAATGCCTGCGCCTAGTTTCAGGCCTTTGTCGCTCACCACGTTTGAATCAATTCGCACACCCCCGCCGTCGATCAGGCGGTTGCCTTCGCCGCTGGAGGCGGCTAAATTCGACATTTTCAGCAAAGCGCCTATGCCGACAGCCGCGCCGCCGTCACCTAGTGGTAGGCTGATTTCGGAAATTTCATCTGGTACGCCGCCTTTGCTGCGGTTGATGAAGTCTTGCTCCGCCGCATCTGCCGCCGCTGCGCTGTGAAAACGGGCGGTGATTTCTTTGGCTAGGGCGACTTTGGCGTCTTTGGGGTTGCGACCAGCGGCGACTTCGGCTTTCAGTGCTTCGATGGCGGCTTCGGATTTGAAACTAAGCAGCGTGTACCAGCGCCACATCAGCACGTCAGAAATGCTCAACACCTTGGCAAACATGGTGTTGGCGTCTTCTGAAATACCGATGTAGTTGTTTTTGCTTTTTGACATTTTTTCAACGCCGTCCAAGCCTTCCAAGAGCGGCATGGTCAAAATGCACTGGGGTTCTTGGCCATATTCTTGTTGCAAATGGCGACCGACCAGCAGGTTGAATCTTTGGTCTGTGCCGCCCAGTTCCAGGTCAGATTTCAGCGCCACCGAGTCGTAGCCTTGCATCAGCGGGTACAAAAACTCGTGCACGCTGATGGATTGGCCGGCTTTGAAGCGGTCGTTGAAGTCGTTGCGCTCCATCATCCGTGCCACGGTGTATTTGGCAGACAGCTCAATCATGCCGCGCGCACCCAATGGGTCGCTCCACTCGCTGTTGTAACGAATTTCGGTCTTGGCGGGGTCTAAAACCATGGACGCTTGCTTGTAGTACGTCTCTGCATTGGCGGTGATTTGCTCTTTGGTCAGCGGTGGGCGGGTGCTGTTGCGGCCAGAGGGGTCGCCAATCAAGCTGGTGAAATCACCAATCAAAAAGATGACGGTGTGCCCCAAATCTTGCAATTGACGCATTTTGTTCAAAACGACCGTGTGGCCGATGTGGATGTCGGGCGCGGTGGGGTCAAGCCCCAGTTTGATGCGCAGCGGCGTCTTCGTTGCCTCAGATTTGACCAACTTCTTGATCCAATCAGCTTGCGGCAACAGTTCGTCACAGCCACGCAAGCTAATACGCAAGGCTTCTTTGACAGCGTCCGAGACCGTGTCTGATGAACCATTTGTATCAGTTTGTGAGCTATGTAATTGATTCATATAAGTATTTTGCAAAAATGATGGATGGCGCTATACTGTAGGATGTTGCCTACAGGCACCCCCCATTTTATCGCTGTCATTGTCTTGCCCATAAATTTACGCAGCAATGGCGCTCATTATTAATACATAGCACGCCTTGCGCGTTTTTAGATTTGACTAATTTTCAAAATACAGCGCAATCAGTTTTAATGCAATTAGAACAGGCAGTGCAAAGCATTCACCGCCATCCAAAGCGCTTAACTGCAGTCGTTGCCGCTGTGTTGCTGTCTATGGGTGGCGGCGCATTTGCTATCGCTTCAATAGAGTCAACCAGCAACGACGTCGTTGTGCGTGAAATTCTTGAAAACTTGGCTCTGCCAGAAGCTCAGCAGGCATTTGCTGCCTCGCCTGTTGCGCCTTTAACCCTGTTTCGCACCACCACCACCCGATCTAACGACACGGCTGAGACGCTGTTAAAGCGCCTGGGTTTGTTTGACAGCGCAGCCGCAGCCTATTTGCGCGGCAACAAAGATCTGCACCAATCGCTGTTAGGACGCACAGGCCGTTTGGTATCTGTGGAAGCCAATGGCGATCGCGGGCTGCAAAAGCTAACTGCACGTTGGATGAACAAAGATGCAGACGATATGTTTCAGCGTTTGACGATCGAGCGTACTGAGTCAGGGTTTGTCACCCGCCTGGAGACAGCCCCTCTAGTTTCCGTACATGCTTTGGGCAGTGCGACAGTCAGCTCATCATTGTTTGCAGCGACCGATGAGGCTGGCATTCCCGATACTGTGGCCGTACAACTGGCAGAAATTTTCTCGGGCCAGATCGATTTCAGACGTTCTTTGCGCAAAGGCGATCGACTTTCTGTGGTTTACGAAGATTTGCAAGCCGATGGTGAAAGCATGCGCAGCGGCAAAGTGCTGAGTGCTGAGTTTGTCAACAACGGCAGATCAAACCAAGCTGTGTTTTTTCAAGACGCTTCCAGCAGCAAGGGTCAGTATTACAACTTTGATGGTCAAAGTCTGCGCAAAGCATTCTTGGCATCACCCCTTGAATTTACCCGCATGTCCAGCGGCTACGGCATCCGCGTACACCCCATCACCAACGACAAACGAGCCCACAAGGGCATTGACTATGCAGCGCCTACCGGCACGCCAATTCGTACTGTGGGAGACGGCGTGGTTGAATTCGCCGGCAACCAGCGCGGTTACGGCAACGTGATTGAAATCAAGCACCGCGATGGTAAAAGCACTTTGTTTGCTCATTTGAGCCGTATTGGCGTGCAAAAAGGTCAAAAAGTTGAGCAGGGCGACATCATCGGCGCAGTTGGCTCTACAGGTTTTAGCACGGGACCACATTTGCACTTTGAATTTCGCATTGATGGTGAGCATAGAGACCCGTTGACCATCGTTGCTGAAGGTGGTGGTTCGCAGCCTCTGTCAGCTGCGGCAAAACCAGTATTTGACAAAAATTCATTCTTCATGCGTGGTCAACTTGCGCAAGCGGCATCTGTGAGACTTGCCAGCGCCGAATAAGCAAACCATGTCAGATCGTTACATCGGGCTGATGTCTGGTACGTCGCTCGATGGTGTGGACGGTGTTGTTTACGACTTTTCTGAGCAAACGCCTCAAGTTACTTCCTTCGCAAGTGTGTCTTTTCCTGCCGAGCTGCGTGCTGAGCTGCTTGCCCTGAATTCTGTGGGCAACAACGAATTGCATCGCGCAGCGCTTGCCGCCAATGCCTTGACCCGTGTTTACGCACAGGTAGTAAGTCAGTTGCTGACCCAATCAAACCTCAAACCCGCCGATATTCGCGCTATCGGTGCGCATGGACAAACTGTGCGCCATCGGCCCGGTGAGTTTGATGGCACAGGCTACACCTTGCAACTCAACAATCCAGCTTTGTTGGCCGAATTAAACCAGATCGACGTGGTAGCTGATTTTCGGAGTCGTGATGTCGCTGCAGGTGGGCAAGGCGCACCCTTGGTTCCTGCATTTCACCAAGAGGTATTTGCAAGTCAAGGCGAAGCCGTCGCGGTACTGAATATCGGCGGCATCTCAAACCTCAGTGTTTTGGGCGTGAGCGAACCTGTGCTGGGTTTTGACTGTGGGCCAGGCAATGCCTTGATGGATTATTGGTGCCACTTGCACACGGGCCAGTTTTTTGATGTGGGTGGCGCTTGGGCGGCTTCTGGGCGGGTTAATGACGCCTTGCTGAATCAATTGATGTCGGAACCCTTTATCGACAAAACACCGCCCAAAAGCACAGGTCGTGATTTGTTCAATCCTGCTTGGTTGCAGCAACGCTTGCTAGGATTTGAAGAAGTTACGCCCGTAGACGTGCAGGCAACGTTGACAGAATTCACTGCCGTGGCCTGCGCTAAAAACGCAAATAACTTTGCAAATGTTGATAAAAATCATAGCAATACATTGATTGTTTGCGGCGGCGGGGCTTTGAATCATCACCTTATGCGCCGCTTGCAAGCAGCATTGCCAACTTGGAAAGTTGGCAGCTCTGAAGTGTTTGGCTTGCCACCTTTGCAGGTTGAAGCCGCCGCGTTTGCTTGGCTAGCCAGAAAAGCAATTCGATGCGAAACTGCGAGCTTCAAAAGCGTCACGGGAGCGCAAGGCTCCCGTATTCTTGGTGCGATCTATCCAGCATAACTGGAAAAAATCACGGCTTCAACTCAATCGCTATTTACGCGCTGAAGCTTGAACCGCAACCGCAAGTGGTTGTTGCATTTGGGTTTTTGATGACGAATTGCGCACCTTGCAAATCTTCTTTGTAATCGATTTCAGCACCGACTAAATACTGGTAGCTCATCGCATCAATCAACAAAGACACACCGTTTTTAGACATGGTGGTGTCGTCTTCGTTGGTGATTTCATCAAAGGTGAAACCATATTG
>JAYSZH010000076.1:0-11923 GCA_043738155.1 Polaromonas sp. | reverse complement strand
GCGGATTCATACCGCCTTGATGGGCATAACGCAGCTTGGGGCGGAACATGCCAGCACGCTCTGGACTTTGAAATTGAGTCGCCTCCAAGAGCAAACGCGTCAAAACCGGCGTTGTCATTTTGATAGTGGCTGAGCGGTGTGCTTTGGCAATCGAGGTCCAAACCGGGCCTAAACCTTGGCGTTTTTTGGCGGAGATGAAATGTAATTCAGCAAATTTTAAGAAAGACAGCCGCGTTTCAATCGAGCGCTGTACCAAATCGCGCTGGTATGAGTCGACCGCGTCCCATTTGTTGATCGCAATCACCACCGCGCGGCCACTTTCTAAGATGTAGCCTGCGATGTGCGCATCTTGGTCTGTCACGCCCTGCTCAGCATCAATCAGCAACAAAACGACGTTGGCTGTCGCAATAGCCTGCAGGGTTTTGACGACAGAAAACTTCTCTATCGCTTCAAAAACTTGCCCTTTGCGGCGCAGTCCTGCCGTATCAATCAGCTCAAAAAGCTGGCCATCACGTTCAAAAGGCACAGAAATGGCGTCACGCGTTGTCCCTGGCAAGTCAAAGGCGACCAAGCGCTCCTCACCCAACCAGGTGTTGATCAGCGTCGATTTACCCACATTGGGGCGACCTGCCACTGCCAATTTGATAGCACCGTTGTCAACCTCTTCCTCGGCTTCAGGCGCACCCACTTGCAAGGTATGAAAGGCCAAATCAACCAATTCACGTGTACCTTGACCGTGCGAAGCAGAAATACCGTGCACATCCCCCAAGCCCAGCTCAAAAAACTCACCCAATTGGTGGCTGTTGGTCATGCCTTCGGCTTTGTTGGCGACCAACAGGCAAGTTTTACCCAGTTTTCGCAGGTATTTGGCGATGTCATGATCTTGCGCACAAACGCCAGAGCGGGCGTCGAGCATGAAGATGACCACATCCGCCTCAGCCACAGCTTGGCGGGTTTGTTTGGCCATTTCTTTGTAAATGCCGGTTTCGGCGTCGGGCTCGAAGCCGCCCGTGTCGATGACGATGTATTCGAGTTTGCCCTGTTTGCCGTTGCCGTAGTGGCGATCACGCGTCAAACCCGCAAAATCGGCAACGATAGCATCGCGCGTTTTGGTCAAGCGGTTAAAGAGTGTGGACTTACCCACATTGGGACGGCCAACTAAGGCCAAGACTGGTTTCATGTTATTTTTATTATTTTCCGGCTAAACGGCCGAGTAGACAAATTGAATCGTGGACTTAATAAAGTCCTGTCTGCCATTTTACTCTGCCTTACTCGGTCGTGAAACCAAAAACACCACCATTGCGTGTAACCACCACCAGCGTGTTACCGACAACCACTGGCGCAGCAGCCATGGCAGAGCCGTCAGTCGTCATGCGGTTAAGCGAAGAACCGTCAGTTTTAGACAAAAAATGCACCAATCCTGTGCTGTCGCCCACCACAATCGCCTTGTCTAACACGGCTGGAGCGGATAAATTGCGGTTGAGCAACTGCTCCGTCTGCCACAAGCGCTCACCATTGACTCGGTTCCAAGCGATAACTTTGCCATCCGATTCTGCACCAAACAGGGTGCGAGCATCGCCCTGAACGCCCTCCAGCCCCACAGCGGGCTTTGTCCACAACAAATTACCGCGCAAGGTATTGACGCAACCAACGCTGACGCGGTAAGCCCGTGCACACACAGCCTCATTGTTGTTTGACACACGCCCTACCAAATCGACCAAACGCTCAATATCGTTTGTGCCACGTGCCGTTGCAATCGGTGTGCTCCAGCGGACATTGCCATCCAGCGGGTTGATGCCCAACAAACGGCCCGACGCGCTGGACACCAAGGTGTCCGACACCATCAACAAAACACCAGATTGACGCAAGGTCAAAGCCTCGGCTGATTTTTTTTGTGCCCACAGTTTTTTTCCGTCAGCCAATTCAAAGGCAGAAATCGCGCGGTCAGCCCCTAAAACAAACACCTTTCCATTAGCAACCAAGGGTGCTGTGTAGCTTGAATTGCTGAGCTTTTGACGCCATGCTTCACGGCCATTGTCAAAAGCAATCAGCTCGTTGGAGGTTGTGACAACAGCCGCAAAGCCAACATCGGCACCCACGCCCGCAGCAAGCGCTTTTCCAGCCTGCGCACGCCACAACTCACGGCCATTAGCGGCATCAAGCGCAGTAATACCACCATCGCCACTTGCTACAGTAAAAATAGCACTGTTGCCATTATTTACGCCGGCTAGAGCAATATTCAAAGGGAAATTAACAGCACCGATTCGCGCCGTCCAAACTAAACGCACACCTAATTTTGGCGCATTGGCAGCAAGCTCAGCAGGCTTAGATTTGTCGCCACCACCTGCACAGGCAACCAGCATGCCAACTGTTAAGCAAAGCGCTGCTCGCGTCGCAATCCGAGTGACTGAACCACCCATTTTCATTTCTTCTGCTCCACTGCAGCATCTTTAGCAGCGACCTCGGTGACGGGGGTGGTAACTGGGTCACCACCCAAGGCATTCAACTTAACTTCGACCAAGCGGCGGTAGCCTGATGTATCGTCAAAACCTTTGTAGGCTTTGATATATTCAGCCTTTGCTTCAGCGGGCTTGCCCAGCAAAGCCAAAACATCGCCACGGCGATCAGCGGCCATGGGTTCAAACTCTTTGGGATAAGTGCCCGACAGTTGCTTCATAGCGTCGTCATAACTTTTGCTTTCGATCAGCGCACTGGCCAAACGCAGCTTAGCGATAGCTTGGTAACCCACATCAGATGCTTTTTCAGCGACGGTTGCCAAGGCTTTTTTGCTCGCATCAAGATTGCCTTTTTCGTAGAACAACTTAGCGGCCAGTAGGCCGGCTTGCTGTGCGTACGGGTTAGAGCCGAATTTGGCATTCATGTCGGACAAAGCGCGTTCGACCTTGGCCACATCACCTGTCGCAACGCTGCGCTCAAGCTCGTCAAACATGACAGAAGCCTGTGTGGCTTGGCTGCGCTGCCAGTATTCGTAGGCGTTCCAGGCAGCATAAGCGCCTAAAACTGCGATCAGCACCCAAGTAATCAGATTGCCGTATTGGCTCCAAAAATGCTTGAATTGGTCTAATTGTTCTTGTTCTTCTAGATCGAGATGGTTTGCCATATAAATACTTTAAAAGGGAAATTAAATGTGAAGGGTTTTAGCCCATGATTCTACGGATTCTAAAGACTGCAATGTTTGCGCGCCCTGCCCGTCGCGTAAAGATTTCACCGCAACCTGCTGTTTAGCCAATTCCTCTGCGCCAAAGACCAAGGCATAACGTGCGCCGCTGGCATCTGCTTTTTTGAATTGGCTTTTCATGGCGCCGGCTGATCCATCTGCTGTGGCATGCATTTGCACACTGATACCTTGCGCCCGCAATTGTTGCAGCACAGGCGCAACCCGTATAGCATCCGCCAAATCTGGAACAATCGCGTAAGCATCTAAAACCGTGTTTGAAGCTTCGATAGATTGCTCTTTGAGCAGCTCGAGCACGCGTTCGATGCCCATGCCCCAGCCAACCGCTGGTGTTGGCTTCCCGCCCAACACTTCAAACAAGCCATCGTAGCGTCCGCCCCCACAAAGAGTACCCTGAGCACCCAACTCAGTCGTGATGAACTCGAAAACAGTGTGGCTGTAATAATCTAGACCGCGAACCAATCTTGGATTGACCGCCCAAGGAACGTTGCACGCAGTGAGAAGCCGTTGCACAGTTTCTAAATGCTTGAGCGATGCCTCACCCAAAAAGTTGAGTAATTGCGGCGCGCCTTGCACCATGGCTTGCATGGCAGGATTCTTGGTATCAAGAATACGCAATGGGTTGGTATGCAGGCGACGTTGTGCATCGGCATCTAGCAGTTCAGCATTTTGTTGAAAATAGGCAATCAGCGCTGCACGATGCGTTTGGCGCTCCGATGAAATGCCGAGGCTGTTGATTTCAACGCGGACATTTTTTACGCCGACGCGCTTGAAGATCTGATCAACCAAGAGCATCAATTCAGCATCAACTTCAGGCCCTGCAAAGCCCAGAGCTTCTGCGCCCAGCTGGTAAAACTGACGGTAACGACCGCGCTGTGGGCGCTCATGTCTGAACATCGGCCCCATGTAATACAACCGCTTACCACCTTCGTAGGTGAGATTATGTTCAATAGCTGCACGAACGACACCTGGCGTATTTTCAGGACGAAGCGTCAATTGCTCACCGTTTAATCGGTCTTCAAAAGAGTACATCTCTTTTTCAACAATATCCGTCGTTTCGCCGGTTCCGCGCACAAACAAGGCGGTTGGCTCAACAATCGGTGTACGGATATTGCGGTAAGCACTGCCCGCCATCACATCACGCACATGTGATTCAAACCACTCCCATCGGGCGGAGTCCGGCGGCAGAATGTCATTCATGCCTTTGACGGCTACTAATTTTTCACTCTTAACCTTGTCAGATTTCACCTTATCACTTGTTCCCATACCGATTTTCTATGTATTTTTCTACGATCACTTGAAACTCTTGCGCAATGCCTTCACCACGCAAAGTCACGCTTTTCTCGCCGTCAATGTAAACTGGTGCGGCAGGTGCTTCGCCCGTGCCGGGTAAGCTGATGCCAATATCGGCATGCTTGCTTTCACCTGGACCGTTGACGATACACCCCATCACAGCCACTTTCATTTTTTCAACGCCAGGATACTGGTTTTTCCATACTGGCATCTGAGCACGCAAAAAGTCGTCAATCTGCTTGGTCAATTCTTGAAAGGTTGAACTCGTCGTGCGACCACAACCTGGGCAAGCAGTGACGCTGGGTACAAAACTGCGCAAACCGATAGCTTGCAATATTTCAGAGGCAACGACTACCTCTTGGGTGCGTGCCTCGCCTGGCTGCGGCGTTAACGACACGCGAATCGTGTCGCCAATACCTTCTTGGAGCAAAATGGACAAAGCAGTAGCGGACGCTACCGTTCCTTTAGTACCCATGCCCGCCTCAGTCAAACCAAGGTGAAGCGCGTAATCGCAGCGCTTAGACAGGCCACGATAAACCGAAATCAAATCTTGAACGCCGCTGACTTTACAGGACAAAATGATTTGATTGCCGCTCAAGCCCATGCTTTCAGCCAGTTTCGCTGAATCAATGGCTGAAGTCGTCAATGCTTCATACATCACTTGCTTGACATCCCAAGGCTCGGCTCTTTGCCCGTTGGCATCCATTAAGTTAGCCAATAGCTCTTGGTCCAAACTACCCCAGTTCACGCCGATACGAACCGCTTTTTTCCAGCGAATGGCGGCCTCAATCATTTGACCAAATTGCTTGTCTTTTTTATCGCCTTTTCCAACATTACCGGGGTTGATTCGATACTTCGACAGTGCCTGCGCACAATCAGGAAAATCAGTCAACAAACGATGCCCGTTGTAATGAAAATCTCCAACCAACGGCACATCTATACCCATGCGGTCAAGTTGCTCACGAATGTAGGGCACTTGCTGCGCAGCTTCAGGGGTGTTGACAGTAATACGAACCATCTCTGAGCCGGCCAAAGCCAATTCTTTGACTTGAATAGCAGTGCCGATTGCGTCGACGGTGTCAGTGTTGGTCATGGACTGAATACGAACTGGCGCGTTACCTCCGACAGTTACAACACGTGAACCCCAAACAACATTGGCCTGCTTGGAGTGCCTAGTAGCAGGCGCAGCGCTGGGAATAGACTCAAAGTTTGGCAAACATGGCTCCATCACTTCACCTCAAACCGCGCGACATTACTTTTGGCAATAGTCATTAAATCAATTACTTTTCCGCGCACCTCAACTTGGGTTACATCTGCGCGACCAACAATAACCGTCAGCGGCAAAGCGCCGGTAGCACCAGCCGTTTCACCAGCGCTTAATAATTTTTTAAACATGGTACTACCGGCTGCATTCTTCACCTCGACCCATGTCTCTGCGCTAGCCTTGAAGATAACAAGGCTATCCGTAGGCAGCGCAATATTTGTATCCGAACCAGACTTATCTGCATTTGCAATCGGTGAAACCGCAGCTGAAGTTGAAATCAAAGCACCTGAGGATGGCGAAATCGCAGCAGACGATACCGCCAAAGCACTCACTGCGCTTTCAGTCGCGACTATCTGTTCCTTGGCTTGCATGACACCTGACTCAGACAAGCTTTTTGCTGGAGTCACTATTTCAGAAACAGCAAGCAATGATGTTTTTGGCCAGAAATAAACACCTGCAGCAGCAATACACAAAAATGCAACACCCATGAGCCATGGCGAAGCAACAAAATCGGTTAACAACGCACTTTTACTTGCACCAGTCGCACCAATAGGCGTATTGATGGCAACATCATTGTGATTCAAACGAGGCAAGGCGGCTTTGGGTAATCTATCCAAAATAGGTTGCGCGTCAATCTTCAGTGCTTGGCAAATACTAGAAGTCAATGCACGCACAAAAACCATGTCGGGCAACAAATCCATTTGCCCATTTTCGAGCGCTTCAATACGCTTGACTGGCACCCGCAAAGAAACCGCTAATGCGGCTATGTGCAGCCCGGTATCTACGCGGGCTTGTTTGAGCATTTGCCCAGCTGAAATAGACAAATTTGCAGCTGCATTTTCTTGATCTGATAATGTGTCTTGCATAACTAAATTTTCACTCATCAAACGCGCCTCTCTCGAACAACCCAAACTCACGTGATGTCGGAAATTGTTTGCGCAGTCGATCTGTCAATTGAAATACACCCTGCGTATTGCCCATTTTTTTTTCGATTTTAGCGGCTAACCATAGCGACTCAGCATTGACGTAGTCATTGTTATTGAGGCGGCGAATATAGAACTGCGAACGTGCTAAATCGTTGCGTTTGTAGAGCAGATTTGCCAAATTGAATGTGGCAATTGGGTTGCTAGCATCTAGCTCAAAAGAACGCAAAAAATTATTCTCTGCTTGTCGCGCATCGCCAGCACGCAATAGGCAAATACCTTTGGCCAGAAAAGTCTTTGCCTGCCCTGCATAGCTGGGACTTGACAAAGCTTTGTCAAAGTTCAATGCTGCCTCGACATAGCGTGTTTCTTGACATGCGAGCCAACCCAAGTTGTGCAAAATATTCCCATCTCTGGGGTTAATTTGAACGCCTCGGTTGAAACTATCACGTGCCAAACCAAAATCGTTCAACCGCATATAAATCAGTCCGCGCAGGCTAAACGCATCTGCTGATCGTGGATCAGCAGCAATTGCGAGCTTTACCTCATCTAGCGCAACATTGGTTTGCCCCTGCTCTAAATACCCCACTGCAAGCTCCAATCTGATTTTGGCACGTTTTTGCGCATCAGTTTCGTCAGATGCAGTTGCCAAATCAGCGCCAGAACCAACCGTAGAACCATCGCTAGGGTTTGCACAAGCCACAACGAGATTCAGAATCAACAGGTACATCAATACACGCCCCAAACGGGACATTTTTTTCAGCTGGAACTTTATAAATTTGAGTGTATTCATTTGCTCATCATAGGGCAATCTCAATCGGTCTGGCGCTGCACTGTTGTATCTATGCTGCTTGTAGAAATCTGAGTAATTCTGATAGTCCGCTGCTTTTCCATTCTGGTCGCAACGCGTGTTCTATCCATCACTTCACCAGCTAGTTGACCGCAAGCCGCATCAATGTCATCACCGCGCGTTTTTCTGATGGTGGTGATCAAGCCAGCATCGCTCAAAATCTTGGCAAACAGTGCCACCTGTGTTTTAGATGAGCAAAGTAAACCAGACGCAGGGAACGGGTTAAAGGGTATCAAGTTGAATTTGCAACTCAAACCCAATGCCGATTGTTGCTTCATCAGTGCGACGAGCTGCTGTGCATGCTCGACTTGATCGTTGACGCCAGCCAGCATGCAATATTCAAAGGTGATGAAATCGCGAGGTGCAGACTCTAGGTATCGACGACATGCGCCCATCAACTCTTCTATGGGGTACTTTTGATTCAATGGCACCAAATTGTTACGCAAGTCGTCGTTAGGCGCATGCAAAGATACAGCAAGTGCAACCGCACAATCAGCACCTAATCGATCAATCATAGGCACGACACCCGAGGTCGAAACTGTCACCCTTCTTCTAGACAAGCCATAGCCATGGTCGTCCAGCATCGTTCGCAATGCAGGCAACAGTGCGGCATAATTTTGCAGCGGCTCACCCATACCCATCATCACAACATTGGAAATAACGCGATCTTTGGACGACAAATGCTTGCGCAAGAAGTGCTCGGTAAACCACAATTGCGCAACAATTTCACCCGTGGTTAAGTTACGGCTAAAGCCTTGGTGGCCAGTGGAGCAGAATCTGCACCCTACCGCGCAACCAGCTTGCGATGAGATACACAGCGTGCCTCGGTTTTCCTCAGGAATAAAAACTGCTTCAACAGCATCACCTGAGCCCACATCAAACAGCCACTTGATCGTGCCGTCTTTTGACTCTTGTTGGCTTATGATTTTTAAGCTTTGCAAATGCGCTGTAGCAGCAAGTTTTAACCGTAATGGCTTCGCCAAATCGGTCATTTGCTCAAAATCAGTGGCTCCTTTTTGGTGAATCCAGCGGAAAAGCTGGGTTGCGCGAAAGCTCTTTTCGCCCAAGCTGGCGCAAAAAACGGTCAAGCCTTTTAGATCGAAATCGAGAAGGTTGACCGTCATAACATCGTTGCAGTCGACAATTAACGGCTGTAAACGTTCATGCCTGGGAAGAAAAAGCCGATTTCAACGGCAGCAGTTTCAGCAGCATCAGAGCCGTGAACAGCGTTAGCGTCAATACTGTCAGCAAAATCAGCACGAATCGTGCCTGGAGCAGCCTTCTTAGGATCAGTTGCGCCCATCAAGTCGCGGTTTTTCAAAATCGCGCCTTCGCCCTCTAAAGCCTGAATCATCACAGGGCCAGAAATCATGAAACCAACCAAATCCTTGAAGAAAGGACGCTCTTTGTGCACAGCGTAAAAAGCTTCCGCTTCACCACGTGACAAATGAGCCATTCTTGCAGCAACAACTTTAAGACCAGCAGCTTCAAAACGAGCGTATATCTGACCGATCACGTTTTTAGCAACGGCGTCAGGTTTGATAATGGAGAGAGTGCGTTCGATAGACATTTCTGAGTTTTCCTTAATACCTTGGACTTTAGGTTTCAACAATTTTTGCCAAGCTCTCTATTTTAGCCTGCTATTGCGCTTTTCGTTGCTAACTAACCAGCTAACTAACCAGCGTCCAACAGCTTGTGAACGCATCAAACGCCCTGAATTTACATATTCAGAAAAGCCAGCGTACGCATAACCAAATTAAATACAAATTTTTGCTATACTATTAATAGCTAATTAGGCAATAAATACGCCGGCTATAGCCGTATTTACCTCAAAAATAAGCATTCTTCAAATTAAATTACCTGCCGCGTGAAGGGCGCCGCGCACCTGAGCCACCCGAGCCAGAGCCTGAACTGGTGCGGCGTTGCTGCCTTTGCTGATTCAAA
Source organism: Polaromonas sp. (assembly GCA_043738155.1). Classification (GTDB taxonomy): domain Bacteria; phylum Pseudomonadota; class Gammaproteobacteria; order Burkholderiales; family Burkholderiaceae_C; genus Aalborgiella. The sequence goes on along the minus strand of JAYSZH010000076.1, from coordinate 2,453 downwards.
CTGTCAGCACCGATATAGCCCAACGACGTCTTCAATGGATCTGGCTGCGAGTTGTTTGTCGCATTATTCGGTCCATTTGCTCGCTGTGGACGCTGTTTTTGCCCCAAATCACGCGATTGACCCTGCGCTGGAAACTTATTGCCTTGATTCGTCGGATTACGTCTCGATGGTGGTTGCCCCCGTCCCCCGCTCCCACCATTCCCACGGTTATCTCGGTTATTCGAACGGGGTGGCCGTCCGCCACTGTTGGTATTACCAGTATTTTCATCTGTTTGCCCAGAATTTTGCCGTGGTTTTGATGAAGCGCTGACAGCACTCATCAAAGCGCGAATATCAGTCTCGCCCAATTCCATCCAAGCGCCACGCTTCAATCCGCGCGGTAACATCATCGCGCCATAGCGGATACGGATCAAACGGCTCACAGCATGCCCGACGGACTCAAACATACGCCTGACTTCACGGTTACGACCTTCTGAAATCGTCACGCGATACCAGCAATTGGCGCCTTCACCGCCGCCGTCTTCGATCGAGCCAAATTGCGCCATACCGTCGTCAAGTTGCACCCCATCTAGCAGTTTTTGCTTTTCTTCTTTGTTGAGTTTTCCCAAAACTCGGACTGCGTATTCACGCTCCAGCCCGAATCTTGGATGCATCAAATTATTGGCTAAATCGCCAGAGCTGCTGAACAGCAGCAAGCCTTCGGTATTCAAATCCAAGCGCCCCACTGATTGCCATTTACCTTGATAAAGCTTTGGCAATTTGCGAAACACGGTGGGGCGATTCTGCGGGTCGTCATGCGTCACGACTTCGCCAGCAGGCTTGTGGTAGGCAATCACGCGCGTCGGTGGAGCTTCAATACGAAACCGAATCGGTTTGCCATTGACTTTGACATGATCGCTGTACTGGATTCGTTGTCCGATGTGCGCTGGCTCGTTGTTGACAGAAATCCGCCCTTCCATGATGAGCTGCTCCATCTCCAAGCGCGAACCCATGCCGGCTTGCGCCAGTACTTTGTGCAACTTTGGCTGCTCTGGCTGTGGTTGCAGCACCCGACGCGCTGGAAGAATGGATTCATCTGCGTCTTCATCATCAAAACGGCCTGACGTGATGTCGTCAAAATCAATAATATCTGCAGACTTCGTCGCTGGCTGGCTTTTTACGCTGTTTTCGCCATCCAAGCTTGGCGGCTGGTCTGCGGCCGTTCCAACCGAACCCATGTCAGTTGATGCAATTTCACCAACTTCATTGGGCACACTCGACACGACGGTCTCAATGGGCTCATTTGGCGTATTCGTTATTTCCGGATTCATATTTAACTCTCTAAAATTACTGCGCGGGTTCGTCTTCGAGCATGTCGTTGATAGGTAACTCAGTCTGCGATTCATGGCTCGGTCTCGCCTCTTCTTTAACGTCATCAAAACGCTCAAGTTGCTCTAAAACTTGCTCTTGCAAGGGACCCAGCTCTGGCAATTGGTCCAGCGATTCAATGCCCAAATCATCTAAAAACTGCTTGGTCGTGGCAAACAGTGCAGGACGCCCCACACTTTCACGATGACCGATGACTTCAATCCAACCACGATCCTCCAGCTGCTTCAGTATCAGGCCATTGATCGTCACGCCACGAATATCTTCCATATCGCCGCGCGTGGCAGGTTGCCTGTAGGCAATGATGGCCAAAGTCTCCAAAACAGCACGGGTGTATTTCGGTGGTTTTTCAGGCGTTAACCTGTCCAAAAACTCACGCATTTCAGGCCGGCTTTGAAAGCGCCAGCCAGTTGCTACATTGACTAACTCAACCCCTTTTAATGACCAATCTTGCTGTAAGTCCAGCAAAAGAGTTTTCAAAGTATCCACGCCAATTTCCTCATCGAAAAGTACGCGCATATCACGCACTTGCAAGGGTTGTTGGGCACAGATTAGAGCAGTTTCAAGGATACGCTTTGCTTCCGACGTATTCATAATATTTAGTTTTCAAGAATAAAGCTGAATGATTCAGCGACAGCGCAGCATTAAAAGCTTTGCTACATCAAAATTCAAGTAAAAGGCGTCAAAGAGGTGTCTAAAAAGATCTAGGAAGCTAGTATTCAAGCTTGACCATTAGTTATGCATCGCAGCAGTACGCTTATTTTGCAGACCATCCATTGTAACTTAGCCCCCAATTCGCCAAAGCCTGCTTGAAATCTAACGGCAAAGGTGCCACAAAATGCATGGCCTGCCCCGTCACAGGATGCTCAAACGCCAATTGTTCGGCGTGCAAAGCTTGTCGCAACATACCGGCTGCTTGCGCACCACCATAGACACTGTCCGCCACCAGCGGATGCCCAATATGCGCCATATGAACCCGAATTTGATGCGTTCTACCCGTATGTAGCCGGCATAAAACAAGGCAACCTTGCTCGCAATTTTGTAGCAATTTTAAGGATGTTTTAGCGGTTTTTCCGGCAGTTTTATCC
>JAYSZH010000075.1:0-1818 GCA_043738155.1 Polaromonas sp. | reverse complement strand
ATTTACAAACGATTGCTGAGTGGAAAGCTGGTTTTATCGAAGACGCACAATACTTGCATTTGTCGCATAAAGAAAACTTTGCTCCAATTATAAAAAATTGGTTGAACGATATAGCAGTTAAAAATGAATATGTAAAAAATTCTCCTCAAGGTTTCAATGTTGATATATTTATTGAAAATATAAATAATCGAGTTGAAAAGATAAATATTAAATATAAGAATTAATATCTTCAATATGAATTCTTTGTAATTGATTTAAATAGATTTAGCTTATCTTGAACTCCATCTCCCAATCCTTCACAACTGCTTTCTCGCTCATTGCCTCGGGCGATGGCGCGTTATGGTCGATTGTGGGGCGGTCGCTGTGGGTGAGTGGGGTGGCGACGGTTTTGGCCAGCGGCTTGGGCATTTTGCTGGGGGCTTGGCTGGCTGTGGCACGGTTTAGTGGGCGGGGTGGGGTATTGGCGGTGTTGAACACGATGCTGGCGATTCCGTCTGTCGTGGTCGGTTTGCTGGTGTATTTGATGCTGTCGCGCTCTGGGCCACTGGGGTATTTGGGGTGGCTGTTCAGCGTCAAAGCCATGGTTTTGGCGCAGGCGCTGCTGGTTTTGCCGATTGTGGCGGCGCTGACGCGGCAACTGGTGGAAGATGCTGATGTGCTGCATGGCGAGCAACTGCAATCTATGGGTGCTGGGAGCTTGATGCGTGGTGCGCTGCATGTGTGGGACGAACGCTTTGCCGTGCTGATGGTGCTGCTGGCCGCCTTTGGACGCGCCATTGCCGAGGTGGGTGCGGTGATGGTGGTGGGTGGCAACATTGAGGGTTTCACCCGGGTGATGACGACGGCGATTGCGCTGGAAACCAGCAAAGGCGACCTGCCGCTGGCGCTGGGTTTGGGCTTGGTGCTGTTGGCGGTGGTGCTGTTGCTCAACGCTTTGGTGGCTGGGGTGAGGGCAATATTAGGTGGGTCGGCAAGCGATGCGTCTAAAGGTGTTCGGATATGACGTCTCAGACGACTCAAACCCCAAAAACGCCTGTTTTATTCGATCTCAGTGCCGTTTCTGTGCGTTTTGGGCAACTTGAAGCCCTGAAAAGCGTCGATTTACAAATCTTGCAAGGACAGCGGGTGGCGCTGATTGGCTCGAATGGTAGCGGCAAAAGCACGTTGCTGCGGGTGCTGAATGGCTTGATTTCGCCTAAAAGCAGTCAAAAATCAGGGCAAATCACAGGAATCGTTCAAACAAATCCCAATTTACGGCAAGCCATGCTGTTTCAGCGGCCACACATGCTGCGCATGAATGTGCAAGCCAATGTGGCGATGGGTTTGTGGTTGAGTGGTATGGGTTGGGCAAAAGCTAAAAATCGGGCTTTGGCGGGTTTAGCGCGGGTTGGGCTGCAAGCTGAGGCGGTGCGATCCGCCAAAACCTTGTCGCAAGGGCAGCAGCAACGCGTGGCCTTGGCGCGGGCTTGGGTGTGTTTGTCTAATCCTGCGCTGCAAAATGTGCTGCTGCTGGACGAACCAACCGCCAGTATGGACCCGCACGCCAAGCGTGAGGTGGAGGCGTTGATGCATGACTTTGCCGCGCAAAACATGACGCTGGTATTTTCAAGCCACAATCTTGGCCAAGTTAAAAGACTGGCAACGCATGTGGCCTATTTGGAGCATGGCAAGTTGTTGGCTTACTTGCCGGTGGGTGATTTCTTTGATTCGGACACCTTGCACGCCGTGTCGCCAGCTGCAGATGCGTTCTTAAAAGGTGAAACGGCTTAGTTCAAAAGCTTTCTGGCTTTGTCTAATTTACCCGTCACCAACTTGCGA
>JAYSZH010000074.1:0-4419 GCA_043738155.1 Polaromonas sp. | reverse complement strand
AATACCAGCTGGCAAATGCGGTTTACGCAACTTCATCACAAACGCCAGAGTAAAACAAGCTGTAGCAATGATTAGCGAAGGCACCCACAATGCAGGCTGATTCTGCACCAACCCTATGATTTGCTTGACTTGACTGATCACCAAAATCAAAGCGATGGCATTCAAAAAACCGGCAAACACAGGTGCAGGGATAAATCGCGTCAGACGCTGCAGCCGTACCGCGTAAAACATGGGTTGAAATAAGGCAGCAACGATGCCTACAGTGATCACCAGCGTTAGTCGCACTTCGGGTGAATCGACCAAACCCCAAGCTATCAACTTGGGGGCAAAACCATCAATGAACCCTACCAACAGTGAAATTTCAAAAAATCGCGCTGAAAAAATCAAAGGGCGTTTCGAAAAAGAACTTAAGAGATTGGTAATTGCAATGCCACAACACAGCGCCAAAATCATGGGCGCGATCATAATAGGGCCGATTTTGTAGCCAATCCACACGATAGCCCCCAAACCAATGGGTACTGCGCTACTGAGCGCTTCTAGCGCCGAAAATAATTTTTTCAGCATGGTGACGCGGTTATTGCTCCGTTTAAAGGCTATTTTTAGGCATCGCTTGGTGTGTCATGAGCGAGGCCAATTACTTATTTTGACGCAATCTAAGCTGTAAAATTACTTCTCCATTTGTGATTATTACCAAACGAAGGATTTCCATGTCTTTATTCTCAGCCGTCGAAATGGCTCCTCGCGACCCGATTTTGGGTTTGAACGAACAATTCAACGCCGACACCAACCCCGCCAAAGTCAATCTGGGCGTGGGCGTGTACTTTGACGATTCTGGCAAACTGCCTTTGCTGAAGTGCGTACAAACCGCTGAAGCAGCCATGGCTGCCGCCCCAAAACCGCGCGGTTATTTGCCGATTGACGGCATTGCCGCTTATGACGCGGGCGTCAAGGCGCTGGTGTTTGGTGCAGACTCTGAGGCTGTCACCTCTGGTCGCGTCGCCACTGTACAAGCCATTGGCGGCACGGGTGGTTTGAAGATTGGTGCAGATTTTTTGAAAAAGCTGAACCCGAACGCTAAAGTCTTGATCAGCGACCCAAGCTGGGAAAACCACCAGGCCCTGTTCACCAACGCCGGCTTCAAGGTTGAAACCTACCGCTATTACGACGCGCAAACCCGTGGTTTGAACGTGGACGGCATGTTGGCTGATTTGACCGCCGCACCGGCTGGCACCATCGCCCTGTTGCACGCTTGCTGCCACAACCCGACGGGTTACGACATCACCGCCGGCCAGTGGGACCAGGTCGTCGCCATCTGCAAAACCAACAATCTCGTGCCCTTCCTCGACATGGCCTACCAAGGCTTTGGCTACGGCTTGAAGGAAGACGGCGCAGTGATCCAGAAGTTTGTCGACGCCGGTTTGACCTTCTTCGTCTCCACCTCGTTCAGCAAAAGCTTCAGCCTGTACGGCGAGCGCGTGGGCGCTTTGAGCGTCTTGTGCACCGACAAAGCCGAGGCCGACCGCGTCTTGAGCCAGCTCAAAATCGCCATCCGCACCAACTACAGCAACCCGCCAACGCATGGCGGCAGCGTGGTGGCAGCGGTATTGAACAGCCCAGAACTGCGCAAACAGTGGGAAGACGAACTCGCCGAGATGCGCGTCCGCATCAAAGCCATGCGCAGCAGCTTTGTCGAAAAACTCAAAGCCGCCGGCGTCAAGCAGGACATGAGCTTCATCACCACCCAGATCGGCATGTTCAGCTACAGCGGCTTGAGCAAAGACCAGATGGTGCGCCTGCGCAACGAGTTTGGCGTCTACGGCACAGACACCGGCCGCATGTGCGTTGCTGCGCTGAACAGCAAAAACATCGACCACGTGTGTGCTTCTATTGCCAAAGTGATGTAATGTTTTCCGTGTTTAATTCAACGCTATGAACCGTACTCTGCGTAGTCTGCTTTTGATATTTGCCATTTTGTGGCAAAACATGGCTATGCTGAGTCCACTGTCTATTGAAAAAATAGCTGCAAGCATCGATCACGGCGTCTTGCATACCCAAGAAGCAACGCATCACCATCATGATGATGCATCCGCCCATATTGAAGATACTGCAGAAGGCTTGCATCACCAACATGCTGATAGCGGTATGAGCACACTCGGACTGCTGTCAACAATCACATCTTCTTTGTCATTAGCGGCTCCTCTGGCATTTGTTGCAGCGCTGGGCACAACGCGATCTTCTCCCACTTTAGAGGGGCTACTTCGCCCCCCGCGTCTTCAGTCTTGAAGATCGCGTCAGCCGTATTCATTAACGGCTGATTTTCAAGTATTTTGGCTACTTCGTCATGCTGCAACTCAGCGTGTACGTTGATGCCGTCACATCTCCATTCATTCTTTATGCTTAAAAACAAACCATTAAACATACCATTACTTCATTTTTTAATCCTATTTGCCAGCTGTTTCCCCTTGCTGGCTTTGGCACATGGCATTTCTGAGGCCGACCGTCTGAGCATGCTGTCTGGCGGCTACATCAGGTACATCGGCTTGGGGGCCAGCCATATGCTCACGGGCTATGACCATTTGCTGTTTCTTTTTGGCGTGGTGTTTTTTCTCACCACGTTCAAAGAAGTTGCAAAATTCGTCACCGTGTTCACCATCGGACACTGCATCACCTTGATTTTTGCTACTTTTTTCAAAATCACTTGGAATTACTATTTGGTCGACGCCATCATCGCCATCAGCGTGATTTACAAAGGCTTTGACAACAATGGCGGATTTCAAAAGTATTTTGATATGAAATCGCCAAATCTGCTGTGGGCGGTGTTCGGATTTGGGTTGCTGCATGGCTTTGGCTTGTCTACGCGACTGCAACAACTGCCTTTGGGAGACGACAACACCAGCATTTTGCTGCGTATTTTGAGTTTTAACCTCGGTGTTGAAGTCGGCCAGATAGCGGCGTTGACTGTCATGGTTGGCTTGCTGGCGTTTTGGCGGCATCGCCCGTCGTTCAAACGCTTTAGCTTTGCGGCCAACTTGGCGCTGGTTTATGCGGGCGTGTTTTTGCTACTCATGCAATTGCACGGTTATTTGCATGATTCAGATCCCAACAGTTTTAAGTTCCCAGCGCAAGAGCACAGGCACTCGCACGAAGACTTGGATGTCGAAAAATCCATTCAAACTGACCGAGATAAACTTTGATAACCCTAGTTATTATTTTCTATGACCCATTGACTATAACCCATTGATTTAATTCAATACTTTCTTTTAATTTCATTAATCTTTAGGAAAAACCATGAAAAACTTATTCACTATTGCCACATTGATTGCAACTTTAAACTTTGCGTCCACCGCCTTTGCTGGCGAAGACAGCAGCTGCCACTTTCATGGCTCTAAACCCGCTGCCGAAAGCACGGTCGTCGGTTGCGCCAACCAGCGCCGAGACGCTTTGGTCAAAAGTGGCAAATTAAGCGCCGCTTGGACAGCTATCAAACATGAGCAATTGGCCATGGTTGATGGTCAAAAAGGCAAAGAATGGAAGATCACTTACAAAGATGCTGCAGCACAGGACAAAACAAAAGAAAATTTGTACATGTTCTTCACGCAAGCTGGTAATTTCATCGCGGCTAACCATTCTGGTAAATAAAGCATGACAGCCCCCTTCAACCTATTCAAAAATGCCAATCGTCCGGCTTTGCGCGGGGGCGCATTGGCACTCCTGGCTGCGGCATTGTTCGGTTTGAGCACCCCATTGGTGCAGCGTTTTGGCCAAGGTTTGGGGGCTTTTTCAACGGCGGCGCTGCTATATGCAGGCGCGGCCTTTGTGGCGCTGTGGATGCGTCAACCTGTTGAATTAGAAGCAAAATTACAGCGTAGCGACTTACCCAGACTACTCGCCATGGCTGGTTTCGGCGCGGTCATTGGACCTGTCGCGCTGGCGTGGGGTTTGCAACGCACCAGCGGCGCAAGTGCGTCTTTGATGCTGACTTTAGAAGCGCTTTTCACCGTCGTCCTAGCTTGGCGCTTGTATGGTGAAAGCATGGACAAACGCGTTGCCACGGCGATGCTGCTGTTGCTGGCTGGCGGCATGGCGCTGGTGGCAGATCAAGGATTGGCTGGAAATTCGCAGCTATTGGGCTTGCTAGCCGTTTTGGTAGCCACTGCCGCTTGGGGATTGGACAATACCCTGTCGCGCGGCGTGGCGGAGCGAGACCCAGCGCAAGTCGTGATCGTCAAATCGGCTTTGGGGGCAAGTGCGTCGACCGTACTCGCCCTGTTATTTGGCGAATCGCTGCCCAGTTTGACTTCAGCGCTCGCACTTTTCGCCGTGGGCGCGGTCGGTTATGGCCTGAGTTTGCGCTTTTATCTGCTTGCGCAACGCGCTTTTGGTGCGGCGCGAACGGGTTCAGTCTTCGCTTTCGCGCCC
>JAYSZH010000073.1:0-1840 GCA_043738155.1 Polaromonas sp. | reverse complement strand
GGAGAAGGCCAACCCGTTGAACCGCTTCCTGATTACTGTCTATCGTCCGTTGTTAAATGCGGTGCTGAACTGGCCCAAAGCCACCTTGGCAGGCGCTGCGCTCTTGCTCGGTTTGAGTTTGTGGCCTTTACAGCACATCGGTGGTGAGTTTATGCCACGTCTGGACGAGGGTGATTTGCTCTATATGCCGTCCGCACTGCCAGGATTGTCAGCTGGCAAGGCCAGTGAGTTGCTGCAACAGACAGACCGGCTTATAAAGACCGTGCCCGAAGTGCTCAGCGTGTACGGCAAAGCTGGGCGTGCCGAAACAGCGACCGACCCTGCCCCGATGGAAATGTTCGAAACAACCATTCAGTTCAAGCCCAAAGACCAATGGCGACCTGGCATGACGCAGGACAAGCTGGTGGATGAGCTTGACCGCATCGTCAAAGTGCCTGGTCTGGCCAATATTTGGGTGCCACCGATTCGCAATCGCATCGATATGTTAGCTACCGGTATCAAAAGTCCAGTGGGAGTGAAGGTGGCAGGTGCTGATTTGGCTACCATTGACCGCCTGACGGGCGAGATAGAAAGGGCGCTCAAAGATGTGCCTGGTGTCAGCAGCGCACTGGCCGAACGTCTCACAGGCGGCCGCTACGTGGATGTGAACATCAACCGCGATGCTGCAGCGCGCTTTGGTATGAATATAGCTGACGTTCAAGCCGTCATTACTTCAGCTGTGGGTGGTGACAACATAGGTGAAGTGGTTGAAGGTTTGCAGCGCTTTCCTATCAATATGCGTTACCCCCGTGAAATCCGTGATTCTCTGGAAAAGCTACGCAGTTTGCCTATCGTCGCCGAGAACGGTGCTAGGCTGTTGCTATCGGACGTGGCCGATATACGTATTACTGATGGCCCGCCCATGTTGCGCAGCGAAAACGCTCGATTATCCGGCTGGGTTTATGTCGATATTAGAGGGCGAGATCTACGCTCGGCAGTGCAGGATATGCAAAAAGCTGTAGCAGAGAAGGTGGTTTTGCCAGCAGGCTACTCGGTGTCGTGGTCAGGCCAGTTCGAATTTCTTGAGCGTGCGACGGCCAAACTCAAAGTGGTGGTGCCGTTCACGCTGCTCATCATCTTTGTATTGCTGTACCTGACCTTCAAGCGGTTTGACGAAGCCGTTTTGATCATGGCGACACTGCCTTTTGCGCTAATTGGCGGTATTTGGTTGCTTTACCTGTTGAATTACAACCTTTCAGTAGCTGGTGCGGTGGGGTTTATCGCGCTGGCGGGGGTGTCGGCAGAATTTGGCGTCATCATGCTCTTGTACCTCAAACAAGCTTGGGATGAACGTATCGCTCAAGGCAAAACCAGCACTGAAGACCTGTTGGATGCTATTCGTGAAGGTGCAGTATTGCGTGTGCGTCCCAAAGCTATGACAGTAGCAGTCATCTTGGCAGGCTTGTTTCCCATCATGTGGGGAACGGGTACGGGTTCAGAGGTGATGCAACGTATTGCCGCACCCATGGTGGGTGGCATGATTACCGCACCGTTGCTGTCAATGTTTGTGGTACCAGCCGTCTACCTTTTGATGCGTCGATCGAAGTCAGCGAAAACAGCTAAAAAAGCTAGTGGGAGTTTATGAAATGCGAAAACCCAATCAGTTACTAATAAGTTTGATATTTTTATTGCTTTTAGTCGTTGGATGTTTAGCAGGCTGTGCTTCATTGAACGAGCCGGTGCGTATCGACGAGCCTCCACGTTTTGCGACACCAGAAAGCGAAAGCAATATGCAAACTTCGAAGCCAATGGTCGCACTTGTTTTGTCAGGTGGATCGGCTCGTGGGTTTGCTCACATAGG
>JAYSZH010000072.1:0-36804 GCA_043738155.1 Polaromonas sp. | reverse complement strand
ACAATAGACCGCGTGAATGTTTGGGCTTTAAAACACCTGCTGAGGTATTATTCGAACTCAATCCGCGCTGTCGCGCTTCGATTTAGAAGTCACGATTTGAGGGTAAATTTTACGTTTTACCGCAAATGTATTAGACGCTTCACCATCGGTGGACATCTACCAATTTCACGGAATTTTGTAACGCTACGCGATACAATCGCGCATGCAAATGTTTAATCCACCTCATCCAGGTCTGAAGCTACGTGACGATGTACTGCCCGCACTGGGTTTGACGGTGACGCAAGCTGCGACGCAGCTGAATGTGTCCCGCGTGGCGCTGTCGCGTGTTTTGAACGCCAGAGCCGCTATTTCGCCAGATATGGCTTTGCGTATCGAGGCATGGCTTGGCGTAGAGCGCGGTGGCGAGGCGCGTTTATGGTTAGCCGAGCAAAGCGCTTATGACGTCTGGCAAGCGCAGCAGCGTTATGTGACAACGCCAATGCATGTGCAGATGGCGCCTTTGGCGGCGTGAAGTCGTAAATTTGCTATATATTTGATAGCTACTTAAGCAATAAATACGCTGGCTAGATGCGTAAATAGGTGCATTTTTGAAGGTATTTACTTCCCACTTTAGTAAAGGGGGATTTGGGCTTTCAACTCAAAGCTAGGCCACGACTGTACTCATAAAAAATCTGCGAACACACAAGATCAGATCTTAAATGAATGCTCGAATCTTGAAATCCAGCAACTCTAACCAACTCATTCTTTATGTGTTGAATATCTGAGATTGAAATTCCATATGCGGTTGCGTAAATACTGTTTTGATGAAAATTAGAAGCTGAATACTTAGTATCTGAAAAAAGTAGCTTTAAATTTAATGGATGAAAAGCAAAGCCAAGAAAAGCTAGGCGCTTTGCTTTTGAAATCACATCGCGAATTAGCAAAATATCGCTGTTATTTACATCAATACCTTCAGTAAAAGTTTTTATTTGTTTTGTTAATAGTATTAATTGCTGAGTGCTTGGATTACTGCCAAAAGCAATACCATCACTGCGAGATTGCCAGGGCAATTTTCCTACAACTCCATAAGGGTGATAAATGTCTAAATTCTGTAAGATAGCTGCAGATTTTTCTTGATCAATGCCATAATATATTTGCAACATATGGTACAAATAGTGCTCAACACAACGATCATAGTTGAAACTGATAATAGATATTTTTAACAATCTTTCAGGCAATTCTGAAATATCGCAAAATTCAGTTAATTTTTTAAAAAAAGCATCGAACCAAGTTGTATTAATATTACTTATGTTTATGGTGTTGTAAATGTTATTGGAATTTACGCGCAGAGCACTATTTGATTCGGCTTTCAGTATGCAGCTAGCAATGGCCAATTTGCCGCACAACGCAATTGTTTCATCAGTACGATGGGAGTGAATAAAGTTATCAATAGAAATTGCAGCTTGCACTCCTTCAGATATACGCCTAGAGGCATGCAGATATGGATTTATATTGGAAGTATGCGCTGGACTGAGTTTGGCTTGTTGAGCTAACAACAAGTAGGCTTCGTAAATGTCATATGCACCACTTTTAGCTTTGACACCATGATTGAATCGAATATTTAAAGAGGTTGATATTTGTGAAATTAACTCCGAGCCAACAGGCAAGTTCACTTCTTTACTTGCCCCAGCTCCAACAATTAGCACGAGTGATTTTGGGGTTGTTTCATTTGTCATTCATTTATTATGTCAGTTTGAAAACATGTTGGCGTATTCGGAAGATCAGAAATTAAGGTCAGAGTCCAATTTCGATGTGATGCAACTGTCCGTCGAATGGCAAATCGTCCTGAATTGGAATCTGCCCCTAATTTCTTTGCCTCTGCTGGTAGAAGCCTCGTTCGATAGCTTGCCGTCAAAATTCCCCTTCATTTGAAGGGGTGGCGCGAAGCGACGGGGTAGCTGCAGCGCGGCAAAGAGCTACCCCGCCCGTTGGGCACCCCTTCACATTGAAGGGGAATTGGGGAGTTGCTTCACGTCATTTTGCTATAAATAGAATAGCTACTTAGGCAATAAATACGCCGGCTATAGGCATATTTTGACACATAAATTCGATATCTTGCAGGTGTCTTCTAGGTGACACTGTTGCGTATGCTGGCGAATCCTATCAGGTGCAACCCTATGTTTAAAAAACAACTATCCGTCTATAAACATGCTAGTTCAACTTCTTGGAAGCAGGATATAGCGTGCAAGTTCTTCAATTGCTGATCAGCGGCATCGCACAGGGGTGCATTTACGGGCTGATTGCACTCGGTTTCGTACTGATTTACAAAGCGACAGAAACGGTCAGCTTCGCGCAGGGCGAGCTGATGATGCTGGGCGCGTTTGGCGGGCTGGCGGGGATGACACTGCTGGGATTTCCGTATTGGTTGTCGGTGATTTGCGCCATCGCTGGCATGGCGGTGTTTGGCATGTTGTTGGAGCGGGTGGTGATTCGCCCTATCCTCGGGCAACCGGCGTTTTCTATTGTGATGCTGACCATAGGTATAGGCTACGTGGCGCGCGGGCTGATCACCATGATTCCCAATATCGGCACCGAAACCCACACCCTGCCTGTGCCCTACAAAGACCAAATCTGGAAGCTGGGCGGCTTGGTGCTGAATGTGGAACAAATGGTGGTGATTGCCGCCACAGCCGTACTGTCTGCGGTGCTATTTGCTGTTTTTAAATACAGCAAAATCGGCATTGCGATGCAAGCTTCGTCACAAAACCAGCTGGCGGCCTATTACATGGGCATTCCGGTCAAACGCATCAACGGGCTGGTGTGGGGTTTGGCGGCTGCGGTGGCGGCGATTGCGGGTTTGTTGCTCGCGCCCATCACGTTTGTGCATGCCAACATGGGTTTTATTGGTTTGAAAGCTTTCCCCGCTGCGGTCGTCGGTGGCTTTGGCAGCTTGCCGGGCGCGATTGTGGGCGGGCTGATTATCGGGATTGTGGAGTCTTTCTCGGGCTTCTACTTGCCAGATGGCTTCAAAGACATTGCCGCCTACGTGGTGGTGTTGATCATGCTGATGGTCAAACCCAACGGTTTGTTTGGTGAAAAACTAAGAAAAAAAGTCTGACATGCGTTTTATCTTCAAAACCGACTACGCGCAGGACATCAAGCTGGCCAAGCATGGCGGGCAGGTGTTTTGGTATGGCTTGCTGATGCTGTTTTTGATCGCTGCACCGTGGATCATCGCCGAGTACTGGCTGGCGCAGCTCACTTTTATCTTGATCTACGCCATCGCGGGGCTGGGGCTGATGTTGCTGGCGGGCTTCACGGGGCAGTTTTCACTGGGTCATGCGGCGTTTTTGGGCGTCGGGGCTTACACGCAGGCGGTGTTTACAAACATGGGCGTGCCGTTTCCCATTGCATTGGCGTTGGCGGGCGCGCTTTCTGCAGCAGTGGGTGTGGTGGTGGGTTTGCCGGCGCTGCGGGTGAAGGGCATTTATTTAGGCATCGCCACCATTTCGTTCGGCTTCATCGTGGAAGAGGTGTTTGCGCGTTGGGAGTCGGTCACCGGCGGCAATTCGGGCATCCACATCAAAGCGCCGAACATATTTGGTTGGCAGCTGGGTTCCGGGGTCGATTTTTACCTGCTGTGCCTGTTCATCACCGTGGTGGTGACGCTGGGTATCATGAACTTGTTGCGCTCCAGTACCGGCCGTGCTTTTGTGGCCATCCGGGATTCCGAGATTTCGGCACAAAGCATGGGCATCCACCTGGCGCGCTACAAAACCATGTCGTTTGCCATCTCGGCGGCGCTGGCGGGCGTGGCGGGGGCGCTGTATGCCCACAAGCTGCAGTTCATTTCACCAGACCAGTTCAATATTTTGCAGTCGATTGACTTGGTGCTTCTGGTGGTGATTGGCGGGCTGGGCTCGGTGCATGGTGCTTTTCTGGGTGCGATTTTCTTGATCGCCATGCCGCAGCTTATTTCGCTCACAAAGGATTACCTGCCTGCGGCGATTGGCCAGGCACCGGGTTTGCAGTCGGTGGTCTATGGCGTGGTGCTGATCGGTTTTGTGATGTTTGAACCGCTGGGGCTGTATGGACGCTGGTTGAAGGTCAGGACCTACCTGCAAACCTTCCCGTTCTACCGCAAAGGCATGTTCAAGCGGCAAAAATCATTCCAAAAGTCAGACCGTTTGAAATGACCGAACCATCTATGACAGATCTTTTACTTTCTGCAAAAAACCTGAGCGTGCGCTTTGGCGGCGTCTTGGCGGTCAACAACGTGAGTTTTGACGTCAAACAGGGCGAAGTCTTCACCCTGATCGGCCCCAACGGCGCGGGCATAACCACGGTGTTCAACCTGATCAGCCGCATTTACACACCCACCAGCGGTGAGATCACCTATCTGGGCAAGAAGTTGACGGACCAGGCCCCACACAACATCGCCGCACTGGGCATTGCCCGCACCTTCCAGAACATCGAACTGTTTGAACACGCCACGGTGATGCACAACCTGTTGATTGGCGGCCACACCCACAAAAAAACTGGCTTTTGGAGCGAGGTCTTCTTCACCCCTCAAACCTTCAAAGCGGAAGTGGAAGCCCGTGAGAAAGCTGAAAAAATCATCGAGTTTCTGGATTTGCAGCACCACCGTGATTCTTTGGTGGCAGGCTTGCCCTACGGTGTGCGCAAAGTGGTCGAGATGGGCCGCGCTTTGTGTACCGAGCCCAAGTTGCTGCTGCTGGACGAGCCATCGTCCGGTTTAAACGTCGAAGAAACCGACGATATGGCGTTCTGGATCCAGGACATCAAAAACGAACTCGGCATCACCGTGCTGATGGTGGAGCACGACATGAGTCTGGTGTCCAAGGTGTCCGACCGCGTGGTGGCCATGAACCAGGGCGCGGTGCTGGCCATGGGCACGCCGCGTGAGGTGCAAAACGACCCGGGCGTGATCGAGGCCTATCTGGGCTCCATCGACGATGTGTCCTCGCTGCGGAGGGCGGCATGAGTCAATTGACCGACAACAAAGTAACAAGTGCGGAATCGTCTGCCGAGCAACCCATGCTCAAACTGCTCAATGTCGAAAGCGCGTATGGCCCGATCAAGGCGATTCGCGGCGTGAGCCTGCAGGTGAAAAAAGGTGAAATCGGCACGGTACTGGGCTCCAATGGTGCGGGCAAGACGACGATTTTGAAGACCATCTCCGGCATCATCGACCCGCGCAAGGGGACGATCGAGTTCAAAGGCCAAAACATCACCGCGCGGGATCCGGCCTTCATCGTGCAACAGGGCTTGAGCCATGTGCCCGAAGGCCGCGAGGTTTTTCCGCTGCTCAGCGTGCGCGACAACCTGTTGATGGGGGCCTATACCCGCAAAGACAGCGATGGCGTCGCCAAAGACATCGAGGCGGTGTTTGGTTATTTCCCGATTTTGAAAGAGCGCGCCGCACAAGATGCCGGTTTGCTGTCTGGCGGGCAGCAGCAGATGCTGTCGATTTCCCGCGCTTTGATGGCGAACCCGGATCTGATGTTGCTGGACGAGCCGAGTTTGGGGCTTTCTCCGAAGCTGACCAAAGAGATTTTTGAAATCGTGGTGCGCATCAACCGCGAACGCGGCACGACTATTTTGCTGGTCGAGCAAAACGCAAACATGGCGCTCAACGCGTCAGACTACGGCTACGTGCTGGAAAACGGTCGCATCGTGATGGAAGACACCTGTGCCAGATTGCGGGAAAAGGACGACATCAAAGAGTTCTACCTGGGCATGAAAGAAGAAGGCATGCGCAGTGAGCGCCGCTGGAAAAAGAAAAAGACGTGGAGATGATGCATGGCTAAGCTTTGGAACCTTGGCAGTGACCCTGATTTGGCACCCAATCGCGAGATCGCGATGCAAGGGGAGACGATTCCCGCGATGTTTTGGAACGCTGTTGAAAAGCGTGGTGATACCACCTGGTTGCGTCAAAAGCATCTGGGTATCTGGCGCAGTGCCAGCTGGCAACAAACGGCGGTTGCCGTGGGCGAAATCGCCGGCGGTTTGATGGCGCTTGGTTTTGCCAAAGGCGAGTGTGCTTCTATTTTGGCCAACACGGTGGTGGAATGGGTGTGGACCGACTTGGCCGTGTTGTCGGCGGCCGGTGTGGCCAACGGCATCTACCCCACCGATGCTTCTAGCCAGGTGCAATACCTGTGTGAAGATTCGCGTACCACAGTGCTGTTTGTCGAGGACGATGAGCAGCTTGACAAGGCGCTGGAAGTGCGCGACCAGTTGCCCTTGCTGCGCAAAATCGTGGTGTTTGACATGGAAGGGCTTAGCAATCTGCAAGACCCTGGCATCATCAGCCTAGATGGTTTGCGGGCTTTGGGGCGTGATTACTTGGCGAAGCAACCAGATGCGATAAAGCAGCGCGTCGCAGCCGTGCAGCCGCAAGATTTGGCGATTTTGGTCTACACCTCGGGCACCACTGGAAAACCAAAAGGGGCGATGCACAGCCACGAAGGCTTGGTTTTCACCGTACGGGGGTATAACACCCTGGTGACGCAAACCGCCGCTGACGAGCGCATGTGCTTCCTGCCGCTGTGCCATATCGCTGAACGTGTCGGCGGTGAATACCATGCGCTGTACACGGGAGCCAAGCTCAACTTTGTTGAAAACCCGGAGACGATTCCCGAAAACGTGCGTGAAATTGCGCCCACCGTGTTCACCGCCGTACCGCGTGTGTGGGAGAAGTTTTATTCGGGTGTGATGATTTCGCTCAAAGAAGCTGGCGCGGTACAACAAGCGGCGTACGCCTGGGGCATTGGGGTGGGAACAACGATTGCCGACAAAGTGCTGGCCGATCAACCCGTCAGCGCTTGGTTGAAGTTGAAGTTCCAGATCGCCCAGTGGCTGGTGCTGAACAATGTGCGCAAATTGATTGGTATCCACCGTGCCCGTTTTTTGGTGACGGGCGCTGCGCCGATTTCCCCCGATTTGGTGCGCTGGTATCTGGCCTTGGGTGTGCCCATGCTTGAAGTGTGGGGCATGACAGAGACCTGTGGCGCCTCCACCGGCGTGCCATTGACCAAAATGAAGCCGGGTTCCATTGGGCCAGCGGCGGAATACAACGAGGTGAGGCTTGATCCAGAAACGAATGAAATCCTAGTTCGTGGCAAAAACGTGTTCATGGGTTACTTGAACCTGCCTGAGAAAACGGCAGAAACCATCACCCCTGATGGTTGGTTGCACACGGGCGACGTGGGGGTGGTTGATAGTGATGGCTATTTCAAAATCACCGACCGCATGAAAGACATCATCATCACAGCGGGCGGCAAAAATGTCACGCCGAGTGAGTTGGAAAACGACTTGAAGTTCTCGCCCTACATCACCGATGCGGTGGTGATTGGCGACAAACGCCCTTATTTGACGGTGATCGTCATGATCGATCAAGAAAACGTCGAAAAGTTCGCCCAAGATAGGGATGTCCCTTTCAGTAATTACACCAGCTTGACGCGCGCTGCAGAAGTGCAAGAATTGATCCAGTTGGAAATCGACCGGGTCAACAAGAAATTTGCGCGGGTTGAGCAGATCAAAAAATTCTTCCTGCTAGAAACGCAACTAACTGCAGAAGATGAGGAACTGACGCCGACGATGAAGCTCAAACGCAAGTTGGTCGAGAAGAAATACGAGCCGCAAATCAATGCGATGTACAAGTAAAGCTATTATTTTTTAAAGGAGATGGCAATGAAAATGGATATGAAATTGAAATCACTAAGTTTGTTGGCCGCGCTGACCCTTGGTGCCACATTGGCTAGCGCCCAGCAAGGTGTGAGCAAAACTGAAATCACGCTGGGTTCGATTCAAGACTTGTCCGGCCCCATTGCTGGTTTCGGCAAGCAAGCGCGTTTGGGCATGCTGCTGCGTGTGGATGAGATCAACGAGCAAGGCGGTATCAATGGCCGCAAGCTCAAAATCATCGTTGAAGATTCCGCTTATGACCCGAAAAAAGCGGTGCTTGCCGCGCAAAAATTGGTCAACCAAGACAAAATTTTCATCATGCTGGGGCATATTGGTACCGCTCAAAATTTGGCGGCCATGCCGGTGCAATTTGAAAAAAATGTGATCAACTTTTTCCCCATCACCGCAGCACGCGAGATGTACGAGCCTTTTCATAAGCTGAAATACTCGTTTGCGGCCACGTATTTTGACCAAATGCGCAATGCAGTTCCTAAAGTTGCCAAAGAAAAAGGGGCTAAAAAAGTCTGCACCATGTACCAAGACGATGAGTTTGGTTTGGAAGTGCTGCGTGGTGCAGAAGCGGGTTTAAAAGCTGCTGGTATGGAGTTCGTCGAAAAGACGTCGTATAAACGCGGCGCGACTGACTTCTCCTCACAAGTCTCCAAAATGCAAGCCAGTGGTTGCGACATGATTGTGCTTGGAACCATCATCCGTGAAACCATTGGTGCTATTGGCACGGCGCGTAAACTGGGTTACAACCCGATTTTCTTGGGTTCAAGCGCGGCATACACTGACTTGATTCACAAACTCGGTGGCCCAGCCATGAATGGTTTGTATGCCACAAGCACGGTACAAAATCCGTACACCGATGATGCGTCACCTGCCATCAGTTTTTGGGCGAAAAAATACAAAACCAAGTTCAACGAAGATCCAACCGTCTTCTCAGTTTACGGTTACAACATCGTCGATACTTTTGGTAAAGCGGCTGGTAAAGCGGGTGCAAACCTGTCTACTGAGTCATTTATCAAAGCAATGGACACCATGACCATTCCACCGGATATTTTCGGCAGCGCAGAAGCAACGTTCAGCCCAACCAAGCGTCTGGGCAGCGATGCATCACGTTTGTCACAAATCACGGATGGTAAATGGAAGCCAGTTTCTGAGTACTTTAAGTAATCACGACACAATATAAGCACCCGAGCCGGCGGCAAGTAATTTGCCGTCCGGTCCGTGAAATTCCATGCGTGTAGACGCCACGCGTGAGCCGAGGCGCAACACTTCGGCTTTCATGGTGAAAAAGTCGCCGATGGCAGGCCGCAGATAGTCAATCCGCAAATCAATCGTTCCCAGTTTGCCAAACCGATGCAGCCGGGCAGCAACGGGTTCGTCCATATGGCGCGCGCCAATGGCCGCCATCACCGCCAGTCCACCCATGGCATCCAGCGCCGCACTGATCACGCCACCGTGTACTCGCTTGTAGCTGTAGTGGCCGATGAGTTCATGCCGCATATTGATACGACCATGGACGGATTCTGGCAACAGATCAGTAATCTTCAAACCCAGCACCTGGTTGAAAACGATACTTTCTTCAAATATTTTTTTCAGATTGGTGATGAATTCGGATTCAAATTCAATTGCAGGTGTAGCAGAAGAAGATGGGGTGTGTTTGTTGGTTTTTTGATGGAGCATATTGATAGTGTCACAGAGCGAGTTGCCGTGCGGCCAACTCTTTCATAATTTCTTCTGATCCGCCGCCAATCATCATGACCTTGACTTCGCGGTAGATGCGCTCGCTCTTGGTGCCACGCATGAAACCCATGGCGCCCAAAATCTGCACGGCTTGATCCGCACAAAACTGCATGGTCTGTGTTGAATGGTTTTTCAACATGCAGACCTGCGCCACCCAGTCCGCACCAGCATCGCCCGCATCGGCACGCGCTGTCACAGTATCTAGCCAAGCTTGCGTAGATGAAATACGCATCTGCATGTCCACCAGCTTGTGGCGCACGGCCTGGTGTTCCAATAAAGTCGACCCAAAGGTTTTGCGCTGGCGAGCCCAGTCCAGCGCCTCGTCAAAGCAGGCCTGCGCAAAACCCAGTGCCATGGCCGACATACTCAGGCGTTCGCCATTGAAGTTGGTCATGATGATTTTGAAGCCACCACCTTCTTCACCCAGCAGGTTGGCCGCTGGCACGCGCACCTTGTCAAAGCGCAGATGCGCCGTGTCTGAACACCACCAGCCCATTTTTTCCAAACGAGTGCGAGATATACCGACCGTGTCCGAGGGAACGAGGATCATCGAAATACCGCCAGAACCTTTGTTGCCTGCTTCGCCGGTGCGTACCGCCGCCGTGATGTAGTCCGCCCGCATGCCCGAAGTGATGAACACCTTTTCGCCATTGATGAGGTAGTCCGACCCATCCCGCACGGCGGTGCAGCGCAAGGCCGCTACGTCAGAGCCGCCGCTGGGTTCGGTGATAGCGAGGGCTGCGATTTTTTCACCCCGCAATACCTGTGGAATCACCTGCTGCTGCAAAGTCTCAGACCCATAGCGCAACACGGGTGGTAAACCGATGTTGTGACTGAACAGGCTGGCCAGCAAACCACCACTGCCACCCATGCGGCTGAGTTGTTGCGATACCGTGTTGCGCATGCGCCAGGTTGCGGGTGAACCACCCAAGTGCTCCGGGTAGCCCATACCCAGCAAGCCTAGTTCAGCGGCTTTTAGATAAAGACTGCGCGGAAACTCGCCGGCTTCGTCCCAGGCGCAGATGTGCGGTTCGATCTCGCGTTTTGCAAAGCGCGTCAAGGTATCCGTCAGCGCAGCCAGTGTTTCCTGCTCTTCGACTTGGTCGATGCTGGTCGTGGCATTCATGCGCTTAACCTCACCAAAATTTGACCCGTTGTGACCTGCTGCTCTAGTGCAACATCAACGCTTGTCACAACGCCGTCCTGTGTAGCCGCTATCGCATGCTCCAGTTTCATGGATTCAATCACCAGCAGCGTGTCGCCGCGCTTCACTGTTGCACCCATATCGGCTTGAAGTGCAATCACCTTGCCGTTGAACTTGGCGCGTACCTCCGCTGACCCGGACACGCCCGCATTGGTTGAGGGCGCGACCAGCGTGCTGTCTTGCAACCACAGGTCCACGCCGCCCACTTGCACATGCCAGCGTTGATCTGCCGATTGAACGGCGCAGACACGTTCTTGCAGACCATCCACAGTGACAAAAGTTTGAATATTCGCACCGGCTCGATAGCTGCCAACATGCTCAGCGCCGTTATAAGAAAGCTTGACTTTGCCGTCACCCATTTCTTGCAGGCTCAAGGCGTGTAGGGTGTCGCGGTTCTGCAAGCGCAACGGTTTCGCAAAAGGGCAGGCGAGTTGCTCAGCTGGCTGCATTTGTCCCGCAAAATATATTGCGACCGCCGCAAATAACAAAACGTTTTGCTCATCCGTTTGTAGCAGTTGTCGCAAGCTTTCAGCTTTGTGCACCAGATACGGAATTCTTGCCTGTCCGGCCTGAAACTCGTCGTCCTGCAAAATGGTGTTCAAAAATGACCGGTTGCTTGGCAGCCCCAGTAGCTGTGTTTGCGCCAAGGCGCTGCTTAACTGCTCAATCGCCTGCTGGCGCGTAGCCGCATGCGCAATCAACTTGCCCAGCATGGAGTCGTAATGCGGTGCAACCGTCATGCCGCTGTAGATGGCATGGTCAAAGCGTGTGCAAGCTGGCGGCTCCGAAAAATGCGCCACTGTGCCCGAGTGCGGGGTGTACAGCGCATCCTCGGCGCACAAGCGCACCTCGATGGCGTGTCCGGTGAAGACGACTTGCTCTTGCATCAGTGGCAAGGGTTCACCTTGCGCCACCCGCAATTGCCATTCGACCAAGTCCAAACCCGTTACGGCTTCTGTTACAGGGTGTTCGACCTGCAGCCGCGTGTTCATCTCCATCAAATAGAAATTGGCCCCCGCGGCACCCAAGTCATCAGCCTCTAAAAGAAACTCAACCGTGCCCGCGCCCACATAACCCGCTGCGAGGGCCAGCCCCACCGCACAACGCCCTATGCGTTCACGCAAAGCCGCATCCACCGCCGGGCTGGGGGATTCTTCGATGATTTTCTGGTGCCGCCGCTGTACCGAGCAGTCCCGCTCGCCCAGATGGATGCAATGCCCATGCTGGTCGGCAAAAATCTGCACTTCTACATGGCGTGGTTGCAAGAGCGCCCGCTCTATCAACAACTCCGCACTGCCAAAGGCAGACAGCGCTTCCGAGCGGGCACTGTGCAAGGCGGTCAGCAAGTGGCTGTCTTCCAGCACCAGTCGCATGCCGCGCCCGCCGCCGCCCGCTGTGGCTTTCACCATCAACGGGTAGCCAATGCGCTGGGCTTCCTTTATAAAGCGCCCGTCCGATTGGCCATCGGTGTCCGTACTGCCGTTGTACCCTGGTAAGCAGGGGACACCGCGTGACAGTGCCAACTCTTTGGCGCGAGACTTGTTGCCCAGTGCTTGAATGGCGCTCGCTGGCGGCCCGACCCAGATCAACCCCGCATCCACTACCGCCTGGACAAACTCGGCGTTTTCGCTCAAAAAGCCATAGCCCGGGTGCACCGCATCCGCACCCGCAGCGTGGGCGGCAGCTATGAGTTTGGCTATGCGCAGATACGACTCGGCCGAGGTGTTGCCGCCCAGAGCCACGGCGCAGGTCGCCTCGCGCACATGCAAAGCCTGTGCATCCGCGTCCGAATACACCGCAACCGTTTCTATCCCCATGCGCTGGGCGGTGCGGATCACGCGTCGCGCAATCTCGCCACGGTTGGCGATGAGCAGTTTTTTAATGACTGGCATGTGATGATGGTTGTTTACGATTGCTTGGGTGGCTTCTTCGCAATCCCCATGATCTTGGCCAAAATACCCAGCATCACCTCGTCCGCGCCGCCGCCAATCGAGCCCAGCCGGCCATCTCGGAACATGCGCGAGACCTTGTTTTCCAGCGTGTAGCCCATGCCGCCCCAAAACTGCAAGCAGCCGTCGGGCACGATGCGGTTCAGCCGCCCGGCCTTGAGCTTGGCCATGGAGGCCAGTTCCGTCACGTCCTGCCCCTGCACATACAGCTCGCAGGCACGGTAGGTCAGGGCGCGCAGGCTTTCCACCTCGGTCTTCATCTCCGCCAGTTTGAACTGCACCCACTGCTGGTCCGCCAGCGTCGCACCAAACAGCTTGCGCTCCTGCGCCCATTCCACCGTCCAGTCAATGCAGTTGGTCAAACTTTGCAATCCACTGCCCGCCGCCCACAGCCGCTCTTCCTGGAACTGCATCATCTGGTACATAAAGCCCGCACCTTCCTGCCCGATCAGGTTGCGCTGCGGCACCCGCACCTCGTCAAAGTAGATCAACCCCGTGTCGCTGGAATGCATGCCGATCTTGCGTATTTTTTTCGCCACCTCAATGCCTTTGGTGAGTTTGCCACCGGGCCCGTCGCGCATCGGCACCATGATCAGGCTCTTGTTTTTGTGCTGATTGCCGCTTGCGCTATCGCCCGTATTGACCAGCATACACATCCAGTCCGCCTGCAGGCTGTTGGTGATCCACATTTTCTGCCCGGTGATGACGTAATCGTCCCCATCCTTGCGCGCATGGCTTTTGATGGATGCCACATCGCTGCCCGCACCCGGCTCGCTCACACCAATGCAGCCCACTACATCGCCCGCAATCGCCGGTGCCAAAAATTCGCGTTTCAACGCATCGCTGCCAAAGCGCGCCAAAGCAGGCGTGCACATATCGGTCTGCACGCCAATCGCCATCGGGATACCGCCGCAGTGGATGTGCCCCAGCGTCTCCGCCATCGCCAGCGCGTAGGAGTAATCCAGCCCCGCGCCGCCATACTCTTCCGGCTTGGTCAGCCCAAGCAAGCCCAGATTGCCCAGTTTCTTAAAGACCTCGTGGGCCGGGAAGATCTCCGCCGCCTCCCACTCGTCCACATGCGGGTTGATTTCTTCGTCGATCAGGCGTTTCAGCGTTTTCTGGATTTCAAGGTGTTCGTGGGTGTAGTTCATGGTTTTCTTTCATTACTTTCTTGAAAATTTACATCCGTGCCACGCCAAACTGCATGGGCCGCAATTGTTTGGCGTCCGCTTCTTCGCACATAGCCAGGCACTGCGCCAGCACGGCGCGGGTGTCGCGCGGGTCGATCACGCCATCGTCCAGCAGCAGACCGGAGGTGTAAAATGCATCGGCCTGTGAATTGAAGAGGGTGACAATCTTGTCAAACTGCGCTTGCGACTCGGCCGGGTCGGCGGATAGCCCTTTGCGTGCCAGCCCCGCCTCGGCCACGATCTGCATGGTTTTTGCCGCCTGCTCGCCCCCCATCACGGCGGTTTTGGCATTCGGCCAGCTGAACAGAAAACGGGGTTGGTAGCCACGCCCACACATGCCGTAGTTGCCTGCGCCAAACGAGGCACCGCACTGGATGGTGATTTGTGGCAAGTTAAAAGATTCAGTGGCGCACGTCACCGCCTGGATCATCTTGGAGCCGTGCTTGATCATCCCGCCCTGTTCGCTCTCCACCCCCACCATGTAGCCGGTGGTGTTTTGCAGGTAGATGATGGGGTGGCCCAGCTGGCAGCAGCGCTGGATGAAATGCGTCGCCTTGTTGGCACCCGCCACGTCAATCGGCCCGTTGTTGGTGATGAAACCTACCGCGTGGCCGTCAATCGCCCCCTGCGCGCAGACGGTGGCGGCACCGTACAGGGGTTTGAATTCCAGAAAATCCGAACCATCCACCAGCCGTGCCAGCACCTCGCGCATGTCCACGGGTTGCCGCAAATCGTCCGACATCAAACCCAGTAAATCATCGCCGTTTAAAACTGGTGTTAACGTTGGTATATTTACTATACTTTTAATAGCGGCCTTGGCATATTTCATGCCGGCTACCACCTCTTTTGCCAGTCCCAATGCATGTCTGTCATCTTCTGCCAGGTATTCGCCCAGCCCGGACACGCTGGTGTGCATCTCTGCCCCGCCCAAGTCTTCTTCCGTGGCGATTTCACCTGTCGCGGCTTTCAACAGTGGTGGCCCGGCAAGAAACGCGCGCGAGCGTTTGCGTACCATCACCACCACATCGCTCAGCCCCGGCATGTAGGCGCCGCCCGCCGTGCCCGAACCGTGCTGCACGGTGATAACCGGGATGCCGACAGCCGACAGCCGCGCCAAGTTGCGAAACAACGCCCCGCCATGCACAAAGCCTTCGACGCGGTAGCGTGTCAGGTTGGCACCCGCGCTTTCCACCAGGTGGATGAAGGGCAGCTTGTTTTGTAGCGCAATCTCCTGCACCCGCAAAATTTTGTCCAGACCCATGGGGCCAATCGCCCCGGCGTCTATGCCCGAGTCGCTCGCCACCACCATGCAGCGGGTGCCGCTGACAAAGCCGATACCCGCCACCATGCCACCACCGGGGATGGATTTTTCGGGGTCTTTGTGGTCCTGCATATAACCTGCGAGTGAACACAGCGGCAGGTAGGGCGCGCCCGCATCCAGCAGCAGGGCGACCCGTTCGCGCGGCAGCAACTGGCCGCGTTTGTCAAAAACAGGTTTCGATTTGGCGGATGCTTGTGCCGAGCGGTCTTCCAGCGCCCGCAGTGCCGCAATCCGCGCCAGCATGGCGGTGCGTCGTTCCTGCGCAACAGAGCTTTGCGCGTTCCAGGAAGATTGAAAAACGCTCATGATTGGAACACTTTTGGAACTGTAGCCAGGTGAAAGCCGTCAAACGGTTTGATCGCATCGCGGTTTCGCACTTCTACCGGTGCTGCAATGTCACCCCATCCCACCCGCACCTGCGGCCGCGCGCCGTCCACCCGCAAAGTCGTGCCGCTGATGAAGCTGCCCGCCGGGCTGAGCAAAAAAACAATCGCCGCCGACGTTTCAGCCTCGGTGCCAAAGCGCCCCAAAGGCACAGTCTCGCGCATTTCCCGCAGCATGGGCCCAGCTTCGGGTGGGTAGTGGTCCATGCCGCTGGAGGCGATATAACCCGGTGCCACGGCGTTGACCCGCACCCCCGCCTGCGCCCATTCCAGCGCCGCCGTCTCGGTCAAGCTCACCATGCCCGCCCGCGCCGCGCCGCTGTGCGCCATGCCGGGCATGGAACCCCAAATATCGGCAACGATGTTGACAATCGCCCCACCGCGCGCCTGCATGGATTGCACATAGCACTCCCGCGCCACCAAAAAGCCACCGGTCAAATTGGTGTTGATCACCGCTTCCCAGCCCTTGGCGCTGATTTTTTCCAGCGGCGTGATGTACTGCCCGCCCGCGTTGTTGACCAGCCCGTCAATCTGGCCGTGCTGTTTGACAATTTCGCCAATCGCGGCTTTGACCGTGTCTTCCTGCCGAATGTCGCAGACCTGGTAGCTCACCAAGCCGCCATCCTGCTTGATTTCAGCCGTCACGGCCTGCAGTTTTTCCAGATTGCGCCCCAGCAGCACGACCTGAGCGCCCAGAGCCGCCAGCTCGTGCGCCGTGCAACGCCCAATGCCCGAGCCACCGCCGGTGACCAGGATCACCTGGTCAGAAAACAGCTTGTCTTTAAAAACCGATGTGTAAGTCATTCCAACGTCCTAAATGCAATTCCCAAAAACTAATCCCTGATAAACAAAGCCATCGCCGCCTCGGTCAAATCGTCCAGACCGGCTTCCTTTTTGCCGTCAAACCATTGCACCGACCAGTTCAGCGCACCAAAAATCAGCAGCCGTGCCAGTTTCACCGGGCATTTGAGCTGGCCCGATGCAAACAGCGCCTCCAATACCGGCAGCCACACCGCCTCGTAATCCCGCTGCAGCTTCGCCATGGTGGTGCGCTGGCGCGGGGTGAGCGAGCGCCACTCGTACAGCATCACCGGGATGAAGTCGCTGCCCGCACCCAGCATCACCTCGAAGTGGTGGCGTATCAAAATATGCAGTAGCCGGCGTGGTTCTTGTTTATATTGCTCTGTATTTGATAGCGTTTTTTGCTGCTTCTCAATCGCCGAACGCATCCCCTCCGCCATCACCGCATAGAGCAAATCGCCCTTGCTTTTGAAGTGATAGAAAGGTGAGCCGCTGCGCATGCCCACAGCAGTTGCGATGTCGCGGGTACTGGTGGCATCAAACCCTTTTTTGCGGAACAGCTTGGCGGCGGCGGCGACCAAATCACTCTTGCGGTTGCCGTCTTCCCGTTCTTCCAGGGTTTTGCGAGGCCTGCCACGGGGTTTGGCGATAGCGGTGGCTGGCGGGTTAGGCGTAACGGCGATGGAGGCTTCAAAATTCATAGAAATTGCACGATAACAAAAAATATTAATTTTAGCAAGCGGTTGCTTGGTAAAATTAGACAAACCTAATTTTGGCAGGAGTTTTCAATGACAAATTCGGCAAATAAGTCTTCAGTTCGCAAAAGCATCCGCAAGTCCATACGCAAAAGTATCAGGATTGGCGGCGCTTCCGGCTTCTGGGGCGACAGCAGCGTGGGCGCACCGCAGCTGGTGCAACTCGGCAAGGTTGATTACGTGGTGTTTGACTACCTGGCCGAACTGACCATGTCCGTCCTCGCCGCCGCCCGCCTGAAAAACCCGGACTTGGGCTACGCCACCGACTTTGTGACGGTGACCATGAAAGCCATCCTCAAAGACGTGGTGGCTAACAACATCAAAATCGTCAGCAACGCCGGCGGCATGAACCCCCACGCCTGCGCCGCCGCGCTGAGTGCCATCGCGGCCGAGCAAGGTGTAGCCGTCAAGATTGCGGTGGTGGAGGGCGATGACGTGCTGCCGCTCATCCCAGCTTTGCGTGAAAAAGGCATTCAAGAATTGCAAAGTGGTGCAGCCTTGCCCGAGCGCCTGCTCAGCGCCAACGCCTACCTGGGCGCCGCCCCCATCAAACAGGCGCTGGACGCGGGTGCGCAGGTCGTCATCACCGGCCGCTGCGTCGACAGCGCGGTCACGCTGGGCGTGTTGATGCATGAATTTGACTGGAGCTTTGACGATTTGGACAAGTTGGCCCAAGGCAGCCTGGCTGGCCATTTGATCGAATGTGGCTGCCAGTCTACGGGTGGTTTGTTCACGGATTGGCAAACCGTGCCCGACTGGGCCAACATCGGCTACCCGGTGTTGACATGCAGCCCAGACGGCAGCTTCGTCGTTGAAAAGCCACCCCAAACAGGCGGTTTGGTCAGCGTGGCCACCGTGGCTGAGCAACTCGTCTACGAAATCGGCGACCCCGCCAACTACCTCCTGCCCGACGTGGTCTGCGATTTCACCCAGGTTCAGCTTGAGCGAGTGGGAGAACACCAAGTCTTCGTGCGCGGCGCGCGCGGCAAAGCGCCGACGCCGCACTACAAGGTCTCCGCCACCTACGCCCACGGCTTTCGCTGCAGCGGCCAGATCACCATCGTCGGCATGGACGCCGTCGCCAAAGCGCAACGAACGGGTGAAGCGATTTTGATCCGCACCCGCCGTTTGCTGGCAGACGCGGGCCTGCAAGACTATGGCGACAGCCTCATCGAGGTGCTGGGTGCCGAGTCGGGCTACGGCCCCCACAAGCAGGCGGGTGCGCTGGCCAGTCGCGAAGCCGTGCTGCGCCTCACCGTCACCCACAGCAGCAAAGACGCGCTCAACCTCTTTGCTCGTGAAATCGCCCCCGCCGGCACCAGCTGGTCGCCCGGCACCACCGGCGCAGGCGGCCGCCCCAGCCCGTCGCCCATGATCCGGCAGTATGCGTTTTTGCTGGATAAAACGGCTTTGCAACCGGCGGTGGTGATGGAGGGAGCGCGGACATGGGTTGAGATTGCCGCGCATCAAAGCCCCGTTCGCGCGGATGTTTCCCCCTCCGTTCGGGTTGAGCCTGTCGAAACCCTTAGCCAAGCTCAGGGCGAACGGGAATCAGAAGGAGAAGGAGAAGGAGAAGGAGAAGGAGAAAGCGAAACCACCACCGTCCCCCTCATCCAGCTCGCCTACGCCCGCAGCGGCGACAAAGGCGACACGTCCAATATCGGCGTCATCGCCCGCCAAAGCGCCTTCCTGTCCTACATCAAAGCGTCCATCACGGAAAAAACGGTGGCAGATTGGCTGGCGCACTTGGTCAAAGGCCCAATCAACCGTTTCGATTTGCCCGGCATCCACGCCATCAACTTTGTCTGCGAGCAAGCCCTGGGCGGCGGCGGCATGAGCTCGCTGCGTAACGACCCGCTGGGCAAAGGCATGGCACAAATGGTGCTGAGCATGCCAGTGCGGGTGCCTCAGAACTTGTTGGATTCCTGAATGCTATGAATTAAATAGCAATATAAGTAATAAATACGCCGGCTAGGTGCTAATTTGAGCATCAAAAGTCGCTTTTATCAGCGCTCAGATCACAAAATCCTGGGCTTCTTCCACAAACACCCGCGCCTTGCGCAGGGTCAGCACCAGGGTTTCGCCTTCTTTGAAGGCTTGCGCATGGGCTTGCTGGGCGGGCAGGTGGGCTTCGATGATCTCGCCCTGACCGGCGGCCGAGGCGTCCAGCGGCAGCAGTTCCAGCCGTGCCGTCGGCCCGACGACGATGGCGCGCACCAGCTTGGCGACGATGCCGGTCGCACCCGGCGTGTAGCGCGCCACTTCCAGGTCATGCGGCCGCACATAGGCAAAGGCCTTGCTGTTTTGGGTGTTTTGGTGCTCGGGCGAGGCCACGTGCAGGGCCCCACCACCATTGCCAGTGTCGTTGCCGATCAGCATTTCACCCTCATGCGCCCGTCCGTGGAACAGGTTCACATCGCCCAAAAAGCCGTACACAAAGGGGCTGGCTGGGTGGTCCCACACGTCTTGCGGGGAGCCGACTTGTTCAACTTTGCCGCTGTTCATCAGCACCACGCGGTCGGCCACTTCCAGCGCTTCTTCCTGGTCGTGCGTCACAAAAATGCTGGTGACATGCAGGTCGTCGTGCAGCCGGCGCAACCAGCGGCGCAGCTCTTTGCGGACTTTGGCGTCCAGCGCGCCAAAAGGCTCGTCCAGCAGCAGCACTTTGGGCTCGACCGCGAGGGCGCGCGCCAGGGCGATGCGCTGGCGCTGCCCGCCAGAGAGTTGCGACGGGTAGCGGTCGGCCAGCCAGTCCAACTGTACCAAACCGAGCAGATCATGCACTTTTTGTTTGATGACGGCTTCGCTCGGGCGTGTGCTTCGGTGCTTCATGCGCAGGCCAAAGGCCACGTTGTCAAACACCGTCATGTGGCGAAACAGCGCGTAATGCTGGAACACAAAACCCACATTGCGCTCCCGCACATGCACGTCGGTGGTGTCTTCCCCGCTGAACAGGATGTGGCCGTGGTCGGCCGTCTCCAGCCCGGCGATGATGCGCAAGAGCGTGGTTTTGCCACAACCCGAGGGTCCCAACAGCGCGACCAGTTCGCCCGAATCAATGTCCAAACTCACGTCCCGCAGGGCGTGGAAGTTGCCAAAGTCTTTGCTGACGTTGCGTATTTCAATACTCATGGTTGATACTCATTCTTTTTGTCAATTCTTGTGTTTTAGACTGTTGGGCGTTCGGGTGGTAGCTCTAGCGCGGCTTTTTGTTCCCGCTCAAACTGCCACTCCACGCCCGACTTGATCAGCAGCGTCGCCAAAGCCAGCAGCGCCAGCAGGGAGGCCACAGCAAAGGCGGCGACGGACTGGTACTCGTTGTACAAAATTTCCACATGCAGCGGGATGGTGTTGGTCTGGCCACGGATATGGCCCGACACCACCGACACCGCCCCAAACTCGCCCATGGCCCGCGCGTTGCACAAAATCACGCCGTAGATCAGGCCCCATTTGATGTTGGGCAGCGTCACGTGCCAGAAAATCTGCCAGCCATTGGCCCCCAGCACCATCGCGGCCTGTTCTTCCTCGGTGCCCTGCTCCTGCATCAGCGGGATCAGCTCCCGCGCGATGAAGGGGAAGGTCACAAACATCGTCGCCAGCACGATGCCCGGCACCGCAAACACGATCTTGATGTCGTGCGCCTGCAGCCACGGCCCCATCCAGCCATGCGCGCCAAACAGCAGCACATAAATCAAACCCGCCACCACGGGGGAGACGGAAAAGGGCAAATCCACCAGCGTCGTCAAAAACGCCTTGCCGCGAAACTCGTACTTGGCGATGCACCAGGCGGCAGCGACGCCAAACACCAGGTTCAACGGCACGGTGATGGCGGCGGTGATGAGGGTCAGGCGGATCGCGCTCCAGGCGTCCGGCTCTTTCAGCGCTTCTACATAGGCGTCAACACCTTTTCTCAAGGCCTCGGTAAACACCGCAGCCAGCGGCAGCACCAAAAACAGCGCGACAAACAGCAGGGTGATGCCGATCAGCGTGTATTTCAGCCAGGCCGGTTCGGTCGTGCCCGCTTTGGCGGTTCGGATGACTTGGCTCATACAGCGCCTCCACGTTTGCGTTGCCAGGCTTGCAAGGCGTTGATGATGAGCAGCAGGACGAAGGAAATCGCCAGCATGACGACAGCCACGGCGGTCGCCCCAGCGTAGTCGTACTGCTCCAGCTTGCTGATGATGATGAGCGGCGTGATTTCCGACACCATGGGCATGTTGCCCGCAATGAAGATGACCGAGCCGTATTCCCCCACCGCCCGCGCAAACGCCATGGCAAAACCTGTCAATAGCGCGGGGCCGATCGCCGGAAAGATGACGTGTCTGAAGGTTTGCCAGCGTGACGCACCCAGGCAGGTGGCGGCTTCTTCGAGTTCTTTTTCAAAATCCTCCAGCACCGGCTGCACCGTGCGCACCACAAAAGGCAGGCTGATGAAGATCAGCGCGATCACAATGCCGTTGCGGTTGAAGGCCAGCTGGATGCCATACGGTGCCAGCACCTGGCCCACCCAGCCGTTGTCGGCCAGCAGCGCGGTCAGCGAGATGCCCGCCACGGCGGTCGGCAGCGCAAAGGGCAGATCCACCAGCGCATCGACGATTTTTTTTCCCGGAAACGTATAGCGCACCAATACCCAGGCCAAGAGCAGACCAAAAACCGAGTTGACAAGCGCCGCAATCAGCGACGCGCCAAAGGTCAGTTTGTACGCCGCCAGCACGCGCGGACTGGCCACGGCGACCCAGAACTGGTCCCAGGTCAGCGTGAATGTTTTGAACACCAGGGCAGACAATGGAATCAGCACGATCAGGCTCAAATAGAACAGCGTGTAGCCGAGTGTGAGGTTGAAACCGGGCAAGACCCTCTTGCTGACCCGTTTTTTGGGTACCACTACGGGGGATGCTATGAGCTTGGACACAGTCGCAGTCCCCAACGCAGGGCTCGAAGATACGGCAGAAGTCATTATTTGATGCTGTAAATCTGGTCAAAACTACCGCCGTCGGCAAAGTGCGCCTTGTCCGCCTTGGCCCAGCCGCCAAAGGCCTGCTCGATGGTGAACAGGTTGAGTTTGGGCAGTTGCTTCACATACTTGGCCTGCGCTTTGGCTGAAATGGGGCGGTAAAAGTTTTTGCCAGCGATGTCCTGGCCTTCATCGGTGTAGAGGTACTCCAAATAGGCCTGGGCGACTGCGCGTGTGCCTTTGCGGTCCACATTTTTGTCCACCACCGCGACAGGCGGCTCAGCCAAGATGCTGAGCGACGGGTAAACAATGTCCACCTTGCCGCCAAATTCCTTCTCAAGCAAGTGCGCCTCGTTTTCCCAAGAGATGAACACATCGCCCTGATTCCGCTGTGCAAAGGTGATGGACGAGCCGCGCGCGCCAGTGTCTAAAATGGGCACGTTTTTGTACAGCGCTTGGACGAATTCTTTGGCCTTCAACTCATTGCCAAACTTGCGTTTTGCAAATTCCCAGGCCGCGAGGTAGTTCCAGCGTGCCCCGCCCGAGGTTTTGGGGTTGGGCGTGATCACGCTGATGCCCGGTTTCACCAAATCATCCCAGTCCCGGATAGCCTTCGGGTTGCCCTGTCGCACCACCAGCACGATGGTAGAGGTGTAGGGCGATGCGTTGTGCGGCAGGCGTTTTTGCCAATCGGCGGGCAGCAAAGCGCCGTTTTTGACCAAAGCATCAATATCGCCCGCCAAAGCCAGCGTCACCACGTCCGCGTCCAACCCGTCAATGACAGACCGTGCCTGCTTGCCCGAGCCCCCGTGTGATTGCTTGATGGTCACGTCCTGCCCCGACTTGGCTTTCCAATGCTTGGCAAACGCGGCGTTAAACTCGCTGTACAACTCCCGCGTCGGGTCGTAAGACACATTCAGCAACGATACAGGTTGCGCGACCGCCCACACACTCGCGCCCAGCAAGGCGGTTGTGAGTGACAGTTTGGCCACCTTGGCGATAAAACGACGTGATAATTTCATGTTTAAATTCATGTGCAAGCTCCCTAAAAATTCCAAAGCAACAGTGCTGTGATCTGAATTTTGGAGTGCTTTGTAAGAAACTTAAAATACTGAATAGTCGTTTTTATATTACTTTTAGTTATATTTTATTGATTTGATATTTCAAATAGTAGATATGACCCAGTCGTAAACCGCGCAAAAAGGCGGGAAAATGGCAGCCTAGACACAACATCAAAGAGACGCCTTCCCATGAAATTCAAAATGGCCGAAAACTCCATCTTCGCCATACTCCTGCGCAACCCGTGGTGGATCAGCTTCCTCATCGCCGCCGCGTTCTGCCTGCTCATGGCTGCGCTTTTGCCCAGGCACCTTGTCGTTTTCGGCATGATGGGCGCCTTCCCCTTCTTCATCACAGGCGCAGTCGCCCTCAAACGCCAATGGGGCAAACCCAGCCCCGCCAAACTGCAAGCCGAGCTAGACCGCCTGTCCGCCCTGTCTTGGCGCGACTTTTCAGCCGAGCTAGAAGCCAAGCTGGTCAAACAAGGCTTTGAAGTCACCCGCTTAAACACGGGCGTGGCAGATTTCAAGCTGGAAAAAGGCGGCCACATCACCCTAGTCAGCGCCAAACGCTACAAAGCCGCCACCCACGGCATTGAGGCTTTGCAAGCTTTGGTCGCCCAGCAAGAAGCGCAGGGGGCAGATAAGGTCATGTACGTTTGCTTAAGCCCAGTTACGGTGCAGGCGGCTAAGTTTGCTAAGGAAAAGGGGGTGGTTTTGGGGTGGGTTAGTTAGTATTTGAAGAATGTTATTCAGCCTTAAATGCATAGCTATTACGACCAGCGTTTTCAAAAGCTTATTGATTCGGGGATGTCTCCGAGTGCAGTTGCAGCTGAGATTGCACTCACTTATCTGGATGCTAGGCCGCTACTAAAGGGGAAAAATGCCACACGCGCAGAGCGGGACACAGCATTTTGGAATAGTAGTTTCCTGACGGCTTTACCCGCAGAAGCTTGGAAAACAGAGACCATGCTGTTGGCTTTAACGCAATATTTAGGGCAAAAGCATGTTTCAAACCTTGGTTTGTTAACCCATATTGCAGAAACTTCGCCTGAAACTTTGCTGCGTGCCGTGCGTTACTCGGGGCTTGTATTACAGAAACAGTCACCAAGAAGAGCGGAGCTAGAGGCTATTGCTGTTTCCAGTCCCGCAGTGGTAGAGCTTTGTAAAGTCCTTGATATTTTCGAGTTTGCATATCAGCTGCGAGTGGCCGAGGTAGACAAATGGAGGCGGGTGTTTGCTGTGCTGTCTCCATTGGAGTTGCTGGCATATGCGAGCCTGTACGTGTTTGAAAAACTCGTTCCCAAAGAGTTTGGCATGTCTACGCAGCCGGAAGAAGCGCAGCAAGATATGGAGAAGACTTGGGATGCAATCAATGAAACGCTGGCTTGGAAGCTTTCTACTTGTGAGGAGACGTCTCTCAAGTTGACAGATTTTGCAATTCGCCATTCACTTACTAAACATTTATCTCCCTTTCTGTTTCCATCACAGAGTAGTCAAGTTGCAAGGCATGAGTTGAGAGCGGCATTTGAAATGCTTATGGGCGCTCAGGTTGAACTAGATAGTTATATTTCACAATCTGCTGACGCCTATAGCTACGACCACAGTATCGAATTTGTGCGATCAGGTACGCATTTAGAAATTGTTGTGGTGGATGAAGATACACGCGCAGCTTGGAAGCGCGACGGGCGCAAACTTGCTGCTCTTCACAATTATTGGTTTTACCGTGCTCTAGATGTATTTGTGGATTCTGGTTTGGCAACTCGGCCACTTGGCAGGCCAGAAAACCAAGAAGCCAACCAGCTCGCCTATATCAAAGCTCTGCGAACGCAATTGCGCTTGTCGGATGTGTATGGTGTCGGCGATACGGTATCGACCGACTCTGGCGAAACTGCCCCCCTATTTCAAGCTCTTTTATCGCTTGAATTGATGTCTGTTTTTTTTCATCGCGATTTTTTGCAAAATTACACTAATCACCTGCGCAAAACGAAAGATTGCACAGCCGCGCTTAGCTCTATGGCGATGGAGGGCTTGGTTGATGGAATGCAAAAACGTTTCCCGCTGACATGGTCTGACCGAGATACAAAGATTGACAACATGGTTGGCTGGACGGTAACGGCTGAGTATCCACAGGGCAGTAAGCGAATTGCTGCGGCGATTGTTGACTTCTGGACCAGTGACTGGGTCAAGTTGGCTGTACAAATACGCGATAGTGCGCCTGGATTACAGCCCAAGCTTTTCGAACGACCGATTTTGAAAATGGGGCAGATGCTGGTGCAGTTGCCTTGGGTGGTTGGTTTGCAAAATAATAGTACTGCGGCTATTAACAATCTACGGCGATTGGGCGTGCGGCGTGGTGAAGTTCAAAACGAAACGCGACAAATCGAGAAGAAACTTGGTGAAGTGTTCAAAACACGGGATTTTCAAGTGGTAATAAATTGGAATCCACCAGCTAAGCCAGATGGTTACGCTGGTGAGGTCGATGTAATTTGCGCGCGAGACGGCATGGTGTTCGTTTTGGAAGTTAAATCTTCGTACTTTAGACAAAGCAAGCAAGATGCATGGTTGCACTCTTCAAAAACGCTCAGGAAAGCGGGGCTTCAGTTGAGCCGAAAAGTATCTGCCGTTAAGCATGCACTGGCAGAGCAGTCAGAGTTGTCAGATTTGCTCAAATTGAAGGGTAAAAGCAGCCAAACGACTGTGCATGGATGGATTGTTGACACCTCAATTGAATGCGACCATCAGCGTTTCAATGGATTTCTTAAAGTGTCTTTAGAGGAGCTTTTGATTGCTTTACGCGATGACCGACGCTTACTACATGACCCTGACGGATTGCACACTGGGGTGATTGGCGTACCAGCTGCTTTTGATGGCACACTATTTCCACAAGGTTTTAGTGCGGCTAATTTAGTTAAAGTTATTGAATCGCAGGCTGTATGGGTGGAAATTTAGTGAATAATACTTTTCTAAGCTCAGTAAAGCTCATGCCAATTTGGTCAGGATTTGCGCGGTGATACGCTAATCGAGCATTCAATTCAAGCGTTTGAGCGGGGATAGCCAGTTTTTCGCAGGTGGCTAAATAATCATCCACCGCTGCGCCAAACACATCGCGCAAATCTTGCTTGTTGTCTGCGTGAAAGCCGATTACATCCGTAATCCCAGCAATATGGCCAACGAAGCAGGCGTCTTCGTCGCTGTATTCAATGTGGGCTGCGTAGCCTTTGTAGGTCATGGGTTTCATGGTTGTCATTATGGGTTATTTCCACTGTATTTAAAAGCAGTAAATTTCAAAATACTGCTAAGTGCGTTAAAATGGTGTTTTTAGGTGCCTAATATGCACCTAGCCGGCGTATTTATTGCCTAACCAGCTATAAAATAAATAGCAAAATTTACCCATTAAGAACCCCAAAATGACCCAAGATTCAACCCCAACCCAAGCCAACGCCGCCAAAACCCCAACCCTGTGCGAACCCTGCGCGGGCATTCAACAAAACTGGCGTCGTGCGCCGGGGCATGTGGAGTTGATTCAAGGGGTGAACCGCAAGGCGGAGCGTAGCCATGGGCAGGTGACGATTACCCGCTACTGGTGCGAGCGCTGCGGCACGGCTTGGGATTATGAGAACAACAAGGTGAAGATGGACGCGGGTTGGTCGGTTGTGCCGGGGGCGAGAAGGGGTTAAAACTTCGATTTTTAGGGGTGATTTAGGCCTCTAGCCGGCGTATTTATTGCCTAAATAGCTATTGAAAATATAGCAAAAACACCGTCAATCGTTCAGTGGCACAATAAAAAGTGAAGGAGTTGACCATGAACAATGCAATTGCCACCACACAACGCGCCATCGTTTACCGCACCCTAGGCGACAAACACGGCCCCATCACCCGCTTGATGAGCCCGTCTGACCTGGGCGAGCAGCTAAAACCCTTTGTGTTTTTAGACCATTTTGAGGCGGAATCGTCCACGTTTGCGGGTTTTGGCATGCATCCGCATTCGGGTATCGCCACGCTGACGTGGATGATGCAAGGCTCGGCCAGCTATGAAGACACCACCGGTAAAACCGGCTTGCTGCCCGAGGGCGGCGTGGAGTGGATGCAGGCGGGCGGCGGGGTGTGGCACAGCAGTAGCCCGACGTCGGATAGCAAGGGAAAAGCGGCGATGCGGGGTTTTCAGCTCTGGGTCGCTCTGCCGCCCACGCATGAAAATGCGGCGGCTTACAGCAGCTACATGGCGCCCGAGGAGATTCCGCAAGACGGGCCAGCGCGCGTTTTGCTGGGGCAGTATGGCGGCGCTAAAAGCTCGGTCGCTCCACCGTCAGACATGAATTACCTGGCCGTGAACCTCAAAGCCGGCGAAAGCTGGACCTATTTGCCGCCAGCGGGGCACAGCGTGGCGTGGGCGGCGTTGAGTCGGGGCACGGTTTCAGCGGGAGAGTTGGCAGATGCTCCCATGACGGCGGGTGAATTGGTGGTGTTTGATAAAAGCGCGGGCGGCATCAGCTTCAAAGCGCTGGAAAGTTCAGAGACTGGCGCAGAATTCGTGATCGGTTCCGCGGTGCAACATCCGCACGAGCTGGTGTTGGGACGCTATTCTGTGCATACCAACCCAGAGGCTTTGCAGCAGGGCGAGGCGACGATTCGGCAGATGGGTGTGGCACTGGCGGCGCAGCGGCGCTTGCAAAAGTGAGTTTTACAAAATATTGACGCTACAGTTTTAATAGCTGCTTAGCCAATAAATACGCCGGCTATATATAAATTTTTAGGTCAAAAGACCGCATGCCCATCGTAAACCCTAGGAAAGGGTTTGTACCAGATAAAAAAAGCACGGTCGTGCTTAAAAATACGCCCACAGCAAAAAGTGGGTTTGGTTTTCGTTTACGTTTTTTTGCTGTTTTCCCTTATTTCTCTTTCAACAAAAAAAACAGGAAACAGCATGAAATTAAAACAATTCAAACGCAAGGCCGCTGCTTGCACGGTGGCCCTAACAGTCACATTGGCACTCTCACTGTCGACTTTCACCCCCACGCAAGCAGCAGACACCTATGCCAAAACCAAATACCCGGTCGTGCTGGTACATGGTTTGTTGGGGTTTGACGCGATTGGCCCGGTCAACTACTTTTACGGTGTGCCTAGCGCTTTGCGCAACAGCGGCGCGGTGGTGTTCACGCCCAATGTGTCGCAAGCCAACAGCACCGAGCTGCGCGGTGAGCAGTTGCTGCAGCAGTTGCGCAGCCTCAAAGCGCAATATGGCTATGCCAAATTCAACCTGGTCGGGCACAGCCACGGCGGCAACACGGCGCGCTATGTGGCGGCGGTCGCACCTGATTTGGTGGCCAGCGTCACCAGCGTGGGCACACCGCATGCGGGCAGCAAAACGGCAGATGGCATCTCCAGCTTTGCGGACGCAGCGCATGTGACCGGCTTGGCGGTCGCCGTGGTCGACGGTTTGGCGAGTTTGATTTCCTTCTTCTCTGGCAGCAGCAGCAATCCGCAAAGCTCGTTTGCCGCCTTGCAATCGCTCAGCACAGCGGGTGCGGCAGATTTCAACCGCCGCTTCCCGCAGGGCGCACCTACGACAGCTTGCGGCCAAGGCGCTGAGCTGGTCAACGGCGTGCGCTACTACTCGTACGGCGGCACCTCGGTGCTGACCAATGTGCTTGACGTGAGCGACGCGTTGATGGCTGCCGGCGGTTTGTTTTTTGGCTTTGAGCAAAACGACGGTCTGGTGGGCAAATGCTCCAGCCATTGGGGCAAAGTGGTTCGTGACGACTACCCGTGGAACCATTTGGACGAGGTGAACCAAGCCTTCGGTCTGCGCGGCCTGTTTTCGCCCGACCCGGTGGCGATGTACCGCGCACAGGCGAACCGTCTCAAATCATTGGGGCTGTGATTTTGCTTAAAAGGACTCTCCAGCGGCGTGGCCTCATGGTCGTCGCAGTTGGTGTCTTGCTCGCACTGGCATGCTTGGCGTATGTCAAGCTGATGCCAGCGGCTGCAACGGCGCAGGCAAAGCCGTCTGCAGACGTTGTGGGCGGATCACGCTTTTTAATCGCTGATGGCGACGGTACTGAGCCAGTGAAGTCAATAAAGCCACATTTGGCGCAAGATATCGATTTGAGCCTGCAAACATCGTCTCTGGCAGACACCGAAGCCGATGGCTCGTGGAGCATGGGCGCCAATGGTCAAGCGCAGCCCAGTTTGTCGCTGCGCAGGCGGTTTGATTACTTTTTGCTGCTGCAAGGTGAGCGCACGCTGGCAGCGCTGACGGCGGAGATTCAGCGCCAAGTCTTGGCCGCCCATGGCGCTTTGGCCGCCCAGCAGGTTGTGGCGTTGTGGCACAGCTACCTGCAATTGCAACAAAAGCAATGGACAACGCAGGTCGATATGCTGCGCCCCAACACCTGGGCCAGCGCTTTGGCCGAGCGCAGCCAAGTGCGACGCGAGCTTTTGGGCATCGCGTGGGCTGATGCCTTTTACCGTGAGGAAGAAGACGCCCTGCGACAGCAAATAGCCAAGTCCAACGGGCAAACCGTGGCTGCGTCGTCGCAAGAAGTCAATTTGCCCACCGCATCACTGATTGCGTTACCCGATGCTGCCCAGCGCCAAGCCGAGGTCGATGCCGAATGGCAGCAGTGGCGGCAGCGCCTGGACACAGCAAGCACCCAAGTTGCCCAACTGCAGCAATCGCCCGAGCTGTCCGCCACGCAGCGCACTGAGGCGGTTACGGCCTACATCAACAGCCAGTTCAGCGGCACAGAGCGGCTGCGGGCGAAAGCTTTATTGAAATTATAATGCTATTATTTTAATAGCTAATGAGGCAATAAATACGCCGGCTAGATGCCAATTTAAGGCATGAAACATCCTGTTTTTGAGGACTTTACATCAATCGGGCACAATCAAGGGAAATTTGTCGCAACTGCGGCCACGGAGAACCCGAATGTATCCTCGAATCTTTCTAACTACCTGCCGCAGCCTTGCCGTCACGCTGTTGGCGTTCAGCCTGCTGGCCTGCAGCACCCTCACCGCGCAGCCGCGCTTTGTGGTGTCCAAAGACCAGCTGCAGCAGGTGGTGGGTAAGCGGTTTCCGTTGCGTTATCCGGTAGCGGGGCTGCTGAACTTGGAAGTGCAAGCGCCTGAGATTCGGTTGCTGCCAGAGCAGAACCGGTTGAATGCGACTATGGCGGTGGAAGCCAGTGGCGTCGCTTTGAACCGCAAGCAAACCGGCACGTTCGAGGTGGAATTTGGGCTGCGCTATGAAGTGAGTGACCGCACACTTCGTGCGACAGCCCTGCGATTCAAGCGTTTGAACTTCCCGGGCTTGCAGCCCATGGCGTCTGAGATGCTAAATTTGTATGGCCAAACTTTGAGTGAAAAGGCGCTGTTGGAAGTGGTGTTGCACACCTTGAAGCCGCAAGATTTGGGCATGGCAGACGGCTTGGGCATGCAGCCGGGCAGCATCACGGTGACGGAACGCGGGCTGGTGGTGGATTTTGTGACTAAAACACCATAAAGCCCCTAAACGCAGAAGTAAGCCACGTGTGCGTACAAGCTCGCATAAGATTCGCCTGAATATTTTTCAACATAATTCAACATAAACCTACTAGGAGATAAGCATGTTTAGTCACGTGATACTGGGTGTTAACGACCTTGAAAAGTCCAAAAAATTCTACGATGCCTTGCTCGGCACGCTGGGCTTAGGCCCTGGCATGGCCAACGCCAAGCGTTATTTTTACCGCAGCGCGACCGGCAGTTTTGGTATCACCACCCCCATCAACGGCGAAGATGCCAGCCACGGCAATGGCAGCACCATTGGCTTTGCGATGCAAACGCCTGAACAGTGCGACGCTTTTCACGCAGCGGGCATCGCCAATGGCGGCACCACTTGCGAAGACCCACCTGGCTGGCGTGAAGGCGGGGTGGGTAAGTTGTATCTTTGCTATTTACGGGATCCGGATGGGAATAAGATTTGTGGTTTGCACCGGCCGCCGAAAGTGGCTTAAGCCACTTTCAAAGCATTTTCAGCCGCAATCACCCGAAACGCGGCTGAAATGCGCGTATCAGCTGCCGCCGTTTGCCAAAACTGGATGGCCAAAGCCAACGCGCGTGGCCATTGCGGCAAGGTGGCAGAGGTGGGCTGCGGTTTGCCTTTTGCAGCAAAGTCGCGCGGCACCAGCTCTGCGCCTATGGGTGCATATAGCATGGGCAGCATGTCGTAGATGGGGGAAATTTTCCAATTGCCATTGCTTTTAGTATCGTGCCGCAATAATGAAATGTTGCCATAGTGACGATCAGAATTGGCGATTAGTATGCCGAAAGCCTCAAGAAAACACAGCAAATTTGCATCATCTGAGCTTAGTAAATTGCGATCTCGCATACGCACGGCAGTGGATGCCCAGTTATCTTCCTTACCTACATATTCCGCGTCATAGACTCTCAGCGATACCATGCCAAGTCGACCTAGACCGCGCTGATTGCTGGCGCCTAGCGCGGGACGGTCAAAGCGGACAGACTCTAAAAAAACACGACCCGCGATGGTAAACAGCTGGGTTCGTGCTGCTGGCACGCCAGCTGCGGCCAATATTTGCAGCGCTAAATGTTCGCAAACCAGTAAGTCACGGGTGCGTTGATCGGTCGGTGAGTCACCAGATGGGGAAAACTTGACCAACACATGCCGTCCATTGCGAATCGTGCAAAACTTGGGTTGCTCTCCGCCTGCGGAGGAGCCACCGACAGTGCCCTGCATGGCTTGGTCGGCAAAGGCGGGATATTCTGTTTCTGAGGGGGCGTGGCTGGCACGTTCTGGAAGGGTGTGGAAGCGCGCGAAAGCGGTATCACCGACGATAAGGTTGCCCATCAGGTCGTCGCCAAACAACGTCAACGCGCGTAGCACGTCGTCGTCGTTCCAGTATCTTGGGTCGTTGTTTAGTTGTAATTCTGGGTGATCGTGGGCAAAGGTACGCCCCATGAAGCCTTGAGGTCGCATGTCGTCTAAAAACCAGGGCAGACCATCGTGTTTTCTGCTGACGCCTGTGGCCTCATCCATCCAGACACCACCACCCTCCAAAAGCACCATGCGGGCAAATGGCGATGCTTGGCCATGTGCATCCACCCGCATGACTGATACCGATTGCCCAACGCCTGTAACAGTACGCGGCACAACGTAGCGCTGATGCCGTGTTGAACCCACTTTTAATACTTGACCAGCCTGAATCACAGCCGCCAACGCCCGCGATACCGTGGGTTGGCTCACACCCAGCGCAGCTTGCAGCTCAGCAGCAGAGGCTACGCCACCCTGCTTTCGTATCGCTTGCAGCGTTGATGCCGTGAGTGGATGGGTTTGTGCCATGAATAAGTAATTGAATAGTTAAATGAATAGATTAATGAATGAGTAAATTTTACATTAAATTCAATTATTTCAATAGCTTAGAAGAATCAGTGAATAGATCAGCCATAAAAAAACGCACCCTCGGGTGCGTTTTTGGTAGGTAAGGCGTGCTAAGTTATGAATTACTTAGAAACCACGCGCACCATTTCCAAGCACTTGTTCGAATAACCCCATTCGTTGTCATACCAGCTCACGATTTTGACGAAGGTGCTGTCTAGCGCGACGCTGGCGTCCGCATCAAAAATAGAGGTGCGGGTGTCGCCACGGAAGTCGGTCGCGACGACTTTGTCTTCGGTGTAGCCCAAAATACCTTTCAAAGCGCCTTCAGACTGGGCTTTCATCTCAGCGCAGATTTCAGCCATGGTGGCTGGGCTGTTGAGTTCGCAGGTCAAATCGACCACAGACACGTCAGACGTTGGCACGCGAAAAGCCATGCCAGTGAGTTTTTTGTTCAGCTCAGGAATGACCACACCCACCGCTTTGGCTGCGCCTGTCGAGCTTGGAATGATGTTTTCCAAAATACCACGACCACCGCGCCAGTCTTTGTTGCTTGGGCCGTCCACGGTTTTTTGCGTTGCCGTGGCAGCGTGCACCGTGGTCATCAAACCGCGTTTGATGCCCCATTTGTCGTTCAAAACTTTGGCCACAGGTGCCAAGCAGTTGGTCGTGCAAGATGCGTTGGAGATGATCGCTTGGCCAGCGTAGGTGCTGTCATTCACGCCAAAGACAAACATCGGGGTGTCGTCTTTGGAGGGCGCTGAGAAAATGACCTTTTTAGCGCCAGCAGCCAAATGCTTTTCGCCTGAGGCCTTGTCTAAGAACAAGCCAGTCGCTTCCAAAACAACATCGGCGCCAACTTCGTTCCACTTCAAAGCCAGTGGGTCGCGCTCTTGGGTCAGGCGGATTTTCTTGCCGTTGATGATGAGGGTGTTGCCTTCGACCGACACGTCACCTTTGAAACGGCCGTGCACAGAGTCGTATTGCAGCATGTAGGCCAGGTATTCTGGCTCTAGCAAGTCGTTGATAGCGACGACTTCGATGTCGCTGAAGCTTTGAATCGCTGAGCGAAGCACGTTGCGTCCGATGCGGCCAAAGCCGTTGATGCCGAGTTTGATGGTCATGTCGTTTCTCCTGATAGTTAATTGTAAAACCCTTAGCCAAGCTTAGGGCGAACAGGGTGGTTTGAAATACTTACTTTTTAGACAACACTTTTTGCACAGTTTCAGCGACATTTTCAGCCGTGAAACCAAAGTGCTTGAACAACGCAGGTGCTGGGGCTGATTCGCCGTAGGTGTCGATGCCGACCAC
Source organism: Polaromonas sp. (assembly GCA_043738155.1). Lineage (GTDB taxonomy): Bacteria > Pseudomonadota > Gammaproteobacteria > Burkholderiales > Burkholderiaceae_C > Aalborgiella. The sequence goes on along the minus strand of JAYSZH010000072.1, from coordinate 3,064 downwards.
AGCTGCGCAGCCATACTTCCACCAGCCGTCCGTCACGCCCATTTCCACGGCAATGCGCGGCAGTTTGGCGGGCAAAACGGCAGTTTTGTACTCGGTCGATTGGCGGTCAAACGTGGTGTTGCTCGGCATGGAGACGACCTGAACGGCTATCTTTTTGGTAGCTAAAAGCTTTTGAGCAGCAACGGCGAGTTGAACTTCAGAACCCGTCGCAATGATGACGGCTTGGGCGGCTTTGTTCAAACCCACATCGCGCGGCACGGACAGCACATAAGCGCCTTTGCTGATGTCTTCTAGATCTGTTTTTGGAATGTAGGCGATATTTTGGCGGCTGAGCAACAAAGCGGTTGGTTTGCTCTTGTTTTGCAAAGCAACCGCCCAAGCCACGGCAGTTTCAGTCGTGTCGCCCGGACGCCAGACGTCCAAATTCGGAATCAAACGCAGGCTGGCGGCGTGCTCGATGGACTGGTGCGTCGGGCCGTCTTCGCCCAAACCAATGCTGTCATGGGTGAACACGTGGATGACGCGCAGCTTCATCAGCGCGGCCATGCGGATGGCGTTGCGGGAGTAATCGCTGAACGTCAAAAACGTGCCGCCATAGGGAATGTAGCCGCCGTGCAGCGCCACGCCGTTCATGATGGCGGCCATGCCGAACTCGCGCACGCCGTAATTTATATGACGACCGACGCGAGCATCGGGTGTGCCGTCCACCGGATAAGTGACGACATCGCCATTCATGTCAAAACGCAAGCTTGGGGTTGATTTGGTGTTGGTCAGGTTAGAGCCGGTCAAATCTGCCGAGCCGCCCAGCATTTCAGGCAGGGCTGCGGTGAAAGATTCCAGTGCCAATTGTGATGCCTTGCGCGATGCGACGGTTTCCGCCTTGGTGTGGGCGGCAACCACGGTGTCAAAGGCGATTTGGTTGAAATTTTTCGGTAAATCGCCCTTCATGCGGCGCACAAATTCTTTGGCGAGGTCTGGGAATTTGGCTTTGTAGGCAGCAAACGTGTCGTTCCAGGCTTGTTCGTTGGCTTTGCCGGCGGCTTTGGCATCCCACTCGTAGTAGACTTCTTTCGGGATGGTGAACGGTGGGTGGTTCCAGCCGATGGATTCACGGGTCAGCTTGATTTCTTCAGCACCCAGCGGCTCGCCGTGGGCTTTGGCGGTGTTGGCACGGTTCGGGCTGCCTTTGCCGATGTGGGTTTTGCAGATGATCAGGGTCGGCTTGTCGGCACTGGTTTTAGCATCGGCAATGGCTTGGCTGACGGCAGCGGCGCTGTGGCCGTCAATCGGGCCGATCACGTTCCAGCCGCAGGCGGCGAAACGCAAAGCCGTGTTGTCGATGAACCATGGGGTGACTTGGCCGTCAATAGAAATGCCGTTGTCGTCGTACAGGGCGATCAATTTGTTCAGCTTCCACGCGCCAGCCAGCGCCACGGCTTCGTGGCTGATGCCTTCCATCATGCAGCCGTCGCCCATGAAGGTGTAGGTGTGGTGGTCGACGATGTTGAGTTTTATAGCTTCTGCATTGCTACCGTTGGCTTCATCACTCACGGTGCGGTTGAATTCTTTAGCCAGTAGCTTCTCAGCCAGCGCAAAACCGACGGCGTTGGTGATACCTTGGCCGAGTGGGCCGGTGGTGGTTTCCACGCCAGGCGTCACGCCCACTTCAGGGTGACCAGCGGTTTTGCTGTGCAATTGGCGGAAGTTTTTCAACTCGGCCATGGGTAATTTGTAGCCTGCCAGGTGCAACACGGCGTAATTCAGCATGGAAGCATGACCGTTGGAGAGGATAAAACGGTCGCGGTTCGCCCAGTTTGGGTTGCTTGGGTTGTGTTTTAAGTGGTCTGACCAGAGTGCGACAGCCATATCGGCCATACCCATGGGGGCGCCCGGGTGGCCGGAATTGGCTTGTTGGACGGCGTCCATTGCGAGTGCGCGAATGGCATTCGCCATGAGGTTGTGATCAGCCATGAGAAAAATGCTCCAAAATTCAAAAAAGACAAATATCTAGGGGAAACCCTGAATTTTAACGGTTTATAACAGCCGGCAGCCCCCAAAACGAGCCACAAAGCTTGTATTGGTTACGTACCTGTCAATTACTACGTTTTTAATAGCAAACTAATAAATAAATACGCCGGCTAGAGTCATATTTTACGGTAAATTCAAGTGCAAACTGCACAGACCTTACCTGGGCCGGTAGCCGACTGCCTGCTCAATCAGCGCCGCACTGTCGTTCATCAGAAAGCTCTTGAAAGCTTGCGCAACCGGCGTCAGACGCTTGTTTTTTCGGTGTACCACATACCAATTCAACATCAACGGAAACCCCTGAACGTCCAGCGCGGCGAGGCTTCCACTTTGCAGCTCCCGGCTGACGGTGTGTGCCGACAGGAAGCTGATGCCCATACCGGCAATGACCGCCTGCTTGACCGTTTCTGTGCTCTTGATTTCCATCGCGATGTTGAGCTCGGCCAGGTGATCGCCAAAACCTTGCTCCATGGAGTTCCAGGTGTCCGAGCCCTTTTCGCGGACGACGAACGGCTCGCGCACCAGGTGCGCCACGCGGATGTGCTTTTTGGCGACGAGCGCATGGGTGCCTGCAGCGACGATGACGTAGGGGTGCGGTGCAAAGGCTTCGTTGACGGTGTCCAGGTCCAGTGGCGGGCGTACCATGATGGCCAGGTCGGTGACATTGTGGGCCAGTTGATCCAGCAACTCCTCGCGGTTGCAGACACCGAAGTTCAAATTGACGCCCGGGTTTCGCCGGGCGAACTCCACCAGCAGCGCGGGCAAAAAATAATCGCCGGCACTGATCACGGTCACGTTCAGCGTGCCCCCGCCTATGCCCTTGAACCGGTTCATGGCCTCCTCGACCTCCTTGAACTGCTGGATGATGAGCCTGCTGGAATCCAGCATCTCCACACCTGCAGGGGTGAGGAAGATTTTTTTACCGACCTGCTCGAACAACATGACGCCGGCGTGGTCTGTCAGTTTTTTAACCTGGGTCGACACCGCCGGCTGCGTGAGGTGAAGCTCTTCAGCGGCGCGCGAAAAGCTCAGGTTTCGT
>JAYSZH010000071.1:0-12328 GCA_043738155.1 Polaromonas sp. | reverse complement strand
TCAGCAAGCCCGTCACCAAATGGAGTGTGACCGTTCGCGAACCTGCGCTGGTGCCACGTGCGTTTCAGCAGGCATTTCATCTCATGCGTTCGGGGCGTCCTGGGCCGGTGCTGATCGACTTGCCTTTCGACGTGCAGATGGCTGAGATTGAGTTTGATATCGATACCTACGAGCCATTGCCGGCGTACAAGCCAGCCGCTACACGCAAGCAAATTGAACGTGCTCTGGATATGCTGATGCAAGCCGACAAGCCACTCATCGTGGCAGGCGGTGGCATCATCAATGCGGATGCCAGTGACTTGCTGGTTGAGTTTGCTGAATTGACGGGCGTGCCGGTGATTCCAACCTTGATGGGTTGGGGCACTATCCCTGACGACCACCCGCTCATGGCGGGCATGGTGGGCTTGCAGACCAGCCATCGCTATGGCAATGCCACCCTGTTGGCCTCTGACTTTGTGATCGGCATCGGCAACCGCTGGGCAAATCGCCACACCGGCAGTACGGAGGTGTATTGCAAGGGGCGCAAGTTCGTCCACATCGATATCGAGCCAACGCAGATAGGGCGCGTGTTCAATCCAGACCTGGGCATCGTCAGCGATGCGAAAGCGGCGCTTGAACTGCTGGTCCAGGTGGCGCGTGAGCGCAAGGCTGCTGCGACACTGAAAAGCTTTGATGATTGGGCAAACCGTTGTCTTGAGCGAAAAACACACATGCACCGCAAGTCCCATTTCACGGAGACCCCCATCAAGCCGCTGCGGGTCTATGAGGAGATGAACAAGGCCTTCCCGCGCGATACCATCTATGTCAGCACGATCGGACTCAGTCAAATCGCGGGTGCACAGTTTTTGAACGTGTTTGGTCCGCGCCAGTGGATCAATTGCGGCCAGGCTGGCCCCTTGGGCTGGACTATCCCTGCCGCACTGGGTGTGGTGGCCGCAGACCCGACACGGACTGTGGTGGGTTTGTCCGGCGACTATGACTTTCAATTTCTGGTTGAAGAGTTGGCGGTAGGAGCGCAGTTCCGCTTGCCTTATGTGCAAGTTCTGGTCAACAACAGCTATCTGGGTCTTATCCGGCAAAGCCAACGTGGGTTTGAGATGGATTACTGCGTGCAGTTGGCGTTTGAAAACCAGAACGTTGATGACCCCGTGCTCAAAAGTTATGGTGTTGATCACCAAGCGGTTGTGCAAGGTTTGGGTTGCAAATCGATGCGCGTCACCGATCCGGAAAAAATCGGCCCTGCACTTGTTGAGGCTCAAGCGATGGCGCGCAAATACAGCGTTCCTGTGGTGGTTGAAGTCATCCTGGAGAAAGTCACCAACATCGCCATGGGTACTGAGATCGACAAAATCAACGAGTTTGAAGACATAGATTGTCGCCATCCGCAAGGCCGCGAAGGTCTGGAGTTGGCGGGTTTGCTGGAGTGAAGAGCAGGCAAACTTGCCATCGCTGCCCGTTTGATGGCAAAGATGCGTCGCTTTGTGCTCCGTCATTGTTCAACTACTAAAAAATACGACTATTTATGCCACGCTTTGCTGCCAACCTCACGATGTTATTTACAGAAATGCCCTTCATGGAGCGCTTCGCCGCCGCTAAATCCGCAGGATTTGAGGCGGTAGAGTATTTGTTTCCCTACGCCTATGACAAAGATGCTTTGGCGCAGGTGTTGAAAACGCAAGGTCTTGTACAAGTTTTGCACAACTTACCTGCAGGTGACTGGGATGCAGGAGACAGAGGCATCGCTTGCGACCCCGACCGCAGAGACGAGTTTCGGTCAGGCGTATCAAAGGCTATCGAGTACGCCACCGTTTTGAACTGTCCGCAGGTCAATTGTCTGGCAGGCAAACTGCCCCAGGGTGTCAGCCATTCAGCAGCGCACGCCACTTTGGTGGAAAATTTGACCTATGCGGCGGCACAACTCAAAGCCGCCGACCTGCGCCTGCTGATTGAGCCGATCAACCATTTTGATATCCCGGGTTTCTTTTTGACAACCACGGCACAAGCGGCAAAAATTTTGGATGAGGTGGGGAGTGACAATCTTTATATTCAATATGACATCTACCACGCCCAGCGCATGGAAGGTGAGCTGGGTAGTACGCTGGAAAAAATGCTGCCCCGTATTGGGCACATCCAACTGGCGGACAATCCCGGACGCAACGAACCCGGTACGGGGGAAATCAATTACGCATGGCTGTTCAAACACATGGATGCCATTGGCTACACCGGCTGGATAGGCTGTGAGTACAAGCCCAAAACAAGTACGCTGCAAGGCCTGGGTTGGCGTACGGCGTTGACCCAATAACCAGCAGCCTTGCACAGCAGAACAAACACACCAGGATTTCAAGTGATCACATCAGGACTCAAAATCGGATTTATTGGTTTGGGCATCATGGGTTCCCCCATGGCCGGACATCTTCTTCATGCAGGGCATACGCTGTACATACACAGTCGCAGCAAATTGCCCGGCGAATTGGTCGAAGGTGGCGCTACCGTTTGTGCCAATGCGCAAGAGGTGGCCCAGCGAGCGGACATTGTATTTTTGATGCTACCTGACACCCCCGATGTTGAGAAGGTGTTGTTTGGCGGGCAAGGCGTAGCGGCAGGCTTGGAAAAAGGCAAAACCGTGGTGGATTGCAGTTCCATCGACCCCATCATGACACGCAGTTTTGCGACCAGGTTAAAGTCTTTGGGCTGTGACTATGCGGATGCACCCGTTTCAGGTGGCCAGGTTGGTGCCAAAGCCGCTTCGTTGACCATCATGGTGGGAGCCGATGCGCAGGTGTTTGATCGGATCAATCCTCTCTTGATGCTGATGGGTAAAAACATCACACTGGTGGGGGGCGTGGGTGATGGCCAAGTGTGCAAAGTGGCCAATCAAATCATTGTGGCGCTCAATATTGCGGCGGTCAGCGAGGCCTTGGTATTTGCGTCTAAAGCCGGTGCTGATCCTGCAAAAGTGAGGCAGGCTCTGATGGGTGGGTTTGCAGCTTCGCGAATTTTAGAGGTGCATGGTGAACGCATGATCAAACGCACGTTTGCACCCGGATTTCGTATTGAGTTGCATCAAAAAGACCTCAATCTCGCGTTGCAAGGGGCGCGGGCTTTGGGTGTGGCACTACCGCAGACGGCTGGTGCCGCCCAGCTCATGCAGTCTTGCAGCGCACTCGGGCATGGGCAGTTGGATCATTCTGCACTGGTCACAGCTTTGGAGAATATGGCGCAGCATAAGATAGGCTAAGTTGATGTGTTAAGTTTCAGCACGATAGACGCAGTTCCTGAGCGCAGGGCTACAGGGCTACTCACAGGCGACTAGGATTTATGCTACTGCTCGCCTACGCAGTGTTTGCATGATGCCTTTGTAGCCACCACCTAGCTCCGCTGCGTCTGGCGCACCAAACACAGCACTGCCCGCCACACAGGTGTCAGCACCCGCACGGACGATCTCGCCAATATTGTCGGCTTTCACGCCGCCGTCCACTTCCAGCCAGATCGGCTGGCCACCGGCGGCCATGTGGGCGTCGATGCGGGCGCGGACTTGTTGCAACTTGGCCAAGGTGGACGGGATGAATTTTTGTCCGCCAAAACCGGGGTTGACGCTCATCAAGAGCACGATGTCCAGCTTGTCCATGACGTGATCCAGCCATTCAATCGAGGTCGCCGGGTTTAAGACCAAACCCGCTTTGCAACCCAGTTCGCGGATCATGGACAGGGTGCGGTCCACATGTTTCGAGGCTTCAGGGTGAAAGGTGATGATGTTGGCACCGGCTTTGGCGAAGAGCGGGATGATGGCATCGACCGGCTCGACCATCAAATGCACGTCGATTGGGATGTTCACATGCGGGCGAATCGCTTCGCAAACCAAGGGGCCAATCGTCAAATTCGGCACGTAATGGTTGTCCATCACATCAAAATGGACCAGATCAGCCCCAGCGGCCTCAATGGCGCGGACTTCTTCGCCCAGTTTGGCAAAGTCAGCGGAGAGGATGGAGGGGGCTATACGAAGTGGACGCTGGATTTGAGTCATGGCCTAGTTTGGTCGGTTGTTGTAACTAGCCTGTATTTTCGATTACTTTTGGGAAATTTTTAGAACTAGGGAAAATACTAATAGTTTCCGAAAGCGCTTTCGGAAACAATCACCGCACAAATTCAAAACACTAATCAAGTAAGACTTTAAAAAAAATGACCTCAGTCCACCCAACCGAAGATCAAAAGACCGCGCCCAACTACGAGTGGTGGCGTGGTGGCGTCGTGTACCAAATTTATCCACGGTCGTTTCAAGACAGCACTGGTGATGGCATTGGCGACTTAAAAGGCATCACCAGCAGACTGGATTACGTTGCCAAGCTGGGTGTCGATGCGATTTGGTTGTCGCCTTTCTTCAAAAGCCCAATGAAGGATTTTGGCTACGATGTCAGCGATTACTGCGATGTTGATCCGATGTTCGGCACCATGGGTGATTTCAAAGCATTACTCCAGCGTGCGCACGATTTGGGCCTCAAAGTCATCATCGACCAAGTGCTGTCACACAGTGCGGCGCAGCATCCGTGGTTTGTAGAGAGCCGCTCCAGCCGCGACAACGCCAAGTCGGACTGGTATGTTTGGGCAGACGCCAAAGACGACGGAAATCCACCCAACAACTGGTTGAGCATTTTTGGTGGCAGCGCTTGGCAGTGGGAAACCCGCCGCCAGCAGTATTACCTGCACAATTTTCTGACCTCACAGCCAGATTTGAATTTTCATTGTCCAGCCATGCAAGAAACCTTGCTGGGCACGGTCAAATTTTGGCTGGATTTGGGCGTCGATGGCTACCGTTTAGATACCGCAAACTTTTATGTGCATGACGCGCAGCTGCGCAACAACCCGCCGCGCGGCGAGCCTACGGGCGAAGACCCGGCAGTGAGCTCCGTCAACCCGTATGCGTGGCAATGGCACAAACATGACAAAAGCCAACCTGAAAACCTAGTGTTTTTGAAGAAACTGCGAGATTTGTTGAATCAATACCCAAATACCACCATGGTGGGCGAAATTGGCGACGATGATGGCTTGGCGCGATTGGCCGAGTACACCAGCGGTGGCGACAAGTTGCACATGGCGTATTGCTTTGACTTGATGGGCAATCCGCACGATGCACCGTATTTGCATGGCGTGATGAGCAGATTCTCTGAAGTGGTGGGTGACGGTTGGCCATGCTGGGCGCTGAGCAACCATGATGTGCAAAGGGTTGCGACGCGTTGGGGTGGTGAGAAGCCCAACCAAGCGCTGTTACGTTTGGCTGCGGCGTTGCAAATGAGTTTGCGCGGTTCGCCTTCGTTGTATCAGGGCGATGAGCTGGGTTTGCCAGAGGTTGACATAGCGTTTGAGGACTTGCAAGATCCGTATGGCAAAGAAATGTGGCCAGAGTTCAAGGGGCGCGATGGCTGCAGGACGCCTATGCCTTGGGATTCATCAAAGCAGCACGCAGGCTTTAGTTCGGCCGCAAGTGCTTGGCTGCCCGTCGCAAAAACGCATTTGTCGTTAGCCGTCGACAAACAAGAGTCTGATGACAAGTCGTTATTAAAGTATTACACGCAGTTGTTGAAGTGGCGCCGAGGTTTGCCGGTGTTGGTCAAGGGCGATATGCATATGTTGCCAAAACATCCGCAAGTGCTAGCTTTTGTGCGCGAGCATCTTGGTGTCAAGGTGCTGTGCATATTCAATTTCAGCAAGGACGCTGCAGTATTTGAGTTGCCAAAAGAACTTGCCAGCGCGGTTGAATTGCCGGGTAGTGGTTTATCCGGTGGTCGTTTGCAAGATAAATGTGTTCAATTGAGCCCTTGGGGCGGTTTGTTTGCGAGCGTTCAGTAAATACCATGGGTGTAGATATCAAACAATTAGCGGCTGGACTGGGTGTATCTGCATCCACGGTGAGCCGCGCGTTGAATGGCTACACCGACATCAAGGCAGAAACACGTGAGCGCATTGTCAAACGGGCAAACGAGCTTAACTACCATCCCAATTTAAGAGCGCAACGATTAGCGAAAGGCCGTGCAGATGCGGTGGGGATTGTCTACCCTTTTGACAATGGCTACGTCGGTAACCCCAAGTTTTTAGAGATGATTTCAACGTTTTCTGCTCGTCTTGAGAGCGACAGTATCGATCTTTTGTTAGCTGCTGCTGGCGATGCCACCGAGATGGCCACTTACGGTCGTTTGGTGCGCGGCGGTCGTGTTGACGCCATTTTGTTGGCGGATACGAAGGTCCATGACCCAAGGATTGATTTTCTACAGCAGGCTGGCATTCCATTTTTATGCTACGGGCGCTCAGGTACCCGAAATGATTTTGCTTGGTACGATTTTGACAATGAAGCGGGTAGCCGTTTAGCGGTTGAGCGTTTGGCTGCGCTGGGACATAAGCACATTGCCTATATACATACTTCGCTTGAATTTAACTACGCGATGCAACGTCATACAGGGTTTATCTCGTCGATGAAGCGTTTGGGCTTGCTGATGCATGAGGATGCCATCGTTAAAGTCGGGCGCGATAGGCGCTCTGGCTTTGTTGCGGTAGAAAAATTGTTGCGCTTACCTGTTCGCCCCACAGCTATTTTGGTTGACAACAGTGTGGGTGGCGTTGGCGTCATCCACGCATTGCTGGAGGCGGGTCTTGTTTTGGGGAAAGATGTCTCTGTCGTTGTGGATGGCGGCAACCCAACTGACACGATGCTGCATCAAATTGACGTGGCTATTGTGATGCAGCCTACGCCGCGAGACTCAGGCAAGACCATGGCGGAAATGTTGCTTCAAATCATTGACGGCAAAGTACCTAAAGAGGGTCAGCACGTGTTGATGCAACCGCAGTTTGTCGATGGCAAAACAATAGGCCCTGTTCGCAGTTAAGTATCTGAAAGACGTGACGCTAATTATTTATTTGGAGTTTTAATGATTCAAACCGAAGTTAAATTAAACAACATCAAAAAAAGTTTTGGTGAAACGCATGTTTTGCACGGCATTGATTTAGATATCAAACCAGGTGAATTTGTGGTGTTTGTCGGCCCATCTGGCTGCGGTAAAACGACCTTGCTGCGCATGATAGCTGGCTTGGAGGACATCACATCCGGTGAGTTGATGATTGACGGCGTTTTGTCGAATAACTTGCCTTCGTCGAAACGTGGCGTTGCCATGGTGTTTCAAAGCTATGCGCTCTACCCGCACAAGACGGTGTATGACAACATGGCGTTTGGCTTGAAAATTGCCAAAACACCCAAGGCGGAAATCGATCGTCGGGTGCGTGAAGCATCTGAAATTTTACAAATCACGGATTATTTGGATCGCTTGCCGAAAGCGCTGTCAGGTGGGCAACGCCAGCGTGTCGCTATTGGTCGCGCTATTGTGCGCGACCCTAAGGTGTTTTTGTTTGATGAACCGTTGTCCAATCTTGACGCGGCACTGCGCACCAAAATGCGCGTTGAACTGGCAACACTGCATCGTCGTTTGGGTGCCACCATGATTTATGTGACGCATGACCAAGTTGAAGCAATGACCTTGGCCGACAAAATTGTTGTGCTCAACAAAGGGCGTATTGAGCAAGTTGGTCGCCCGCTGGAGTTGTACAACAAACCGGCAAGTTTGTTTGTGGCCGGTTTTATTGGCTCTCCTCAAATAAATTTTTTACCTCAGGAGTTTGCTCAAGCCTATGGCGCAACCACCGTCGGTGTACGGCCAGAACATTTCCGCGTAGAGGCTGGTGGCGTGATCAAGGGTACCTTGAAGCACGCAGAAAAGCTGGGTAACGAGACTTTTGCATACATCAATGCAGGTGTGTTGGGCGACATCACAGCACGTATCGATGGTACTTTGGCTATAGAGCCAGGGAACACCATTGAGCTGGGGTTTGGGCAGCAACATGTTTATAAATTCGACAGTTCCGGCATGCGGATCGAATAGTTTATTGCGGGCGCAATAAACTTAATTAAAAGTAAGAATTGCTTTGTGGATGGGCCATGAAGTGTTTAAAGGAGAAAAGTGAATGATTAAGAAAACTCTCATCGCTGGAGCATCTGCTTTGGCTTTGGCTTCCATGGCCAGTTCAGTTTTGGCTGCAGATTACAAAGGTCCTGATCTTAAAGGTGAGGTGGTTACGATCACTTGCCCTTGGACGGGTGCTGAAGAAGGCGTGTTCAAGAAAGTACTCAGCGTTTTTGAAAAATCAACTGGCGCTACTGTGAAGCATTCTTGCTCACAAAGCTCTGAGCAACAGATTGTGATCGACATCAAAGCTGGTTCACCATCAAACATTTCTGTGTTCCCACAGCCTGGTCTGGCGGCAAACATGGCTGCTATTGGTGGTTTGGTGCCGTTAGGTGACAAAGCTAGCAACTTTGTGAAAACAAATTTTGCTGCAGGTAGCTCTTGGGCTGACCTCGGCACCTACGCCAACAAAGCAGGTAAAAAAGAATTTTTCGGATTGTTCTATAACGTCAACGTGAAGAGCTTGGTGTGGTATATCCCTGAAAACTTCAAGGAAAAAGGCTACAAAGTTCCAAAATCTATGGAAGAATTGCAAGACCTGACGAAGAAAATGGCTGCTGACGGTGGTGCGAAACCATGGTGTATTGGTTTGGGTAGCGATGCCGCTACTGGTTGGCCAGCCACTGATTGGGTCGAAGACTTTATGCTGCGTACACAAACGCCTGCTGTCTACGACGGTTGGGTTGACAACAGCATCAAGTTCAATGATAAGCGCGTTGTTGAAGCGATTGAAGCCTACGGCGCATTTGCAAAGAATGACGCTTATGTAGATGGCGGCGCTAAAGCGGTTGCTACTGTGAGCTTCAAAGACAGTCCTAAAGGAATGTTCGGTTCACCACCGAAGTGCTACATGCACCGTCAAGCCAGCTTTATTCCAGCTTTCTTCCCAGAAGGCAAGGCAGACGAGGCTGATTTCTTCTATTTTCCATCATATGCTGGTAAAAAATTGGGCAACCCAGTCTTGGGCGGTGGCACGATCATGACGATCACCAAAGACAGCAAAGGTTCGCGCGCATTCATGGAGTTCTTGCAACATCCACAAGCGCATGAGACCTGGATGGCTGAAGGTGGTTTCTTGACGCCGCACAAAGGTGCTGACATCAACAAATATAAAAACAAAGCCTTGAAGAAACAAGGCGAAATTTTGTTGGGCGCTACAACCTTCCGGTTCGACGGCTCGGATCTGATGCCTGGCGCTATCGGTGCTGGTAGTTTCTGGAAGGGCATGGTTAACTACTCTGGTGGCCAATCAGCACAACAAGTTGCTGACGAAATCCAAAAGAGCTGGGATGCTATCAAGAAGTAAGCATGACAAATCCTAAGCGGCTTTATTTATAAGCACTTAGGACATGTGCCCAGCAGTTGCAAAAACTGTTGGGCGCGGTTGAAATTTAGATATTAAAAAAAGCAGAACACTATGATTGAACAAATCGGACAAACTTTATTAGCCGTCGTGGTCAGCATAGCGTTTTGTTTGCTGTATTTCGCGGGTACAAATTTCGTCATCGACAAGATGATTCATTTACCAGTCGCATCGAAATCAAAGCTTGAGCAATTTCAAAACAATGTTCGACCTTGGGCGTTCTTAGCTCCAGCGCTGTTGCTGTTGGGTCTTTATTTGCTGTACCCTCTCATTGAAACTTTTCGTTTGAGTTTTTATGACGCTACAGGCGAGGCCTTTGTAGGCTTGTCAAATTACCAGTGGGTTTTTACAGATCAAAATTTCTTGATCACGATCCGTAATAATTTTTTATGGTTGATCGTGGTTCCAACCATGGCGACCATATTTGGCTTGATTGTCGCTGTGCTCGCTGACAAGGTGTGGTGGGGAAACTTCGCCAAATCCATGGTGTTCATGCCAATGGCTATCAGCTTTGTTGGTGCGAGTGTTATTTGGAAATTTGTCTACGATTTTCGTGGTGCTGATTCAGACCAAATTGGCATTGTTAACGCCATGGTCACGGGGCTTGGCATGCAACCGCAAGCGTGGGTGACTGTGCCGTTTTGGAATAACTTCTTTTTGATGGCTATCCTTATTTGGATTCAAACAGGGTTTGCCATGGTGATTCTCTCTGCAGCGCTTCGCGGTGTGCCGACTGAAACCATTGAGGCAGCGCGCATTGACGGTGCGAGCGAGTTGCACATCTTTTTTGAAATCATGGTGCCACAGGTCATGTCTACTATTTTGGTGGTTTGGACCACGATCACCATCACCGTGTTGAAGGTGTTTGATATCGTGATGGCCATGACGGGCGGGCAATGGGACACAGGTGTGCTGGCAAATTTGATGTACGACTGGATGTTTAGGGGTGGTGGTGATTACGGGCGAAGCTCTACTTTGGCCATGGTGCTGATGTTTGCAGTAATTCCTGTGATGGCTTTCAATATTCGACGTTTCCGTACTGAGGAGGCACAGCGATGAAAAAATATTTTAACTTCCCTTCGATATTTGCTTCATTGATGCTGTTGGTGATTGTCGCCATGTGGGTGCTGCCGACATTTGGTTTGTTTGTTTCAAGCTTTCGTGAAAAAGAGCAACTGGCGTCTAGCGGTTGGTGGACATCCATGTCCACACAAACGCGAGCTGATATGCGCAGAACGGCTGGCACACAAAGTGCAGTGCAAGAGGGCGATAAATTTGTTATCAATGGTCGGCTTTTCGGCACAGAAGCAAAAATACAGATCAAAAGCTTTTCTTTGAAATCAGCTAAACCCAGTGAATTCAAAGTTGGCGAAACGATACAAGTTGCTGATGGCCAAGTGTTTGATGAAGAAGATGGCGCACCCGATGGTAATTTGACGGTGAAAGCGGATGGCACATATCGTTTGGAGTTGAACAAAGCTTACGAAAAAGACAAAGGCGTTCGTATTTTTTATGTGGCTGAAACGCCTCCAGTATTCAGTACGCAAAACTACCAAAAAGTAATTGCTTCTGAAGGCGTTGGCCAAGCATTTTTGAATACGTTTAAAGTGACCATTCCAGCGACATTCATACCCATCTTGATTGCTGCTTTCGCTGCGTATGCATTCAGTTGGATGGAGTTTCCAGGTCGCAAATGGTTGTTCATCGTCGTGGTGGGTTTGCTGGTTGTACCATTGCAAATGTCATTAATACCGCTCTTAAAGATGTACAACGGCATTGGTGAAGCTTTAGGCATACCCTCTAAAGACTATTGGAGTGTGTGGTTGGCTCATACAGCTTTTGGCTTGCCGTTGGCGATTTATTTGCTGCGAAATTACATAGCTGCCTTACCAAGAGACATCATTGACAGTGCCCATATGGATGGCGCCTCGCATTTTCAAATATTTACCAGCATCGTGCTGCCACTGTCGATACCTGCACTTGCCAGTTTTGCCATTTTCCAATTTCTATGGGTTTGGAATGATTTTTTGATTGCACTGGTGTTTTTAGGCAAAGCGCCGGATCAAGTTGTGTTGACCATCAAACTCAATGATTTACTGGGTTCGCGTGGTGAGAGTTGGGAGATTTTGACAGCGACAGCCTTTGTGTCCATCGCCGTACCTGTTGCTGTGTTCTTCTCTTTGCAACGGTTCTTTGTACGTGGTTTGTTGGCTGGGTCTGTCAAAGGTGGCTAAATAAGCGCACAATTCAGAAAAAGCAGAGATTAAAAAAGGGGCTTGCAAGTCCCTTTTTTTGTTTCAATAGCATTTTTTAAGATTTCAAAAGTGCCTTCACCATCAAGGCGCTTTTCTTTTTAGTTCTTACTTGAGTCTCAAAGTCCACATGCACAACACCAAAACGCTCGCTGTAGCCATGCGCCCATTCAAAGTTGTCCAAAAGACTCCAAACGTAGTAACCGCGGATATCCCTGCCTTCAGCAATAAGCTCAGACATTTTCTCTAAATGCTGCGTGATGTAGGAGCAACGCATGTCGTCATCACAGATGCCGTTGACAACGGATGTGTTGTCTGCCGCACCATTTTCAGTGATCCAAATCGGCGGCAAAGGCCAGTTTTGGGTCAAATTATTGACAACTCTCTTTAAGCCTTCTGGGTAAATTTCCCAGCCGATGTCTGTGAGTTGCTTGGTCGTATCAGCAGTATCAGGTGGAACAAAGGTGTAGCCACGTTTTGTATCTTCCGGGCTGCTTGGTGCTTTTGCAATAGAGCGTGTGTAGTAATTCAAACCGATGAAATCTATAGGTTGTGCTGTAATTTTTAAATCGCCCACTTGGCGATCAACCAAGCGTGAACCCATTTGATCCAGCAACACGCTGGGCCACTCTCTACCGAAGAGCGGGTTTAAAAAGCTGTCATTGCGCTCGTACTCAGCCATTTTGGCAGCTTGAACGTCTTCAGCC
>JAYSZH010000070.1:0-1866 GCA_043738155.1 Polaromonas sp. | reverse complement strand
TGGGTCTTGTGAAAGAGTTTGCAGTCGCCAAATTCGATGAGTCGATCGACGTGGCTGTGCAGCTCGGCGTTGACGCGAAAAAATCGGATCAGGTGGTTCGTGGCGCCGTGGTGCTGCCGAACGGCACCGGAAAGACCAAACGTGTAGCGGTATTCGCGCAAGGTGCCAAGGCTGAAGAAGCCAAGGCAGCCGGTGCGGACATCGTCGGCATGGACGATCTGGCTGCTGACATCAAAGCGGGCAAGATGGATTTCGATGTGGTGATCGCGTCGCCAGACGCCATGCGTATCGTTGGTACCTTGGGCCAGATTCTGGGTCCACGTGGTTTGATGCCCAACCCGAAGGTTGGTACGGTCACACCCGACGTGGCTACCGCTGTGAAAAACGCCAAGGCTGGTCAAGTTCAATTCCGTGTTGACAAAGCCGGCATCATTCACGGGACCATTGGCCGCCGTTCGTTCGACAGTGACAAGCTTCAGGGTAACTTGGCTGCTCTGATCGAAGCGTTGGTCAAGGCAAAGCCTGCAACCAGCAAGGGCGTTTACCTGCGCAAGGTAGCCATTTCTTCAACGATGGGTGTGGGCGTTCGCGTCGATACACAAACCATCGCTGCCTGAAGTAGCTGACGTCAAAAATTTAAGTGGCACTTTTGTGTTGCTTGATGTGGTGGGCTGCTGTGACTCGTTTGCAGCAGGTCATCCAAGACCGTTGGTGCGCCGGTTGATGTCGATTTGACAACAACAGGGTGCTTAATCAAGAGACAGCCAACGCAGATGGCGGTCCCGCTGAAGACAGAGTTTTGAAAAGAGTCTGAAAACAGTTGGTCGCTGAACATGAGCGTGGTGAGGGGTGTGAAGCGAAAGCTGATCAGCTTGAACTACATTTTTAAGGAGTAGACCTTGAGTCTCAATCGCAGTGAGAAACAAGCCGTCATTGATGAAGTGACAGGGCTCGCGGCTATTGCTCAAACGCTGGTGATGGCGGAATACCGCGGCATCACAGTTGCTGACATGACCAAACTGCGTAGCCAAGCTAGAAGCAAAGGCGTGACTCTAAGCGTGTTGAAAAACACCTTAGCTCGCCGTGCGGTGGCTGGCAGCGCATTTGAGATCGTTGCCGACCAGATGACCGGGCCGCTGATTTACGGTTTTTCCGTCGATGCTGTGGCTGCTGCCAAAGTGGTGGCCGACTTCGCGAAAACCAACGACAAGTTGGTGATTCGTGGTGGTGCGTTCGGTGGAAAACAATTGAGCGTGGACGGCGTGAAGCAACTGGCCAACATTCCTTCCAAGGAAGTGTTGCTGGCCCAGATCTGTGGCTTGCTGATGTCGCCAATTTCGCGTACAGCCGTCGTGCTGGGCGCGCTGTCGGCGAAAAAAGGTGGCGGCGACGCCCCGGCAGCCGAAGAAGCCGCAGCCGAAGCTGTAGCAGCGTAATTTTTACCAACTTTTTTTAGGAATTCAAAATGGCATTCGACAAAGACGCATTTTTGACCGCGCTGGACAGCATGACGGTCTTGGAACTCAACGATCTGGTGAAAGCCATCGAAGAGAAATTTGGTGTGAGCGCTGCAGCGATGGCTGCACCCGCTGCTGGCGGCGGAGCTGCTGCTGCTGTGGCCGAAGAGAAGACCGATTTCAATGTCGTGCTGCTTGAAGCTGGTGCACAGAAAGTGCAAGTCATTAAGGCTGTGCGTGAATTGACCGGCCTGGGCTTGAAAGAAGCCAAAGATCTGGTTGATGGCGCTCCAAAGAACGTCAAGGAAGCAATTCCAAAGGCTGACGCCGAAGCCGCTAAGAAAAAGCTCGAAGACGCTGGCGCGAAAGTCGAACTCAAGTAATTACTTGTGTTTGGGAAGGCTGGAAG
>JAYSZH010000069.1:0-4575 GCA_043738155.1 Polaromonas sp. | reverse complement strand
AACAGCGGTGGGCCTCGTTCACTCGGCGTGCTGGGTGGCGACAAGGTGCTGCGTTTGGCAACGGCCGAGGGCGATGTGAAGCAGGTGCCGACCTTGGCCATCAGTTTGGAGCCTAAAGGCGGTGTGCCGAGTGCAGGTGGCCCCACAGGGCCGGTGCTTTTTAAAGGTGCTTTGATTCAGAAGGTGATTTAAAAACCATCAATACGTGTCAAAAGCTACTGTCTTGCCGTACGAATATTCTGCGGCACAGTTTGCGGGTAGCTGGTTCTAAACGGGTTGATGTCCAACCCGCCGCGCCGTGTGTAGCGCGCATACACGCTGAGTTTGATGGGTTTGCAGCGGGTCCAGATATCCATAAAAATGCGTTCTACGCATTGCTCATGAAACTCGTTGTGGTTGCGAAAACTCACGATGTATTGCAACAAGCCAGCTTGGTCGATTTGCGGCCCTTCGTAGCTGATGCGCACGCTGCCCCAATCGGGTTGACCCGTGACCAAGCAATTGCTTTTGAGCAGGTTGCTGGTGAAAACCTCAGACACGGGTGCTTCGTCAAATGCTGCAGTTAACAATTCGGGCGTGGGCGCTGAGCCTGGCGCGGTTTGCGGGCATTCAATGTCGAGTCGGTCTAAATTCAAGCCATCTAGCTCGTGAATTGGTTCACGATCAAACATCTCGGGTAATAAAATTTTGACACCGACGGAGGATTGAACGGGGCTTTTTACGATATCCCCCAAAGCAGCGTTTGCCTGTTGCCAAATGGCAGCGTTCAAATCTGCACGTATGCAAGCAGCAACCGCTGTAGCGTCAGCAAACTGCGAGTTGTTGAAGCTGTTCAAATAGAGCTTGAAGGACTTGCTTTCAATGATGTTGATGCTGTCGCACGGCACGGTAATCTGTGCAATCGCTACCTGCGGTTTGCCGCGTGGGTTGAGCCAGCTCAGTTCAAACGCAGTCCATAAATCAGCGCCGAAAAAAGTAGGTGCGCCAGTAATGCCAATTTCTAGTCGCTTGCCAGCACGGGGAATAGGGAACAGCAGCGATGCGTCGTAATGGTCAATATATGCAGACTGTTTACCTAGTTGCGATTGTTCAGGCGAGTTCATAGCGTTTAATTTGACTTACTTGGCGAAAAACGGCAGCAGCAATGAGGTGATTCGCGCGACCACACCAGGCGGCAAATCGTGCCCCATGCCTTCAATACCCACTAAATCTGCATCTTTGATGCGTTTGGCAGTGTCAACACCGTTGGCATAGGGAACCAAAGGGTCGTCTTTGCCATGAATGACCAGTGTTGGGCAGCCGATTTTTGCTAACTCGGTTGGGCGCTTTGCATCAGCTGCAACTGCCACCATTTGACGCAAAGTGCCTGCAGGGTGGAAGCTGCGGCGAATACCATCGACAATGCGTTCGCGCGATTCCGCAGCGTCGGTTGGGAAACCTGGGCTACCGATGACTTTGAAGAGCTTGACGTAATGGTCTGCAATATCGCTTTCGGAATTGCTTTTGGGACGATTCAGCAACGCCCCAAGCACTTTGGATTGCGCCTGCGGCAACCCACGTGCACCGCTGGAGCTCATGATGCTGGTCAGGCTCAGCACACGGCCGGGCGCTGCAATCGCCACGCGCTGTGCAATCATGCCGCCCATGCTGACGCCGACGATATGTGCTTTGTCAATCTTCAAAGCATCCAGCACGCCCACAGCGTCCAGCGCCATGTCTTGCAAACTATAGGGTGGCGTGATGCTGAGGCCCAATCTGTGCTTTAAACTCGCCCAAATCAAATTTGGTTTACCTAAATTATCAAATTTCTGGCTCTTACCAATGTCGCGGTTGTCATGCCTCACTACGCGGTAACCGGCATCAACCAAAGCGAGTACCAGCGCGGGCGGCCAAGCGACCAGTTGCATACCCAGGCCCATGATGAGCAAAACCACAGGGCGCGCTTGACCGTTGCTTCCCAGCGGCAAAGCACCTGTGTCTTCGACTTCAATGTCGATGTTATTTGCTCTTATTTTCATAGCTATTGAGTTAATAAATACACTGGCTAGAAGCCAATTTTGCCCGCATTTTTATGGTTGTATTAATTTGCAGTAGATTTACGTTGAAACACCAATCGGTCGTCAGTGGATGCCTCTGCAGCGTAAGCGTAACCAGCGAGGTTGAACTTTTTCAGCTTTGCAGGTGTGGTGATGCGGTTCAAAATAATGTAGCGCGCCATCAAACCGCGTGCTTGTTTGGCAAAAAAGCTGATGACTTTGAACGTGCCGTTCTTTTCGTCTTCAAACACGCATTCAATCACACGGGCTTGCAATGCGTCAGTTTTGACAGATTTGAAATATTCTTGTGATGCAAGATTCACGACGATGTCACTTTTAGCCTCCGTCAGCCGCTCGTTCAAATGCTCGGTGATTTGCGTACCCCAAAAGCCGTATAAATTCTTATGCGAAGTTTTGCCGGTTTTTGTGGCTAAGGCAGACCCCATTTCCAGACGATAAGGCTGCATCAAATCCAAAGGTCGCAGAACGCCATATAAACCGCTGAGCATGCCAAGATGCGTTTGTGCCCAGTTCAGATCGTCTGCAGTCAAAGTCGCGGCTTGCAGGCCGGTGTAAACGTCACCGTCAAATGCTAAAACGGCTTGTTTGGCATTCTCAGTGGTGTATTCGGGTTGCCAAGCTTTGAAGCGGGCAACATTGAGTTTGGCCAAGTCGTCGCTAATGTCCATCAATTCGGACAGCTTTTTGGCAGACAACTTGCGTGCAGCCGCCACCAACTTGGACGGTTGCTGCACAAAATACGGCAAAGTGTGCGTCAAGCCCGCCAAATGAGGGGCTTGCTCAGCCACAGGCGCATAGTTCAGCGACTTGGCTGGCGATAAAAGGACAATCACGCCTAACTACTCAAGCTTAATCTTATTCGACCTTTGTTTATTCGACTTTGGCTTATTCCACCTTTGCTTTTGTGCGCAATTCTTCTTGGAATTTCGCCAATTTTTGCTGTGTCAGCTGTTGTGAAATTTGCGGCTTCACTTCTTCAAATTTTGGCAGCTGCGCGGTACGAATGTCATCCACGCGGATGATGTGGTAGCCGAATTGTGATTTCACAGGGGCGGCTGAGGTTTGGCCTTTGTTTAATTTGAGCATGGCTTCGGCAAATTCTGGCACGTAGTTGCTTGGGTTGGCCCAATCCAAATCGCCACCTTTAGCGCCAGAACCGCTGTCTTTGCTCAATTTCTTGGCTAAATCTTCAAATTTTTGACCTTTTTTCAAGCTGTCCATCACGCCTTTGGCTTCGGCTTCTTTTTCCACCAAGATGTGGCGCGCTTTGAACTCTTTGCCACCGTTGGCGGCTGCAAATTTGTCGTATTCGGCTTTCAAATCAGCATCAGTCACAGGGCTGTTTTTTTGGAAATCAGCAAACAATTGGCGAATCAAAATGGTTTGACGAGCCAGCTCCATTTGTGCTTTGTAGTCGTCGGTTGCAGCCAAGCCGCGTTTTTCGGCTTCTTGGATGAAGATTTCGCGGGCGATCACTTCGTCTTTGATTTGGGCTTTGACTTCAGGCGTCACGGGGCGGCCAGATTTCGCGACCTCAGCAGCCAAAGCTTCAACGCGAGCGTTGGGCACAGCTTTGCCATTGACGATAGCCACGTTTTGCGCGATGGCAGCGTTAGAAATCAGCAAAATGGCGCTAACAGCGGCTGATAACATGTGTTTTTGTACATTCTTTTTCATGGGATTCCTTGAGATAAATATAACTTAAATTAGATGATTAAGTATGGTCAAAATGTGACTATAGCCGACGTATTTATTGCCTATGTAGCTATAAAAAGTATAGTAGAAATAGGATTAAATTAG
The DNA here is from genome assembly GCA_043738155.1 of Polaromonas sp. Lineage (GTDB taxonomy): Bacteria > Pseudomonadota > Gammaproteobacteria > Burkholderiales > Burkholderiaceae_C > Aalborgiella. Next base: position 718 of record JAYSZH010000069.1, on the reverse strand, counting down.
GCGGTTTTTGTTGCAGGTTTGACAACTTCAATCGCCAAAGCGTGCAAACCTTGATCAATGAAATCTTGCACTGCATCATACACAAGCCGGTGGCAGGCCACGCGGCTTTGGGTTGTAAAGAAAGGTGAAGCAATTTGCACCCTGAAATGCGTGCCAAAATCCGTCCCGTTTGAGCCCACGTGCCCTGCGTGCGCCGCGCTTTCGTCCAGTACGACGAGATGCGTGGGAGAGAGTCGCTCGGTAAGACGAATCGTCAAGTTATCAGCGTTGATCTTAAGCGCACTATTCATGGTAACTTAGCTAACCAGCTTAACTAACTTCGCCATCTTTGGGCTGCAGGTATTTGGCGATATAAATGCCCTGTGCCACAATGAAAATCAGTGGGAAGGCATAGCCCCAGACCTTAAAGTTCACCCACTGCTCCGTCGTGTAAAAGTAAGCCACATAGGCATTCAGAGCCGCCATGGCAAGGCTGTAAGTAACCCAGGCCACCGTTAAATTGCGCCAAACTTGTTCGGGCAGCGTCATTTGCGCTCCTAACATGCTTTTGAGGAAATTCTTTTTGTACACCCACAGCGCGACACCCAAAGCCAACGCCATGAAGGTGTACAGCACGGTCGGTTTGATTTTGATGAAGCGCTCGTCATGAAAACCCAGCGTCATCGCGCCAAATCCCAAGATCAAGGCCAAGGTGACTTTATGCATGGTGGCCAATTTG
>JAYSZH010000068.1:0-37752 GCA_043738155.1 Polaromonas sp. | reverse complement strand
AGGCGCTAGCTGGGGTAAACGCATGAAGTTAGGTTAAGTAGAATTTGTTTGGTAACGCACAAGTAACTAATACTGGGTTATATCATGCCTTGACTTCAATAAAGTGCAGGTGAAATGAGAGAATACCCTAGCCACACAACTTTAAAAAAGCATGCCACGCCCCATTCTAGCCACCATCCATACAGCGGCTCTGCGCAACAACATTCAGCGTGCAAGCCGGGCTGTACCTGACGCAAAAGTGTGGGCCGTCGTCAAAGCCAATGCCTATGGGCACGGCATTGAACGTGTCTTTGAGGGGCTGCGCAGTGCCGATGGTTTTGCCCTGTTGGATTTAGACGAGGCAGTGCGCGTACGCAAGCTGGGTTGGCGTGGTCCGATACTGCTTTTGGAAGGTGTGTTTGAACAGCGCGATTTGGAGCTATGTTCACGCCTTGGCTTGTGGCACACCGTGCATTGCGACGAACAAATCCAAATGCTGGCAACGCACAAAACCGAAGTGCCGCATCGAGTATTTTTGAAAATGAATTCAGGTATGAACCGCTTGGGCTTTGCACCGCATCAGTACCGCGCTGCATGGACGCGGCTCAATGCACTGCCTCAAGTTGAGGAAATTTCATTAACCACACACTTTAGCGATGCGGATGGTGCAAAAGGCATTGAAGAACAGCTGCGACTTTTTAACACAACCACGCAAGATTTACCAGGTGAACGCAGCTTGGCCAACAGTGCCGCCACGCTGCGCCACAGCATCAATGCCGCAGCCGATTGGGTGCGTCCCGGCATTGCTCTTTATGGCAGCGCGCCAGACTTTCCTGAGCATAGTTATGCTGATTGGCATTTGCTGCCATCGATGACTTTATCATCAAAAATAATAGCTACTCAATCAATAAATACGCTGGCTACAGTTGGATACGGTTCAACATTTAAAGCTGATAAACCAATGACAATAGGCGTGGTGGCTTGTGGTTATGCCGACGGCTACCCACGCCATTGCAGTACGGGGACGCCTGTGTTGGTGCAGGGTATTCGCACCCGTATGGTAGGCCGTGTCAGCATGGACATGATTACTGTCGATTTAGAACCACTGTTTCAGGCTGGCGTGGAAGTAGGTGTGGGCAGTGAAGTGACGCTGTGGGGTCGTGCCAATAATGGTGCGGTATTGCCTATTGACGAAGTCGCCCAAGCGGGTGGCACCGTAGGTTATGAACTGATGTGCGCATTAGCGCAGCGTGTACCTGTGGTGGTTGAGGCGGACTGAGGCGCTACAAAATTAAGTCTGAAGCCGGCACATCGCTTGGCCGAGCTGAACAGCGCCGCCAGCTTCCCATGTCGCGTTAAACGCCATCGTTTTTGAGCGATTCTCAGGAAAAAGCATCACCACGGTAGAGCCCAGCATAAATCTACCCATTTCATCGCCCTGCTTGAGTGAAATAAGCTCATCGTCATACCGCCACTCACGGATGTCTGTGGTGCGTGGCGGGCTGATCTGACCATGCCAAACCGTTGCCATGCTGCCCACAATGGTTGCACCAACTAAAACAAGTACAAACGGTCCTTGCGCGGTGTCAAACACGCAAACCACCCGCTCATTACGGGCAAACAGACCTGGTACACCGCGCGCGGTGGTGGGGTTGACTGAAAACAAGTCACCCGGCACGTAAATCATGCGCGTCAATTTACCGTCGCATGGCATGTGGATGCGATGGTAATCTTTAGGGCTGAGGTATATGGTGGCAAAGCTGCCGTTTTGAAATTGTGCTGCCAAGGTGCTGTCGCCACCCACCAAGGCGGTTGTGGAGTAGTTGTGACCTTTGGCTTGGAAGATTTGATCTTGCTGGATCTTGCCAAACTGGCTGATAGCACCGTCTACAGGACAAATCAACTCGGCAGTTGCCAAAGGCCGTGCGTCTGGCTTAAGTGCGCGGGTAAAAAAATCGTTGAAAGTAGCGTAGCTGCTGATGTCTGGATTCAATGCCTCTGCCATGTTGACTTGGTATTTTTTGGCAAACCAGCGGATGACAGAAGTGGTTGCAGCCCCACGTGCTTGGCTGGCAAAGCGGCCAGCGAGCGAAGTCAGCAACTGTTTGGGCAATAAATATTGCGGTAAAACCTTCAAACGATTTAGCAACATGATCTCCTTTTTACCGCGTTCATTGTCACGGGATTTATTTCAACCAACCGCGCTTGCGGAAATACCACATCGGCACTAGCGCACTAGCCAACATAAGTAGCAGCGCATAAGGGTAGCCCATAGCCCAATCTAACTCTGGCATAAATTTAAAGTTCATGCCGTAAATGCTGGCAATCAAGGTCGGCGGCAGCAAAGCAACACTGGCCACGGAGAAGATTTTGATGATCTTATTTTGGTTGATGTTGATAAAACCGACGGTCGCATCCATCAAAAAGTTGATTTTTTCAAAAACAAACGCCGTATGCGAGTCGAGTGAGTCAATATCACGCAGAATCTGCCGCGCCTCTTCAAACTGCTCAGCATTGAGCATTTTGCTACGCATCACAAAGCTCAAAGCGCGACGTGTGTCCATCATATTACGACGAATCGTACCGTTCAAGTTCTCGTGCCGGGCAATCGCACCCAAAACTTCTCCAGCCAAAGCATCGGTCACATCGCCAGACAATACCTGGCGGCTGACGGTCTCTAAGCCATCATAAATGCCTTCTAAAGTGTCGGCAGAATATTCAGCGTCAGCGTCGAACAATTTGAGCAACACTTCTTTGGCATCTTCTAATAGGCCAGGCGCTCGTCGTGCTCGCATGCGCAAGAGGCGGAAAACAGGCACATCTTCATCATGAATTGAGAATAAAACGCCATGGCTTTTGAGTTGTGTGTTGGCCAAATTCAAAATAAACGCAACGCGAACGGTACCAGGTTCGTTGTCATCGGCAACCAAGAAGTCAGAGCGAATGTGCAAATCGCCGTTGTCTTCTTCATAAAAACGGGCAGATTCTTCGATGTCTTCGTCCATCGCATCTTCAGGAATGGATAAGCCGTAATGTTGCTTGACCCAGCGTTTTTCTTCCAAAGTCGGTGATTCCAAATCCACCCAGATAGGTTGAAATTTGGTAAGTTCTTCTAGCGACTCGATCTCTTCTTGAAAAAGTCGGCCATTTGCTAGGGAAAAGATGTTGAGCATGGCTCTCTCCCGAAATAAGGTTGCATTTAAAAAAGGGTGGTTTAGCTTTCAACCCTAATGCAAACACCCATGCGCTATATGTATGGGTTTGTGAGAGTTAAAAGCTACCGACTAGGGTAGGTTTCCAAGCGATGGCTCCAATATTTATAAGCCCTGATTATGACACTTTGTAAAAGGGTAATTCCTCTGGTTACATCAAGTGATAAAGTCAAAGGCTGATTTAGGAATATATGTCGATACAAACACCAATGCCCCCGACCCGTACACTTTCGCCCAAACGTGAGCTTTGGTTGTTGCTGACCTTGGCGGGCATCCAATTCACGCATATTCTTGATTTCATGATCATGATGCCACTGGGGCCACAATTCACGCAGATTTTCTCCATCACCGATGCGCAGTTCGGGATGCTGGTATCTGCGTATACCTTGGCTGCTGGTGCTTCAGGGTTGTTGGCTGCAACTTATTTGGATAAATTTGACCGGAAAAAGCTACTCTTAGCGCTATACGTCCTGTTTGGTCTGGCTACGCTCGCATGTGGATTGGCACCAACGTATTACTCCTTGATGGTGGCTAGAGTATTGGCAGGTATCTTTGGCGGGGTGTTGTCTGCGTTGTCGCAAACCATCATTGCGGATGTCATTCCGTTTGAGCGGCGTGGCCGTGCTATGGGTATTGTGATGACTTCTTTTTCGGTATCCACCGTTGCTGGTGTGCCTTTGGGCTTGTTTTTGGCAGCGCACTTTAGTTGGCATGCGCCGTTTTTTGGAATTGCAGCGCTGGTCGGAATCTTGGCGGCCGGTGCTTACATTACCTTGCCACCACTTGTCGATCATTTGAAGATTGCCAACAAACCATCAGCTTGGAGTGGTATCAAGCAGGTGCTTGCAGATGCCAATCATTTAAAAGCCTTCGCTTTCTCTGGGTTGTTGATGTTTGCTGGTTTTACAGTGATCCCCTTTATCACCATCTATTTGCAAACCAATGTGGGCTGGCGGACTGACCAGGTGCCGTATGTGTATTTGTGTGGCGGCTTGGTGACTCTGCTGACTGCTCGCATGATTGGTGTGTTGACGGATCGTAAGGGAAAAGTTGTCATGTTCCGTTTGATGGCTGTCTTGGTCATTATTCCCATGGTTGCCAGCACGCTTACAGAAGGTTGGCCGGTGTGGGCTGTGTTGCTGGTTTCAACGGCCTTTTTTGCCTGTATGAGCGGACGCATGATTCCCGGCATGGCCATCATCACTTCAGCAGCTAATCCGCAATTGAGAGGCACATTCATGGCCTTGAATTCTGCTGTTCAGTCAGCCGCCATGGGCATTGCCGCCTTTATCGGTGGCTTGATCATCAGCCGTGACGCGCAAAATTTAGTGCAGAACTACTGGATCGCCGCCTTGGTCGGGGCCAGTGCAAGTCTTGCTGCCGTTTATGTGGTCGGTAAATTGAAGTTGTATCAATCTAACACGCAAACTGCCAAATAGGTCGTTGCACTGACTTACATCAAATAATTGAAAACCCTAAGAAAAGTTTGCTTTTCTACTTGCAAATGTTGAACAGCGAGCGCATAGTGAAGTTACTTGAGGAAAAGTTTCAAAATTTAGTTTAAACCTCAGGTGTCAGCCGCGCATTGAAATGTGCTGAATGAAGAGCCAGCTCAGTGCGTGTTTTGCTTTTGTTTTAGGAGGCTACGTATGAATTTGACAATCAGCGGTCACCATCTCGAAGTTACCCCAGCGTTACGCAGCTATGTAACGGCTAAGTTAGATCGAATTACAAGGCATTTTGACCAACTGGTTGATGTGAAGGTTTTATTAACGGTAGAAAATCAAAAGGAAAAAGACCGACGACAGCGCGCCGAGTGCAATATTCATGTCAAAGGCAGCGATATGTTCGCTGAGAGCTCCCATGAAGACTTGTATGCTGCAGTAGATGATTTGGTCGACAAGCTTGACCGCCAAGTAGGACGACACAAAGACAAGGTGAAAGATCACCATCACGACGCACCCAAACGTTTGATGTAATCGCTTTCGACAACTCAAATTTCAGTTTTAAAACTATACCGCCCTGCAAAACAGCTTTTTAAAGAGAGTTGTTTTGCAGGGCGGTTTTGCGTCTAACGTTTGCGATTAATGCGAAATTTGGCCTATTTCCCTAGAATTCAAGTCGAATTCATTCTTAATTCATAGCTCGGTGCATAATCTCCATCCACGTATGAACAGACTTTCCAGCATATTGCCCGCTCCACAAGTGCTTGTGGGTGTGGAAGCTACCAGCAAAAAACGCGCTTTTGAGGAGGCTGGTTTGTTGTTTGAGCAGCTACACGGTTTGAACCGCGCCACCGTGACGGATAGCTTGTTTGCGCGTGAACGGCTAGGCTCTACAGGTCTTGGGCATGGCGTCGCTATCCCGCATGGCCGCATCAAGGGCATGAAGACCCCTATGGCGGCTGTTTTTCAGTTGGCTCAACCGATTGGCTTCGATGCCCCTGATGAGTTGCCCGTTAATTTGTTGATTTTCTTATTGGTTCCCGAAGCTGCAACACAAAAGCATCTTGAAATTCTGTCAGAAATCGCTGAATTACTGAGTGATGCGACGTTGCGTGAGAAGTTGCAAACTACACAAGATGCTATCCAGTTGCACCACTTGATCACGGGTTGGTTGGCAACCCAGGGTGTTGCATGAAACCGACTGTTGTCAGTGCCGATGTTTTATTTGAAGCTTTTCGCACTTACTTAAAATGGGATTGGCTGGTGGGCTTATCCGCTTCAGAGCGTCGGTTTGATGAAGTCGCCGTTCGCGCAGCGCGTTCAAGTGCTGATTTGGTGGGCTATCTCAACTACATACACCCGTACCGATTGCAAGTCTTAGGCGAACGCGAAGTAGCTTATTTGGCTAACGGCACAGAAGCTGACTGTGCGCGGCGTATTGCGCGAATCGTCAAACTTGAACCGCCTTTGTTGGTACTCGGTGATGGGCAAACACCACCGCCTAGTCTGCTAACTTTGTGTGAGCGAGCCCAAATCCCGCTCTTTGCGACCAAAGAATCAGCAGCTTTTGTGATCGATGTGCTGCGCGCTTATTTGGCCAAGCACTTTTCTGACCGCACCACCATGCACGGCGTGTTCATGGATATTTTGGGTTTGGGTGTGATGATCACTGGTGAGTCGGGGCTGGGCAAAAGTGAGCTAGGTTTGGAGTTGATTTCGCGTGGCAACGGGCTGGTGGCTGACGATGCGGTTGATTTATTCCGTATCAACCAAACCACCATTGAAGGTCGGTGCCCAGATTTGCTGCAAAACTTGTTGGAGGTGCGCGGCATTGGATTGCTGGATATTCGTGCTATTTTCGGTGAAACGGCCGTTCGCAGGCGCATGCGCTTGAAGTTGATCGTCCATTTGGTACGGCGCGAAACCATGGAGCGAGACTATGACCGCATGCCTTCCGTGCCTTTGACGCAGGACGTGATTGGCATCCCTGTGCGTAAGGTTGTGATTCAAGTCGTCGCGGGTCGAAATATTGCAGTTTTGGTCGAGGCCGCCGTGCGCAACACGATTTTGCAACTACGCGGCATCGATACTTATGAAGAATTTTCCCAACGCCAGCGCAAAGCGATGGATGCCGGTTAACTTTGCGAACAGATTTCAGCGAAATAAACCAACACAACTTATGCAGATCGTCCTATATTGGGTTTGATCAAATTCGGGCATTTCGCTTTGGTGCAATTGGCATACAAGCTCAAAGCGTGCTCAGCAATCGTGAAACCCTTCGCTTTGGCAATGGCTTTTTGCCGCTTTTCAATCTCTTCGTCAAAAAACTCTTCAACTTTGCCGCAGTCTAGGCAGATCAAATGGTCGTGGTGGTGCCCTTCGTTCAGCTCATAGACAGCTCTGCCACCATCAAAACTGCTACGCGTCAAAATACTGGCTTGTTCGAATTGAAGCAACACACGGTAAACCGTCGCCAAACCGATGTCGGTGCGATCTTGCAAAAGGATGCGGAACACATCTTCTGCGGTCATATGGCGCGGCTCACCCTTCTGGAAAATTTCCAAAATCTTCAAGCGAGGCAAAGTCGCTTTCAAGCCAGTATTTTTTAGTTCGTCAATCGTGCTCATAAAAGTGCTCTAATTAAGCTCATTAATTGGGCTACTCACCCGCTACAATGACTCCATCATATCGCTATAGTTACCTATTATGAATACTACACCGCATACTCGCAGCCGCTCAATTAAGCTTTTATTCGTTACGCTGGCTATCAGCTTATTGTCGGCCTGTGGCTCAATTCTTTACAAAGCCGAGATTGCGCAAGGCAATTTTGTGTCAAAAGAGCAAGTAGCTGCTCTCAAGCTTGGCATGCCGCGCTTGCAAGTGGCTGATATTTTGGGTACGCCGCTGCTTGTCAGCGTGTTCCATGCGGATCGTTGGGAATACGTTTTTAGCTTGAAGCGCCAAGGTATCGAGACACCGTCTTACAAACTCACCGTTTATTTCAAGGGCGATCTGCTCGACAAGATAGATGGCAGCAACATGCCGACAGAGCAAGAATTCATTGAGACTTTGTCGGGCAATAAGAAATGACGGACAAAGTAAGTGATTTGGTGAATTCAGGCAAATTACGCCTAGCCGTGGCAGGCGCAAGTGGCCGCATGGGGCATATGTTGATAGAAGCGGTGAGTGTTGCAGACGATTGTATATTGGCAGGAGCCCTCGACATTGCTGCCTCACCTGCTATAAATGTTGATGCCCTCCAGTATATGGGCAAGCTTAGCGGCATTTTGGTGACGGATGATTTGCGGCGTGGCTTGGCCAACGCGCAAGTCATGATGGATTTCACGCGACCCGAGGGCACTTTGGCGCATTTACAAGTTTGTCGAGAATTAGGCGTCAAGGCCGTGATTGGAACGACGGGCTTTTTTGATGCGCAAAAAGCCGAAATTGCCGAGATTGCCAAGGACATCGCGATTGTGATGTCTCCCAATATGAGCGTAGGTGTCAATGTCACTTTCAAGTTGCTTGAAATGGCTGCGAAAGCATTGAACACGGGCTACGACATCGAAGTGGTTGAAACGCACCATCGCCATAAGATTGACGCCCCCTCGGGCACGGCACTCAAAATGGGTGAGGTCATGGCCGATGCTTTAGGTCGCAATTTGAAGGATCATGGCGTTTTTGAACGCTATGGCGTGACCGGGCCGCGCGACGCATCGTCGATTGGCTTTTCAACCATTCGAGGCGGTGATGTTATCGGTGACCACACGGTCATTTTTGCAGGCACGGGCGAACGCATTGAAATCAGCCACAAAGCCTCCAGCCGCGAGTATTACGCCAAAGGCAGCTTGATGGCGGCCCGTTTCTTGGTCAACAAGCCCAATGGTCTTTACGACATGTTTGATGTGCTGAATTTGCGCTAATTAATCAGTCAAAGCGTAGTTAGAACGATTCAGCTATGACGAATGAAAGCATGAACGCCTTCCAATTCATCCTACAGGGCGACGCCATCAGCAAATCAGTGGCTATATTGTTGCTTTTGATGTCTGTTGCCAGTTGGGTCGTGATTTTGTTGAAATTGTGGACATTGCGTCGTGCAAATACCGATGTGGCACGCAGTACCGCGGCTTTTTGGCAATCTACTACGGTTGAGTCAGGCTTGCAGCAAGCTATAGCATTTGATCGCACTTCGCTGGTTTCACCGTTGATTGCTGCTAGCCAAACCGTGGCCTACCCTGCCAATACTTCTGCCAATCAAGTGCCAACAACATTAGCGCAAGCTGGCGACAAAGCCCAGCAGCTCACCCGCGTGCTGCGCGATGCTTTGCACAGTGTCATCAACCAGCTGAATTTTGGTCAAGTTTTATTGGCTACTGTGGGCTCTACCGCACCATTTGTTGGCTTGTTAGGCACGGTTTGGGGTATTTACCATGCGCTCATCAGTATTTCTGGGGCTGGTCAAATGGCGATTGCGCAGGTGTCTGGCCCGGTGGGTGAGGCCTTGGTCATGACCGCCGCTGGTTTGGTCGTCGCCATTCCCGCCGTCCTCGCCTACAACGTGTTTGGTCGCATTATTGGGCGTATTGAGGCTGATTTAGAAGGCTTTGCCAGCGATTTGCGTGAGTTAATGAGTCATCATTAGCAGCATCACTAACAGCACATTAAAGTAAAAACATGAGTTTCGGCCGCCTAGAACGCTCCCAGGGTTCAAAACCCATGAGCGACATCAACATGACGCCCTTGGTCGATGTGATGCTGGTTTTGGTCGTTATTTTCATCATCACCGCTCCTTTGATGACCAGCGCCATCAAGCTGGATTTGCCCAAAACCGAGGCAGCCAAACCTGTCGATGCACCCAAATTCGTCGCCATTGTGGTCGACAAAAGCGGTCAAATCTTCTTGAATGACCAAGTAGCCAGCCTGACTCAGCTTGCCGATGCACTCACAAAAACGGCACAGCTGAGCAAAGACACCGAAGTTCAGTTGCGCGCCGATGAAGCCGTGCCTTACGGCAAAGTGGTTGAAGTCATGGGTGTGGCGCAAAAAGCGGGATTGAACCGGATTGGCTTTGTGGCTGAGCCTAAATCGGCTAAATAGGGTTCTTTTCGCCTCAGATTAGCATTGTTGCAGCCTCTACAATTGGGGGATGACTGCTATAACCTCTTCATCTACTGAAATTCCTCCAGCTTCCTACGACCATTTAGCGATAGAAAAAGCCGCGCATAGCCATTGGACGGCAGCAGATGCCTACCGCGTAACAGAAGGCGCACTAGACGCACAAGGCAAGCCAAAACCCAAATACTACGCCTGCTCCATGCTGCCCTACCCCAGCGGCAAGTTGCACATGGGCCACGTGCGCAACTACACCATCAACGACATGCTGACCCGCCAGCTGCGCATGAAAGGCTACAACGTTCTCATGCCCATGGGCTGGGACGCGTTTGGCCTGCCGGCTGAAAACGCCGCCATGAAAAACGGCGTGCCGCCCGCGCAGTGGACGTTTGACAACATCGCCTACATGAAAAAGCAGATGCAGGCCATGGGCTTGGCCATCGACTGGAGCCGCGAAATCGCCACCTGCACGCCCGAGTATTACAAGTGGAACCAGTGGTTGTTTCTCAAAATGCTGGAGCAGGGCATTGCGTACCGCAAAACCCAGGTCGTCAACTGGGACCCGGTGGATCAGACCGTTCTGGCCAACGAGCAGGTCATCGACGGCAAAGGCTGGCGCACTGGCGCGGCGGTTGAAAAGCGTGAGATTCCGGGTTATTACTTAAATATCACCCAATACGCGCCCGAGTTGCTGGAACACGTGCAAACCGGCCTGGATGGCTGGCCTGAGCGCGTGAAATTGATGCAGGAAAACTGGATCGGCAAGTCCGAAGGTGTTCGTTTCGCCTTCCCGCATGAAATCAAGGACGCAGCGGGTAAATTGCTGCAAGACGGCAAAATGTACGTCTTCACCACCCGTGCCGACACCATCATGGGCGTCACCTTCGTCGCCGTCGCGCCAGAGCATCCCATTGCGGTTCGAGCTGGCGAATTATCTGCCTCATTAGCTATCAAAATTGAAGCGCTTAAAGTGGGTGGAACGACGGAAGCGGAACTCGCCACCAAAGAAAAAGAAGGTGTGGCGACGGGGCTGTTAGTGTCGCATCCGCTCACTGGCGAGCAGGTCGAAGTGTGGGTTGGCAACTACGTGCTGATGAGCTACGGCGACGGCGCTGTGATGGGCGTGCCGGCGCATGATGAGCGCGATTTTGCGTTTGCTCTTAAGTACAACTTGTCGATTAAGCCCGTTGTTGCCTTGGTTTCTTCGGCTTCGGAGGCTGCGCTGTCCGAAGCGGCGGCTTCCTCAGACGGGCTTACCGGAACATCGTCAGCCGCCGCTTCGAACACCGCAGCGTCGATGGTGGCAAAGGGTGCATTTGACGCGACTGTTTGGGCGGATTGGTACGGGCAGAAGTATGGCACGGTGTCGGTTAATTCTGGCAAATTCGACGGTTTGGGCTTCAAGGCTTGTGTCGATGCGGTGGCGGCTGATTTGGTGGCTTTGGGCCTTGGCGAGAAAAAAACCACCTGGCGCTTGCGCGACTGGGGTGTCTCCCGCCAGCGCTACTGGGGCACGCCGATTCCTATCATCCATTGCGACGAACACGGCGCGGTGCCGGTGCCTGAAAAAGACCTGCCGGTCGTGCTGCCACTGGACTGCGTGCCCGACGGCTCGGGCAACCCATTAATCAAGCATGAAGGCTTCCATGCTGGGGTGACTTGCCCGATTTGCGGCGCTAAAGCTAAGCGCGAAACCGACACGATGGACACATTTGTCGACAGTTCGTGGTACTTTATGCGCTATTGTGACCCGCAAAACACGGAGGCGATGGTCGGCGCGGGGGCTGACTACTGGATGCCGATGGACCAGTACATAGGTGGCATTGAGCATGCGATCCTTCATTTGCTCTACGCCCGTTTCTGGACAAAAGTGATGCGCGACATCAAGTTGACGAACGTGGATGGCACAACCGCCAGCCGTGGTTTGGTGGAAGTGGACGAGCCTTTCATCAAGTTGTTGACGCAGGGCATGGTGTTGAACCAGATTTATTCGCGTAAAAACGACAAAGGCGGCGTCGAGTACTTCTGGCCGCACGAGGTGGAAGACATTGTCGACGCGAATGGCAAAGTCACCACCGCCAAAAGCAAGATCGACGGCTCCATCGTCAACTACGACGGCGTGGGCACCATGTCCAAGTCGAAAAACAACGGCGTCGACCCGCAGGATTTGATTGAAAAGTACGGCGCAGACACCGCCCGCCTCTACACCATGTTCACCGCCCCGCCCGAGGCGACGCTGGAGTGGAACGACTCCGCCGTGGAAGGCTCTTACCGCTTCCTGCGTCGTGTGTGGAATTTTGGTGTGAAATTGATTGCTACTAATAACATAGCAAATAAGGCAATAAATACGCCGGCTAAAGGCGAAAATACCTCTAAAAACGCCAAAAATCTGCGTTTGGAACTGCATACTTTGCTGAAACAGATCGATTACGACTACCAGCGCATGCAGTACAACACCGTGGTGTCGGGCTGTATGAAGCTCTTGAATGCACTGGAAGACTTTAAATCTGATGATTCAGCAGCTTCAAAAGCAGCGGTTTTGGAAGGTTTCGGCATCCTTTTGCGTTGCCTCTACCCTGCCGCACCGCATTTGTGCCACGCTTTGTGGCAAAACCTGGGCTTTGCGACCAGTTTGGGCGATTTGTTGGATGCGCCTTGGCCGCAGGTCGATGCCTCGGCCTTGGTGCAAGACGAAATCGAGCTGATGTTACAAGTCAGCGGCAAATTACGTGGTTCTATCGTCGTACCTGCGGGCGCGACTAAAGAAGAAATCGAGAAAATCGCGGTAAGCTCTGAGGTGGTGATCAAATTCGCGGCTGGCGCTGCCATCAAAAAGGTTATCGTGGTGCCTGGCCGTTTGGTCAATGTGGTTGTTTAGTCGTTTCGCTTAATGTTGATATTTTTGAGTAAAAATCCTATGAAAAGACGTCTCTTTACCCAATCTGCCTTGGTGGCGCTGGCGGCAACGTCGGTGGGCGCTCTCACAGCTTGCGGTTTCAAGCTGCGCGGCTCGTTCAGTTACGCCTTTAAAACGCTGTTCTCTGGCTTTGTTGATAACTCGACGCTAGGCAGCGAGTTCAAGCGCGTTCTGGCTGCCGACGGTGCAGTTGCCATCGTCACAGAGGTGGACAAAGCGCAAGTTGTATTGGAGGTGTTGAGCGAGCAGCGCGAAAAAGCTGTGGTTGGTGCGACTGCGGCGGGTCAGGTACGAGAGTTTCAACTGCGTATTCGTCTGAAGTTCAAGTTGCGCACGCCAAGTGGCAAAGAAATCTTGCCTGAAACCGAGATCTTGGTGCAACGCGACATCAGCTTCAACGAAACCGTTGTGTTGGCGAAAGAAAACGAGGAAGCCTTGCTCTACCGCGACATGCAAACCGATATGGTTCAGCAGCTTCTGCGCCGTTTGTCTGCCATCAAAGAGCTGTAATTGCGTACTCTATCCGTTCGCCCTGAGCCTGTCGAAGGGTTTGTAGAGACTTCGACAAGCTCAGTCCGAACGGTTTTGGGTTGGTTCCGATGATAAGACAGCCATGCAACTAGCCGCTGGGCAACTCAGCAACCACCTCGGTAAAGGCTTGCGCTCGTTGTACACCTTATACGGCGACGAAGCGCTGTTGGTGCAAGAAACGGCAGACGCGATTCGCGCTGAGGCACGCAAGCAAGGCTTCACCGAGCGCAGCTCGTTCACCGTCGCTGGTGCGCATTTTGACTGGGGCGAGGTGCTGGCCGCGGCGGGCAGCATGAGCTTGTTTGCCGACAAGCAAATCATCGAAATCCGCATCCCCTCCGGCAAACCGGGCAAAGACGGCAGTGTGCAATTGCAGCAATTGGCTGCACAAGCTGCTGAAAACTCCGACACCTTGACGCTGGTGATGCTGCCCAAGCTAGACAAAATGAGCAAGCAGGGCGCGTGGTTTACTGCCTTGGAAGCCAACGGCGTCAGCATTGAAATTCAACCCGTCGAGCGCGCTGCGCTGCCGCAGTGGATAGCCCAGCGGCTGCAAGCCCAGGGTCAGCAGGTCGCTGCGGGTGTGGAAGGGCAGCAAACTCTGCAGTTTTTTACCGATCGTGTGGAGGGCAACTTGCTGGCCGCCTTCCAAGAAATCCAAAAGCTGGGGCTTTTACACCCCAAAGGCGAGTTGTCGCTGGCGCAGGTCGAAAGCGCTGTGCTGAACGTGGCGCGGTACGACGTGTTTAAACTGTCCGAATCCGTGCTGGCCGGCCACCCCGCCCGCGTCCAGCGCATGCTGGACGGCCTGCAGGCAGAGGGTGTGGCCGAGGTGCTGGTGCATTGGGCAATTTCTGAGGATATTCGAGCCCTCAAACGTGTGAAAGACGCCATGTCCAACGGTAAGCCGCTGCCCATGGCGCTGCGCGAACAGCGGGTTTGGGGCGTCAAAGAGCGCCTGTTTGAGCGGGTGTTGCCGCAGCTCAGCAGTGCAGCATTGGTTGATTTGTTGGATGCAGCACACAGGGTCGATGGCATCGTCAAAGGCTTGAAACAACGCGATTGGCCCCAAGATAACTGGCAAGCCCTGCACCGGCTGGCCATGCAGCTGTGCCAAGCGTGCATGACGCAAACCAGTTCTTCAGGTCCAAAATCAACGAAAATAGCTGCATGAACGCCCAAACTCACACCTCTAGCTCAATCAATGTGGTTGAACTGCTGCAAACACTTGGAAAACAAGCAAAAACGGCATCAGCCGGCGTATCTATTACCTCTACAGCTATTAAAAATATAGCATTGTTGCGCTTGGCCGCCTTGCTGCGTGCCAATGTAGCGGCTTTGCAGGCTGACAATGCCAAAGACATTGCCCGCGCCATCAAAGCCGGTTTGTCTGAGCCCATGGTTGATCGCTTGAAATTGACCCCCAAAGTGCTGGAAACCTGTGCTTTGGGCTGCGAGCAGTTGGCTGCCATGCCCGACATCATTGGTGAAATCATCGGTATGAAGCAGCAGCCCAGCGGTATATGCGTGGGACAAATGCGGGTGCCGATTGGTGTGTTTGGCATGATTTACGAATCGCGCCCGAATGTGACGATTGAAGCCGCCTCTTTGGCCATCAAAAGCGGCAATGCCTGCATTTTGCGTGGCGGTTCAGAGGCTATTGAATCCAACCAAGCCTTGGCGTTTTTGGTGCAACAAGCGCTGGTCGAAAGCGGTTTGCCACAGCACACCGTGCAATTGGTGACTACGACCGATCGCGAAGCTGTAAGCGCGTTGATCACCATGCCGGAATATGTCGATGTGATCATCCCGCGCGGTGGTAAGGGGCTGATTGAGCGCATCTCGCGCGAAGCCAAAGTGCCCGTCATCAAGCATTTAGACGGCAATTGCCATGTTTACGTCGACGACCCTTGCGATATCGCCATGGCTGTGACGGTGGCAGACAATGCCAAAACCAACAAATACAGCCCGTGCAACGCTGCTGAGGGTTTGCTGGTCGCTAAAGGTGCAGCCGCAGAGTTTTTGCCAAAAATTGCCGCTATTTATGCTGAAAAAGGCGTTGAAATGCGGTGTGATGAGGCTGTAGCCAGCGTATTGTTTGCTGATGTCGCTATTAAAAAAATAGCAAAAATCACCCTTGCCAAAGAACAGGATTGGTTTGAGGAATACCTCGCACCCATCATCAGCATCAAAATTGTGGCGGGTTTGGACGAGGCGATTGCGCACATCAACAAATACAGCAGCCACCACACGGATGCGATCATGACCACCAACCACATGCACGCCCAGCGTTTCCTGCGCGAGGTGGACTCCGCCAGTGTGATGGTCAATACCAGTACTCGGTTTGCCGATGGGTTTGAGTATGGGCTGGGGGCTGAAATCGGCATCAGCACCGACAAGTTTCATGCCCGCGGCCCGGTGGGGATTGAGGGCTTGACGTCGTTGAAATATGTGGTTTTAGGTAACGGGGAAGTACGAACTTAATGGCCAGTAATCCCCACGCCAAGCCTGTTTTTAAGCCGCAAATTGCTCAAAATTTGTGGCCGTCGTCGGGCTACGAGCTGCTAGATGTCGATGCGAATGGCCATTTGGTCGTGACAGACGCCTATTTACGCCATTTGCTGTCGCGACCTGAAATTGCACCGATTGCGGAATCTTGCGCCAATGAAATCGCTTTGCACCATTCTTTAGACAACGAGCCGCGTAGAGCGGTTGCCGCTGCAGAGCTTGCAGACGTGCAAGACAAAGATGCGGCAGACAATTACGCCGTTTGGCTGCGCTTCAGAGATAGATTGCTCGCCAAGCCCACCCTGGAAGCCAGCTATATGGCGCTTTTTCAAGGCGAGGGTGTCGATGTCGCACCTGTGCTGGTGCAGCAGTTGACGCAGATGTTGCTGCAGCACGTCCTGACCACATCAGGTGACAAAATCAACGCGATGCAAGCCCGCGTGGCTGAGTTGCTGTTCAGAACACAAAAAATATCCATTCTTGAAGACGGCGCTGTGATGGCTGCGGACGATGAAACGGTCGAACGACATGCTTTGTCAGGCGGTTTTGGCAGTATCGGCGAATTGCTTAAGCAAGGCGGTTTGCCAGTTCGCAGTGTTGATTTGGATGTGTTGAGTGCGGACAACTTGGACGCCTACTGGCCGCGCAGCGAGTTTTTTGATATGGTGATCAGCCTGAACCACGGGCAGGCTTCTTTAGATGCTTTGTGTCGCGTACTTGAGCGGTGGATCAAGCACTTTCTGCAAGTGGAGGTGCGCATTCAAACCGACAAAGAAATTGTCGACGAGCATTGGGTCTGGCACGTGGGGCTGGATGCGCAGGCCAGCGGGATTTTGAACGACTTGTACACGGGCGCTGAGGTCTCAGAAGACCGCCATCGTCATTTGATGTGTTTGTTTCGCTTGGAGTTTGTGAATCCTGCCGATATGCTGGCCGCCGTGTCTGGCAGACCTGTCTACTTGGCAATGGCGATGGACGAGAAAAACCAGCTCAAGCTCAAACCGCAAAACCTGCTGTTGAACCTTCCCTTGGCACAAAGATCATAATAAAAGAGGTCGTAAATTCATGGTTCCTCACCTCATCACCGCTCTGAACGGCCCTATCAACGAGCTTGAGCAACGCATTTTGGATTCCATGCCGGCGATTGAACGCTGGTTTCGCCTGGAGTGGATGGAGCACACGCCGCCGTTTTATAGCTCGGTCGATGTGCGAAATGCAGGTTTTAAACTCGCGCCCGTAGACACCAATTTGTTTCCAGGTGGCTGGAACAATTTGACGCCAGCCATGCTGCCCCTCGCGGTGCAGGCGGCGATGGTGGCGATTGAAAAAATCTGTCCTGAGGCGAAAAACCTGTTGTTGATCCCTGAAAACCACAGCAACAACCTGAAAAACACGTTTTACCTCAGCAGCATCGCGCAGCTGCGTCGCGTCTTTCACATGGCGGGTTTGAATGTGCGGATTGGCTCGATTGACCCGGACATCAAGCAAAACACCACAGTAGAGCTGCCCAATGGCGATTCCATTGTGTTGGAACCCGTGATCCGTACATCCAAACGCTTGGGTTTGAAAGATTTTGACCCGTGCACGATTTTGCTGAACAACGAGCTCACCAAAGGCCTGCCTGGCATTTTGGAAGAGCTGCATGAGCAGTTTGTCCTGCCACCACTGCACGCTTCTGGTTCTGTACGCCGCAAAAGCACGCATTACAAAAGCTATGAAGATGTCTGCAAGCGTTTTGGCAAGTTGCTGGGCGTTGACCCTTGGCTGATCAACCCCATGTTTTTGACCTGTACAGATGCGGATTTGGCTGCGACTGTTGATACCTTGTTGGCAAAAATCAAAAAGAAATACAAAGAGTACGGCATCACCGACAAGCCGTTTGTGGTCGTCAAAACCAACCACAGTACCTTGGCTGACAAGCATGCGGGTTCAAACGTGATGATGCTGCGTCAATCCAATGAGCTGAAAGGTCACAAAGATATTGCAGCTTTCAGCGGCGAACTGGTGGTTCAAGAGGGCGTACTGACCAAAGAGCGTATGAACGACGCTGTGGCCGAGCCCGTGGTTTACATGATGGACCGCTACGTCGTGGGCGGCTTTTACCGCGTGCATGCTGACAGGGGGATGGATGAAAACCTGTGCTCACCCGGCTCGAGCTATGTGCCACTGGCTTTTGTGGAAGGCACAGAATTACCGCAACCCGGCGTCAAACCAGGTGCGAGCGCTCCAAATCGCTTCTATATGTATGGTGTGATAGGCCGTTTAGCCATGCTTGCAGCGAGTTATGAGCTGGAGGCGACCGATCCTGAAGCCGAAATTTACGAATAAATAAAAAGAGCATTGAAAAGACGATTAAAAGTTGCTGCACTGCAACAAAATTGACTTTAAATCCAAATTTATTGCGTTTAGAGGCAACTCCTTGGGGTAAAACGCCATTGCAAAAGCGCACAATATGCTTCCCAGAACAACGGTTATGCCCAGTTGAGTTAGTTACGCGTTTTCTTGCGTAGCGTCATCAACGGCCAATTCTTTAGTGCAAACAACAAAATCTTCTCTTGCAGCGCTTACTTTGAGTGCTATTGGTGTGGTTTACGGCGATATTGGAACCAGTGTTCTGTATGCGATGAAAGAGGTTTTTGGCTCTGGCCATGTGCCTTTCACGCCTGACAACATCTATGGCATTTTGTCCATTTTCTTCTGGACGCTCACCGTCATCGTCTCCATCAAATACGTGGTTTTGATTCTGCGAGCCGATAACCACGGCGAAGGTGGCTTGGTGGCCATGCTGGCGCTGGCATCACAAGCCGTCAAAGACAAGCCGCAGCTGCGCGGTGTGCTGCTTACGGTGGGTATTTTTGGTACTTGCTTGTTTTATGGCGATGGTGTGATTACCCCTGCTATTTCAGTATTAGGTGCCATGGAGGGTTTGGAGGTGATTTCTCCGACTTTCAAGCAATACGTTGTACCTTTGACACTGGTGATTTTGTTCTGCCTATTTTTAGTGCAAAAAAAGGGCACAGCAGGCATAGGTAAGTTTTTTGGCCCCATCACTTTGGTGTGGTTTGCCGTATTGGCGTTGCTCGGCGTGATGCATATTGCTACCAATCCCGCTATTCTTTGGGCCATCAGCCCGCATTACGCGCTCAGTTTCATGTGGGCCAACCCAGGCATCACTTTCATTATTTTGGGTGCCGTGGTGCTGTGCGTTACAGGTGCTGAAGCTTTGTATGCAGATCTGGGCCATTTCGGCAAAAAACCCATTCGCCTCGCTTGGTTTAGCGTGGTTATGCCCGCTTTGGTGTTGAATTATTTTGGCCAAGGCGCGTTGTTGCTCAAAAATCCTGAAGCCGTTAAAAATCCGTTTTATTTGATGGCACCTGATTGGGCGCTGATTCCTTTGTTGGTGTTGGCCACCTTGGCTGCGGTGATTGCTTCGCAAGCCTTGATCACGGGTGCGTTTAGCGTTACCAAACAGGTCATTCAGCTCGGCTACTTGCCACGTTTGAACATCTTGCACACCAGTGTGCGTGAGGCTGGGCAAATCTACATTCCGTTTGTGAACTGGGGTTTGTTTGCCGCCATCGTCTTGGCGGTGGTGATGTTCAAAACATCCGGCAATCTGGCTGCTGCCTATGGTATTGCAGTCACGACAGACATGTTGATCACCACGATTTTGACGTTTTATGTGATTCGCTACGGTTGGAAATACCCGCTGTGGCTGTGCTTGGTTGCAACGGGTTGGTTCTTTGTCGTCGATTTTGCATTCTTTGCTTCCAACTTGCTCAAATTGTTTGCGGGTGGCTGGTTCCCGTTGATGATTGGTGGGGCGATATTCACGCTGATGCTGACTTGGAAGCAAGGCCGTCGCATGTTGTCTGAAAAGCAAAAAGTTGAGGCTATACCCCTTAAAGATTTCTTGGAATCAGTTTTTGTCCACCCGCCCACCCGCGTGGAAGGCACGGCGGTGTTTTTGACAGCTGACAAAGGCAGCGTACCCAATGCCTTGTTGCACAACCTCAAGCACAACAAAGTGCTACACGAGAAAAACCTTTTCGTGACGTGGCGCAGCCATGAAGTGCCGTGGATTGGTATGTCCAAACGCTTGGAAGTGGAATCTTTGGGCCATCACTGCTGGCAAGTGGTGTTGAATTACGGCTTTAAAAATGACCCTGACGTGCCAGCCGCACTGCAGCAAATGAAAGGCCGTGGCTGCGAGATGGAGCCTATGACAACCAGCTATTTCCTATCCCGTGACACCGTGGTTCCGACGCTGGGCGAGGGCATGGCTCCTTGGCGCGAAAAATTGTTTGCGCAAATGCATCACAACGCCAGCGGCGCGGCTGATTTCTTGAACCTGCCCACAAACTCTGTGGTTGAGCTGGGTTCAAAAATCGAAATTTAATCTCAATTCGCGCAACCATTCAATCTGTAGTTGATGAGGTTTTTTAAAGACATCAGCTTGTCTGCATTTACAGCAGGTTTTGTTGCCGTGTTGGTGGGCTTCACCAGCTCAGTCGCCATCGTTTTTCAAGCCGCACAAGCTTTTAAGGCCACGCCCGAGCAGTTAACGTCTTGGATGTGGGCACTTGGTCTAGGCATGGGACTGTGCAGTTTGATACCGTCCCTGTGGCTGCGTAAACCTGTGATGATCGCTTGGAGCACACCCGGCGCGGCCGTTTTAGCCACCGCTGGCTTGGCCGGCGGATTTAGCATGAACGAAGCCGTCGGCGCTTTTATGGTGTGTGCGGCACTCATCACCTTGTTTGGCGTCACCGGTTGGTTTGAGCGGGTGATGAACCGCATCCCCGTAGAGATAGCTTCGGCCTTGCTCGCTGGCGTTTTAGCGCGGTTTGGCTTGCAGGCTTTTACCTCCGCTCAAACAGCGTTACCACTGGTGGTGCTGATGTTGTTGAGCTACCTGTTACTGAAACGCAGATCACCTCGTTATGCCATACCCGCAACACTTTCATTTGCTATAATATATGTAGCAATAAATGATTTATTTACGCCGACTAGAGTCGTTTTTGAGCTTGCAAAACCCGTGTTTGTAATGCCTGTTTTCACCTGGAGCGCCATGGTCAGCCTGGCACTGCCCCTGTTCATTGTGACCATGGCCTCACAAAATCTGCCCGGTGTTGCCGCCATCAAGGCCGCAGGTTACGACATGCCGCTGTCCAAAATCATCACCATGACGGGGTTGGCAACGCTGGTATTAGCGCCTTTTGGTGCGTTTGCATTGAACCTCAGCGCCATCACCGCTGCGATTTGTATGGGCAAAGAAGCGCACCCAGATCCTGCCAAGCGTTACACCGCAGCCGTAACGTGCGGGGCGATTTATATGGTCATTGGGCTGCTGGGCGGCGCTTTCATCGGGGTTTTGATGTCGTTCCCTAAAGAATTGATCGCTGCGATAGCTGGTTTGGCGCTTTTGGGCACGATTGGCAGCGGCTTGGCCGTGGCCGTGCAAGATGAATCTCACCGCGAAGCCGCTATCATTACTTTCTTGGTCACGCTGTCAGGCGTGGTGATAGCCGGTGTTGGCTCAGCCTTTTGGGGCGTGGTCGCAGGCGCAGTTGCGCTTTTTGTGCAACAGTATGGTAAAAGAAAATCATAAAAGTCGGAAAACTAAAAATATGCACATCCTATTCATTGCCGACCCATTAGATACCTTCAAAATCTACAAAGACACCACCTTCGCCATGATGCGCGAGGCGCAAAAGCGGGGTCACACGCTCAGCGTTTGTGAGCCCAAAGACATCATGTGGCAGCGTGGTGGCGACGTTGTTGGGATGGTGACGGCGTTTGTCCGCGACATCACACTCACTGGCGATAAAGATGTTTGGTACACCGCAAAACAGCAACATCCAGATGAACGCCCGCAAGCTTTGAAAGACTTTGGCGCCATCGTCATGCGCAAAGACCCGCCGTTTGATTCGGAGTTCTTTTACGCGACCCATTTGCTGGAACAGGCCGAGCGCGAAGGCGCCAAAGTCTTCAACAAACCCCGTGCTTTGCGAGACCACCCTGAAAAACTGGCGATCATGGAATTCCCGCAGTTCATCGGCCCCACGCTGGTGACGCGCGATGCGTCTGACATCAGACGCTTCCACGCTGAGCATCACGACATCATTTTGAAACCGCTGGACGGCATGGGTGGCATGGGTATTTTTCGCGTCAAAGCCGATGGTTTGAACCTGGGCGGCATCATCGAAACATTGAACAAAGACGGTGCTGAAACCGTGATGGTGCAGAAGTTTTTGCCCGCGATTTCAGAGGGTGACAAGCGGATTTTGGTCATTGGCGGCAAGCCCGTGCCTTTCAGCCTGGCACGGATTCCGCAAGGCGGTGAGGTGCGCGGCAATCTGGCGGCAGGCGGCAAAGGCGTAGCACAGCCTTTGAGCGACCGCGACTACGAAATCGCCAACGCCTTGGGCCCCATTTTGGCGAGCCGAGGTTTGCTGTTGGTGGGGTTGGATGTGATTGGCGATTCGCTGACTGAAATCAACGTCACCAGCCCGACGTGTTTTCAGGAGATTTTTGACCAAATGGGTTGTGATGTGGCGGCGCTGTTTGTCTCGGCGCTAGAGCAAGCGGCTGCTTAAACGTATTCATCATAGAAGTTATGGATTCCCGCCTTCGCGGGAATGACGGGTTTTTTAATATAAACCGCGAACCCGCGCATGCAGGCGTGACATGCCCAGCAGAGCGTCTGTGTAAGGTGTCGCTACTTGGGTCAACTGCCCCAACTCTTTCACCGCGCCCACCAAGGCATCCAGCTCCACTGCTTTACCTGCTTCCACATCTTGCAGCATGGAGGTTTTGAAACTGCCCAGTTTGCGTGTCACGGCATGGCGGTCTTCGGGTTGCTGGGCTATGGGGATGCCTAACCTAGCACCAATGTCTTTGGCTTCCAGCATCACGTTCGAGCAAAAACCGCGTACCAAATCATCGTCCAGCACCTGCGCGGTCGTCGCACCAGTGATGGCGCTGACGGGGTTCATCGTCATGTTGCCCCACAGCTTGAACCAGATGTCGCGCTGGATTTGTTCGGCAATGGGCGCTTCAAAACCAGCTTTTTCAAGCAAGGCTGCTAAAGCTGTGATGCGTGGTGAAATTTGCCCAGACGGCTCACCTACGATGATTTTGTTGCCAAACGCGTGGCGGATCACGCCCGGGCTGGCCACCGAGCAGCTGGCATGCACCACGCCACCGATGATGTGATGGGCAGGAATGGCTGACGCAATGTCACCCGTGGCATCCACGCTGCTGAGGGCGAGGTTGGCTAATTCACCGCCAAAGCCCTGCAAGAACCACCACGGCACGCCGTTCATCGCAGTCAGCACGGCCGTGTTCTTACCCAGTAAAGGCGCAATTTGTCGGGCAACTTCGCGCAGTGCGGGTGCTTTGACGGCGATGATGAGCAAGTCTTGCATGCCCAGCTCGACGGCGTTGTCACTGGCGCATACGGTATGGGTTTGTTCCAGCTGCGTGCCTGATTGCAGCTTCAAACCCTGCGTTTGTAAAGCAGCCAATGTGTCGCCACGTGCCAGAAAACTGACGTCACAGCCCGCCTGCACCAAACCCGCCCCCAGCCAGCCGCCAATGGCGCCAGCACCTACGATACAGATTTTATTAAACATGGTCGATAGGGCTAATAAAGTTATTAAATATTATCATATTTAGGTGTTCAAATTGGCATCTAGCCTGTGTGTTTATTGTTTTTATAGCTACAAAATATATAGCAAAAAATCATTGCTTGTAAGTGCTATCCGTTTTGTCCACCAGCCGCTGCATGGCTTCAAACACATCGCGACCTGCGCCAAATTTGGCGTCAAATTGCAGTGAGTCACGGGTGCATTTTGCGGCAACAGGTTCTGCCACGGTAATCGCCGCACCCATGCTGAGCGTCGCCAGCTGGATTTCGCAGGCGCGTTGCAGTGTCCACAGCGTGACAAAGGTTTGTGGCAATGTTTGCCCCCAAGCCAGCAGGCCGTGGTTACGCAAAATCACTGCTGGTTTGTTGCCTATGTTTTTCAGCAAGCGCGGCGCTTCATCGGCGTGGATGGTGATGCCTTCAAAGTCGTGGTAGGCCACCATGTCGTGCAACTGGGCAGAATAAAAGTTGTTTTGCACCAACCCCGCTGCCGAGCAAGCCACCGCCACACCCGCCG
This sequence comes from Polaromonas sp., assembly GCA_043738155.1. Classification (GTDB taxonomy): domain Bacteria; phylum Pseudomonadota; class Gammaproteobacteria; order Burkholderiales; family Burkholderiaceae_C; genus Aalborgiella. Next base: position 13,877 of record JAYSZH010000068.1, on the reverse strand, counting down.
TGGTGTGGGTGTGCATGATGCAGTGCGCGTCTGGCAAGTTGTCGTGGATGGCGGCATGCACGGTGAAACCAGCTGGATTCACTGGATAGATCGACTCATCCAATATCTTGCCGTGAATGTCGATTTTGACCAGATTACTCGCCGTCACCTCGCTGTAATGCAGTCCAAACGGGTTGATGAGAAACTGCTTTTCACCTTTGGATACGGAATCAGGCAAACGCAGGGTGATGTGGTTGTAAATCATCTCGGTCCAGCCGAGCATGTTGAAAACGCGATAGGCCGCAGCCAGCTCAATGCGGGCTTGCCATTCATCAGGGTGCATGGAGGATTTCATAGGGCTTCTAAGATGAGAGTTGGTTAAACAAAACGGAACGCAATAGCACCCAGCGAGCCATAGTCGGCATGGAAGGTGTCGCCCGGTAGCGCTGTGGTGGGTCGGGTGAAAGAGCCAGCCAGCACGATTTCACCCACTTCCAAAAATTCACCCCAAGGTGCAAGTTTGTTGGCCAGCCATGCCACACCATTCGCTGGATGGTTCAGCACAGCGGCGGCGACACCACTTTCTTCAATCACGCCGTTTTTGTACAGCAGCGCGCTAACCCAGCGCAGGTCAACCGCATCGGGCTTCACAGGGCGGCCACCCAAAATGATGCCCGCGTTGGCGGCGTTGTCAGAAATGGTGTCAAACACCTTGCGCGGGGCTTTGGTGTGACGGTCAAATTGTTCGATGCGGGCGTCGATGATCTCAATCGCCGGCACCACGTACTCGGTCGCAGCCAGCACGTCAAAAATGGTGACGTTCGGACCTTGCAGGCGTTTGCCCAAGACAAAAGCCAGTTCCACCTCCACCCTGGGTGCGATGAAGCGCTGGAAGGGAATATCGCTTCCTTCGGGGAAGAACATGTCGTCCAGCAGCGTGCCGTAATCTGGCTCGTTGATCTGGCTGCTTTGCTGCATGGCGCGCGAGGTCAAGCCGATTTTGTGACCTTTGGCAACGCGGCCTTCTTTGATTTTGAGCGCCACCCAGGCTTTGGAGATGGCATACCCATCTTCAATCGTCATGTCGGGGTAGCGTTTGGAAAAGTGTTCGACCTGGGTGCGCGTCTTTTCAGACTGCTTCAATTCAGCGGCAAGCTGGGCGATCAGGGTGTCAGAAAACATGATTGGCCTTTATAGTGTGGGAGGCAACTTGTTGAACAAGGGGTGCAGGTTGCTGTGCTTGCCATCAAACACCTCATGGCCTTCGTCAATTTGTAGGGTGATGCCAATGTGGCGCTGTATAAAAATGGGTTGGAAATGCGCTTTCGCCGCCATCAACAACGCATCGCCAGCGCGTTTTTGCGTGGCTTCAGAACGGCCTTTGCCCATGCGCAGATTGAGATAGACAAAAGCGTAATCGGCCTTGCCATCGGCCACCGCGTAATGCGGCGCAGGGTAGGCCAGCACGCGGGTGCCGCCTGTCGGGTAGACCTGTGCGCCCTTGTCGTCCTGCACGTCCAACATGGTGTCGGCCAGGCGGCGGCACAAGGAGGTCATGTCCGTCTCTTGGTCGAGGTTGGCGGTGTAAAGAATCACAAGATGCGGCATATCAGGCTTTCAATGGTGTAACTGGAAAAATTGCATTGATCTGACCTGTGCCGCTTGATCCAAAATAGGGTGTGACCACTTCAACTTTCCCGTTGTAGCTGCGCCCACCCAACGCACCATAGAGCATGGCCGTGTCGTGCATATCACCCTCTCCCCAGCATTTCTCTGCATACATGGGCAGCATGTCGATGACGGTGGCGTGCTCACCCCTCTCCCACAGCTCCACCACACGCAAGTCAATCTGTTCCAAAAACGGGTCATAGACCTTGAAGGCGTATTCGGGCGCTTTGCCATTGTCGGCAAAATGGTGCGAGAGCGAGCCACTGGCAAACACCGCAACGGTGCCATCGTATTTCTCTTCGATGGCGCGGCGCACGGCCAAACCAAAGCGCTGGCTTTCCTCCAGATCATGCCAATCACACCAGCCGCTGACACAAATCACCTTGTAATACTGGTCGCTGTTCATGTAGCGCATGGGCACAAGTGTGCCGTATTCCAGGTTCAACGTGGTATCAGAGTGGGCACGGCTTTTCACGCCCATGTCGTTAGCCATATCCGCAATCAAATGCCCCAGCTCAGGGTTGCCCGGATAGGCATAGGGCATGTTCTTGATGAAATGTGGCAATTCGTTGCTGGTGTAAATGCCCTCAAACTTGGGCGCGCAATTGAGGTGGTATTCGCTGTTGACCTGCCAGTGCACGTCAAACACCACGATGGTGTCCACGCCCAGTGCGCGGCAACGGCGGTCGATTTCTTTGTGGCCCGCAATGGCGGCATCACGTTTGCCAAAATTGGGCCCAGGGAATTCACATAGGTACATGCTGGGCACATGTGTGATTTTTGCGGCTAAGGCTAAGGTTCCCATAATCAGACTCCCCAATGTGGAATGTGGTGACTACCCAATGAGACGCAGACATTCTTTGGTTCACAAAACACCTCGTAACTCCAGGTGCCGCCTTCGCGCCCGGTGCCGCTGGCCTTGGTGCCGCCGAAGGGTTGGCGTAAATCTCTGACGTTCTGGCTGTTGACAAAGCACATACCGGCCTCCACCGCTGCCGCCATGCGGTGCGCTTTGGCGAGGTTCTCAGTCCACACATAGCTGGACAGGCCGTAGCTGATGTCGTTGGACAGTTTGATGGCCTCAGCCTCATCCTTGAACGGAATCAGACAGGCCACCGGCCCGAAGATTTCCTCCTGCGCAATCCGCATGCGGTTGTCCACATCGGCAAACACGGTGGGCAGCACAAAATTACCGCGCTTCACGTGCTCGGGTAGATCAGGCGTTCCCAAGCCACCGCAGAGTAGCGTTGCGCCTTCATTGGGGCCGAGTTCAATATAGCTGCGCACCTTGGTCAAATGTGCTTGGCTGATCATCGGGCCGACGATGGTTTTCTCATCCAGCGGGTCGCCCACCACAATGCGTTTGGCGCGCTCGGCAAACTTGTGTGCGAAGTCGGCATAGATCGATTGCTGCACCAGAATGCGGCTGCCTGCCGTGCAGCGCTCGCCGTTGTTGCTGAAGATCATGAAAATCGCCGCATCCAGTGCGCGGTCCAGGTCCGCATCCGCAAAAATCACAAAGGGTGATTTGCCACCCAGCTCCATGCTGAACTTCTTAAGTCCTGCCGCTTGCACAATGCGGTTGCCCGTTGCGGTTGAGCCTGTAAAAGAAATCGCCCGCACATCCGGGTGGCTGCACAGCGGCTCGCCCGCTTCTTTGCCGTAGCCATGCACGACGTTGAGCACGCCCGCTGGAATGCCCGCCTCCAATGCCAACTCGCCCAAGCGCGCGGCGGTCATGGGCGAGAGTTCGCTCATCTTCAGCACGGCGGTGTTGCCAAACGCCAGACAGGGGGCGACTTTCCAGGTGGCGGTCATGAAGGGCACGTTCCACGGGCTGACCAGAGCGCAGACACCGACCGGGTGAAACAGCGTGTAGTTCAGGTGCGTCTCGGTCGGGTAGGTATGGCCGTCCACGCGGGTGCACATCTCGGCAAAGTAGCTGAAGTTGTCGGCTGCGCGCGGTATCAACTGTTTCCCAGTTTGCGAGATGGTTTGGCCGCAGTCCTTGGTTTCCATCTGCGCAATCTCGGGCACGTGCGTGGCGATCAGCTCGCCCAGTTTGCGCATCAGTTTGGCACGCTGCGGTGCGGGCGTAGTCGCCCAGCCTGGGAAGGCGGCTTTGGCGGCTGCGACAGCGGCGTTGACTTCTGCCTCGCCACCCGATGCGACTTCTGCGAGTACTTCTTGCGTAGCAGGGTTGATGGTTTCGAAGTAGCGGTCGCTACTGACTGATTTGCCGTTGATGAGGTGATTGATTTGCATGATGTGTCGTTGATAAAAATCCGTTCGGACAGAGCTTGTCGAAGTCTTTAAGGTGTCGTTCTGCCAAACCCTTCGACAAGCTCAGGGCGAACGGAAGCGGTTGCAATGGTGTTTCTCAAAGCGCCCACGCCTTCAATCTCCGTGACGATGACATCCCCCGGCTGGCAGTCCACCACGCCATCGGGCGTACCGGTCAAGATCAGGTCGCCAGGTTGCAGTGTCATGAAACTGCTGAAATATTCAATCAAAAACGGCATATCAAAAATCATGTCCCGTGTGTTGCCGCTTTGGGTGACTTGGCCGTTGACAGTGGTCTGCAGCGCCAGATTCATGGGGTTGGGAATGTCCGCCGCATCCACCAGCCACGGCCCCAGCGGGGTGCAGGTGTCGCGGTTTTTGACGCGCAGGTTGGGTCTGTACCAGTTCTCCAGATAATCGCGGATGGCGTAATCGTTCGCCACGGTGTAGCCCTGCACAAAGTCGTAGGCGTCATCACGTTTGACCTTTTTGGCGGTTTTGCCTATCACCACCGCCAGTTCGCACTCGTAATGCATGAACTTGACGTCTGGCGGGCGGTAGGTCAAGGCGCGGTGGCCGATCAAACTGCCTTCACCCTTGATGAAGACCAGCGGTTCCTCGGGGGCTTTGAATTCCAGCTCTTTGGCGTGGTCGGCATAGTTCAAACCCAGCGCCAGAATGGTGCGTGGACGCGGTGTGGCGGCCAACGGCGGCAACCACTGCACGACATCAAAGTCAACCAGTCTGCCGATTTGCCCCATCGCCCCATCGACCAACAGAAGTTGTCCGTTTTGTTCAACCGCGTTGTAGCGCTCGCCTTCATAGTTCACAACGGCGTGTTTCATGCTGCCTCCGCCACAAGTGTGTTGCTCAAGGTTCCGAGTGCAGGGTGGCTGGGCGAATTGATGGCAATCACGTCACCCACTCTTGCAACGGGTCTTTTGCCATCAGCGAGGCAATCACAGCCCAGCATCAACACATCATCCTTCTGTAACGTCATGAATTCAGACACATCAGCCAGCAATTGGGCAGCAGGTCGCACCAGATGCGAAAAATCAAGGCTTTGCACCAGTTCGCCATTCACGCGAACCTCCAGCTTGAAATCTTGTGGCTGGTCTGTCTCAACGGTTTGCGAACCTATGCCCAGAAAACCATCCAGACATTTGAACTTCACCGGTGGTCGAAAAAAGCTGCTGTGCGGGATGGACAGGTCATTCATCAAAACATAGTGAATTTGCTGATTAGACCCGTTAGACGTCATCACCATCGCAATCGTCGCGCCAATTTCAACCTCTTGCACCTGCGCTGGCACGGCAATGCTTGCGCCATTCTCGCTCCAGGTGTTGGCTGGTTTGACGTAGAGCACCGGTGCTTGCGGCGGTGCTTTGTAGGGCGGTTGGTTCATCTGCGACTGCATGGCAGCCAGCTCGGTTTTGAAATTCAGCAGCGTGCCATACACCGTGCCGGTGGGCACGAAAGCTTGCGTTAATGTCATGTCTGCTCCAGTTCAATCACGGCGTCCAGCAGCGTGTACAGCTGTGCCAATTTGTCTTTGCCCAAGGTCTGCTCCATCCATTGGTAATGGGTTTCTATGGTGGTCGAGAGGGTGCCCACCAGTGTGTGGCCGAGCTCAGTTGCTTCCACCACGGTGCGGCGCTGGTCGGCAGGGTCGCGATAGCGGGTGATCAAACCATCGCGCTCCATGCGGGTCAGCACTCCCGTCAGGCTGGGCCCGAGGATGAAGGCCTCGCGCGCCACACGACCCGTTTCTACCGTGCCGTTTTCGCCCAGCACCCGCAACACCCGCCACTGCTGGTCGCTCAGCGCATGCTCGCGCAAGGACGGCCGCGTGTGCGCCATCACCGCCTCGCGCGCTTGCAGCAGCAGGCGTGGCAGGTTGCGATGTTGGAAAGGCGTAGCTTTGTTGATTTGAGCGGGTGTAGTTGCTATATTATTTAATATATTAAATGATTTTTGCAAAACCATGTCAATAACCAATAATAAATTTTTAAACTGGTTGTATGTACAGTAATATAGAGGCATGGCCAAAGAAAAAACAATTTACGTTTGCACGGAGTGCGGCGGCACCGCGCCCAAGTGGCTGGGCAAATGCCCCAGTTGTAACGCCTGGAACACGCTGGTCGAGTCCGTCGCCGAGAGCGCGCAACCCACCAAAAACCGCTTTGCGTCCTTGGCCAAAACCGCCGAAGTGGCGACTTTGGGTGACATTGACGCGGTTGACATGCAGCGCACCCCCACCGGACATGACGAGTTGGATCGCGTCTTGGGTGGTGGCATGGTCGAAGGCGGTGTGGTGCTGATAGGCGGTGACCCCGGCATTGGCAAATCAACCCTGCTGCTGCAGGCGCTGGACTCATTGCAGCGCAGCGGCCAAAGAACACTCTACGTGACGGGGGAGGAGAGCGGCGCACAAGTCGCGTTGCGCTCCCGTCGTTTGGGACTGTTGAACTCTCAAGTCAAAGTGATGGCTGAAATTGGCCTAGAAAAAATCCTTGCCACGTTAGAGAAAGAACAACCCCAGATCGCGGTGATCGATTCGATCCAAACCGTTTATTCCGACCAATTGACCTCCGCGCCCGGCTCGGTGGCGCAGGTGCGTGAATGCGCAGCGCATCTCACGCGCTATGCAAAAAGCAGCGGTACCGCCATTGTGCTCGTCGGCCACGTCACCAAAGAAGGCGCTCTGGCCGGCCCGCGTGTGCTGGAGCACATGGTTGATACCGTGCTGTACTTTGAGGGCGACACCCACAGCAGTTTCCGTCTGGTTCGCGCCATCAAAAACCGTTTCGGCGCGGTCAATGAAATCGGCGTATTTGCGATGACTGAAAAGGGCTTGAAAGGCGTCAGCAACCCCAGCGCCATCTTTTTGAGCCAGCACACCGAGCCCGTGCCTGGCAGTTGCGTCATGGTAACGCTAGAAGGTACGCGCCCCATGTTGGTGGAGATTCAAGCTTTGGTCGACAGCGGCGGCCCCAGTCCAAGACGCTTGAGCGTCGGCTTGGACAAAGACCGTTTGGCCATGTTGTTGGCCGTCTTGCATCGCCATGCCGGTGTGGCGTGCATGGACCAAGACGTGTTTGTCAACGCCGTGGGCGGTGTCCGCATCAGCGAGCCAGCGGCAGATCTGGCGGTGATGCTGTCCATCACCTCCAGCCTGCGCGGTAAACCGCTGCCCAAAGGTTTTATCGCTTTTGGCGAGGTGGGGTTAGCAGGTGAAGTGCGCCCCGCCCCGCGTGGTCAAGAGCGCCTGAAAGAAGCCGCGAAACTCGGTTTCAGCGTTGCCATCGTCCCCAAAGCCAATGCGCCCAAAAAGGGTGCCAAAACAGGAGGTAAAGACAATCCTGATTTTGAGGGGCTGACGATCCATGCTGTGGAGCGAATAGAGGAAGCGATGGCCATAGTTCGGGGCATATAAATACGACACTAGCCGGCGTGTTTAGTGCTCAAATAGCTATCATTTTTATAGCAAAAATGTGATAAAATTCAGAACTATGCTACAAAAAATCATTCCCCCCATCATCGTTGCCGCCGCGTTTGTGATGGCCTACACCTACTACAAATGGTCTGGCGTGGCTATTGTTGCTTCGGGCTTGGTCACCTGGGCGCTGCTGCATTTCAGCCGCATGATGCAGGTTTTGAAACGCGCGGCGAATCGGCCCATTGGCTATGTTGACAGCGCGGTGATGCTGAACGCCAAGCTGCAACAAGGCAAGACGCTGATGCACGTCATCGCCATGACCAAGGCTTTGGGCGAGCTTTTGAGTGTGAAAGATGCGCAACCTGAGGTTTTCCGCTGGACGGATGGGACGAAATCGCACGTGACTTGCACGTTTTTGGGCGGCAAACTGCAAAGCTGGGTGTTGTTGCGACCTGAAGTTGCTGACGTGATAGAAGATGCGATGGGAGATGCTATAAAAGAGGAAAAAAGCGTATCTGCACCTTAAAATAGCGTATCTGCAAGCTAAAACTCTAAAAACCATGACAAACCCAGCAACTTCTAAAGCCGTAGCCACCGTCGAGCTGCTCGCGTCTGACCTGAACCGCCAAGGTGGTGTGTTCTGCCCCAGCCCGCAGGCGGGCATGCCAGTGTGGAACAACCACCCCAAGGTTTTCTTGGACGTCGGCCACACGGGTAGCGCCAAATGCGCCTATTGCGGCACGGTTTACGCTTTGAAAGCGGGCGAACACTACGCTGGTGGGCACTAATTCACTGAGTCAGTCTCTCATCATCGCCCCCCAGTGGATTGGCGATGCGGTGATGACCGAGCCGCTGATGCGCCGCCTGCACGCGCGGGGCGAGCGGCTGACAGTCGGGGCGTTGCCTTGGGTCGCGCCGGTGTACCGCGCCATGCCCAGCGTGGCGGAGGTGGTGGAATTTCCCTTTGCGCATGGCGGCTTGCAATTTGCGGCGCGGCGGCGCATTGCACATGATTTCAGCAAACGCACCCAGCCTTTTGATGCGGCTTATGTGCTGCCCAATTCGCTCAAAAGCGCGCTGCTGCCGCTCTTTGCTGGCATCCCTAAGCGGATTGGGTACATGGGCGAAGCACGGGTGGGATTTTTAACACACAGACTGAAAAACCCCACCAACAAACCGCCGATGGTGACGTTTTATTCGGCTTTGAGTGGGGAAGAGCACCCAAAAACGGGTTATCAGACCGATATTCCACGGCTCGCTTTGAATGAAGCTGAGGTGCAAACGACCTTGAACAACCTGGGTTTGCAGCGCGGCAATTACGTTGTTTTTTCACCCGGTGCTGAGTTTGGCTCTGCCAAGCGCTGGCCGGCGCAGCATTTTGTGGATTTGGCGTTGAAGTTAGGTGTACAGGTCGTGCTGCTGGGCTCGGGTAAAGAGTTTGAGCTGTGCGAATCAATTGCAACACCCGTCAATACGCAGCAGCCCAATACATGCTTAAATTTAGCAGGAAAAACATCTTTAGCCGGTGCGTTTGCTGTCATAACAGCTACAAAATGTATAGTGAGTAATGACTCCGGTTTGATGCATGTCGCGGCCGCATTGGGTGTGCCGCAAGTCGCTGTTTTCGGTTCTTCCAGTCCGCTGCACACGCCGCCTTTGAACGCTTCAGCAAAAGTGCTGTGGTTAAAAAATGACCCTACTTATCAACCCGCACTCGATTGCGCCCCCTGTTTTGCGCGAGAATGTGTATTTGGTCATACGCGCTGCCTGCACGACATCAGCGCTGAGCAGGTTTTAAAAACAATGGAGACACTAGCCACATGAGCGTCAATTCAAGCGCACAGCAACCCGTTTGGACAAAAGTCAGCACCGCCCCTGACATGCTGGGCGAATCGCCTTTTTGGCATCCGACAGAGCAGATGCTGTATTGGATCGATATTCCCGGCAAAAAAATCCACCGCGCCAGCCTGGACGGCATGGTGACTGAGGGCTGGGACATGACGCAAGAGCCCGGCTGCATTGCTCCGGCCAAGCGCGGTGGTTTGATCATTGCCCTGCGCGACGGTATTTACCGCGCCGCCTATTGGCAGTCAGAGTTGGTCAAAATCGCTTCGGTCAATTACGACACCGCCACCCAGCGCTTTAACGACGGCAAATGCGACACCGCAGGCCGTTTTTGGGCGGGTAGCATGTTTGAGCCACGCACTGAGCGCTTGGCCGCTTTGTACCGACTGGATGCGCGCGCTACAGGTGGTACCGCCGACAAGACAAAACCGCCAAAATTCGACATTGTGCAAAAAGACGCGATTTTGGCCAATGGCCTGGGCTGGTCGCCAGACAACAAAACCATTTACTGGGCAGACACGGTAGACCAAATCATCCACGCCTGGGATTGGGACGAAGCGAGCGGCAGAATGTCCAACAAACGCGTCTTCCAGAAATTTGACGCCAAACCCACCGGCTGGACGCCTGAAAACACCTTGGGCGTCAACTACCAAGGCCGGCCAGACGGTTGCGCGGTTGACACCCAAGGCAATTACTACATCGCCATGTACGACGGCCAGCGGATTCTGAAATTCGCACCTTCTGGCAAACTCTTGGCCGATATTCCAACCCCCACGCGTTGCACCACCATGCCGTGCTTTGGTGGCGAGGACATGAAAACGCTGTTCATCACGACTTCCAGCTTTGGGCGCAGCGCTGAAGAACTGAAGGCGCAGCCGCTGGCTGGGCATGTGTTTTCCATGCAGGTGGATGTGCCGGGTTTGCCTGTCAATTTTTATCAGGATTGATGATGTCAAACGCTTTGCCAGTTTTAGTTGAGCGCATCAAAGCCGCAGCAAGCGCTGGCAAACCACTCAGAATCCGTGGTGGTGGCACAAAAGACTTTTATGGGCAGTCGTTGCATGGCGAGATTTTAGATACCCGTGGTTTGAACGGCATCACCAGCTACGAACCCAGCGAGCTGGTCGTCACTGTCAAAGCGGGTACGCCTTTGGCTGAATTGGAAGCCGTGTTGGCTGAAAAGAACCAATGCCTGCCGTTTGAACCGCCACACTTCAGCCCCGGCACAACCGTGGGCGGCATGGTCGCCGCCGGTTTGAGCGGCCCCAGCCGCGCCAGCAGTGGCAGCGTGAAAGACTTTGTGCTGGGCGTCAACATGGTCAACGGCAAAGGCGAAGAGCTGCACTTTGGCGGCACGGTGATGAAGAACGTCGCCGGTTACGATGTCAGCCGCTTGATGGCGGGGTCTATGGGCACGTTGGGGCTGATGACAGAGGTTTCGCTCAAAGTACTGCCCATCCTGCCGGCTGAGGCGACCTTGAAGTTTGAATGTACGCAGTCTGAGGCGATCGACATGCTCAATACTTGGGGCGCGCAGCCGCTGCCGCTGAATGCCAGTTGCTGGATTCAAGAAGCGGATCAAGGCGTTTTGTATCTGCGTTTGCGGGGGGCGGTTGCCGCTGTTGAGGCAGCCATTCAAAAAATGAGCGCTGAAATGGGCGGAAAACTGCAAAACGCAGCCTCTGGCAACGCGACCGTGGCAGCCGATTGGCAAGCTTTGCGCAATCAAAGCATGGATTTCTTCAAGCTGCAGGGCGATGAGTGTCTGTGGCGGCTGAGCGTGCCAGACACCGCGCCTGATTTGCACTTGGGCGATACGCTGGTCGAATGGCATGGTGCGCAGCGTTGGGTGAAGCTGCCTTACAGCGAAGCAGAACGTATTCGCAGCCAGGCCAATAAAATCGGCGGAAGTGCTATTTTATTTATAGCTAATGAGGCAATAAATACGCCGGCTACATCTGAAAATAAGGTGGTATTTAACCCCCTAAAATCACCTTTAGACCGAATTCACAGAGATTTGAAGCATCAATTCGACCTCGTCGGTATTTTCAACCGTGGCCGCATGTTTGCAGATATGTAATTACTGGAAAAATTGCGGTAAATCCTATGCAAACCAACCTCGCCCCAGAGTTCAAAAACACACCCGATGGCAATGCCGCCGAAGCTATTTTGCGCAAATGCGTGCACTGCGGCTTTTGCACGGCGACTTGCCCGACGTATCAGCTGTTAGGTAATGAGCTAGACGGACCGCGTGGTCGGATTTACTTGATGAAGCAAGTGCTGGAAGGCATGCCACCCACCCGCGAAACCCAGCTGCACCTTGACCGCTGCCTGACCTGCCGAAACTGCGAATCCACCTGCCCCAGTGGTGTTGATTACGGACATTTGGTCGATATTGGCCGCAAAATTGTGGATGCCAAGGTTGAGCGCCCAGCCTCCGAAAAAGCCGTGCGTTGGGCGCTGAAGGAAGGCTTGCCTTCGCCGCTTTTCGCGCCAGCCATGGCATTGGGGCAGCTGGTTAGACCGCTTTTGCCAGCTTCCTTGAAGAACAAAGTCCCAGAGAAGCAAGCTTTTGGGGTAATTCCTACACGCGCGCATAGCCGCAAAGTCCTGATGCTGGAAGGCTGCGTGCAACCGTCCATGTCCCCCAACATCAATGCCGCCACCCGCCGCGTGCTGGACGCTGCAGGCATCCAAACCCTGACAGCCCCCAAAGCGGGCTGCTGCGGCGCGGTGAAGTTCCACTTGAACGACCAAGACGGCGGCAAAGCGCACATGCGTATCAATATCGACGCTTGGTGGCCGCTTGTCGAGACTGATCAAGTTGAAGCGATTGTCATGAACGCCTCCGGCTGCGGTGTCACCGTCAAAGAATACGGCCACATCCTGCAAGACGACCTGCTTTATGCCGAAAAAGCCAAGAAAATCAGCGACTTAACGCGAGATTTGAGCGAATTGTTGCCCGATTTGGTGCAAACATTACTTTCCGTTCGGCCTGAGCTTGTCGAAGGCATCAAAACAAAATCCGCTCAGCAGATCGCTTTTCACCCGCCCTGCACGCTGCAGCACGGCCAGCAACTGCGTGGTGGCGTTGAAAAGCACTTGAGCGCTTTGGGTTTCAAAATCAACGTCGCCAGCTGCGAAGCGCATCTGTGCTGCGGCTCAGCGGGTACCTATTCCGTGTTGCAGCCAGAAATCGCCTACCAATTGCGCGATCGCAAATTGGGTAATTTAAACGACATGAACCCCGAAGTCATCGTCTCCGCCAACATCGGCTGCATCACCCATTTGCAAAGCGGTACGCAGACGCCGGTGAAGCACTGGGTGGAATTGCTGGACGCGGCTTTGAATTGATTTTTTAGCATAAATACGCCTCAAGCCGGCGTATTTATTGCTTAAACAGCTATAAAAAGTACAGCAAAAAATCCAGGTTTATTCCCAAACCTTCCAAGGCGCTTTGCCTGTCGCCCACAGGTTTTCCAGCAAATTTTTCTCGCGCAGGGTGTCCATAGGTTGCCAAAAACCTTCGTGGCGGTAGGCCATCAGTTCGCCGCTGTGGGCTAGGTTTTGCAGAGGCTCGGTTTCCCAAGTGGTTGCATCGCCAGCGATTTGACTGATGACTTTGGGCGACAACACAAAAAACCCGCCGTTGAACGCACCACCGTCACCCGGTGGTTTTTCGGCAAAACCGAGGACTTGGTTGCCTTCCGTCGTCAGAGCACCGTAGCGACCTGGCGGGGTGATGGAGGTGATGGTGGCTTGTTTGCCGTGGGCTTTGTGGAAGGCCAACTGCGCTGTGATATCGATGTCAGACACGCCATCGCCATAGGTGAAGCAAAAAGCTTCTTCGTCTTTCAAATACTCGGCCACGCGGCGCAGGCGGCCACCTGTCATGGTGCTCTCGCCGGTGTCGACCAAGGTGACTTTCCACGGCTCGGCAGAGCGCTGGTGGACTTCCATTTTGTTGGCGGCCATGTCAAAGGTGACATCGGACATGTGCAAAAAGTAGTTCGCAAAATACTCTTTGATGACGTAGCCCTTGTAGCCGCAGCAGATCACAAAGTCGTTGATGCCGTGTGCCGAGTAGGTTTTCATGATGTGCCACAAAATGGGCTTGCCACCAATCTCTATCATCGGTTTCGGACGGGTTGTGGACTCTTCGCTGATGCGTGTGCCTAATCCACCGGCAAGTATGACTGCTTTCATGGAAAGGATTGTAACTTGGTCAATAATGGCGTTATGGCTAGAGAAAACCAAACAATTCATTCTGATTCCAGCGAGCCAACCTTGCTGGCAACCGTGCCGTGGCAGCACGAGAAACCTGTACCTTTGCTGAAAAATGTGATGCGCCTGACGGCACCCAATCCGGGCATGATGACCGGGCCGGGGACGAACAGCTACATCATCGGCACGGCAGATACAGGCTACATCGTGGTTGATCCGGGCCCGAATGATGCTGCGCATATTCAGCGCTTGTTTGAGGCGACGCAGGGCGATATTCAGATGATCGTCTGCACACATTCGCATTCAGACCATTCACCGGGTGCGAAGCCTTTGCAGGCGCTTTGCTCTTCCATTAGCCCTTCAAAGCCTTTGATTTACGGATTACCTAGCGGCGCACATGCCAGCAGCAATTCATACTTTGTTCCAGATAAAACGCTAC
>JAYSZH010000067.1:0-12794 GCA_043738155.1 Polaromonas sp. | reverse complement strand
CCGACCATTGCGGCATTTTTGTTGATCAAAGCGGGGCCGAAAGCTTGGTTTAACCAGAATGTGCTGTCCAACCGCTTGTTTGTTTGGGTGGGGTTGATCAGCTTTCCACTGTACTTATGGCACTGGCCGCTGTTGGTATTTGCTGAAATCAAACTCGGCACGCTGGATGCCACGACCAAACTGGGCTTGATTGCTCTGAGCATTTTGCTGTCGTGGTTGACTTACCGTTTGGTGGAGCGACCTATTCGTTTTGATAAAAACTTGCCACGCATCAGTATCCTGTTGAGTGGCGTTTTGCTCGCCATTGCCATGTTGGGCGGTTACACCTACCTGCGCAACGGGTTTGACTTCAGGTTCCCCAAGTTCATCCAAGCCTTGCTGCACAACCAACCCAAGCTAGACGAAGGCTGGCGCAGCGGCACTTGCATTTTGGACCAAGGCCACCCGTCGTCTGAGTTTTCGCCAGATTGTGTGGACAAAGTTGCTGCTAATGTCGATATGGCTAAACGCCCTCTGCTTTTCTTGTGGGGAGACTCCCACGCGGCCGCTTTGTACCCTGGTTTGAAGCATTTACAAGACACAGGTGCCTACAGCTTTGGCGTGGCGCAGCGCACGGGCGCGGTGTGCCCGCCCATCATTGGCGACGTCCGTCCGTGGTGCAATGAAATCAACACCAGCAGCTTCAAGCTCATCCAAGAACTCAAACCCGAAATCGTGATGATGTATGCCTATTGGTCGCACGGTTTGGACGGCAAAGGCGGTTTTGCGGGTTTGTACGATTTAACCAAATTGGATGCGACTGTTGCAGAATTGAAAAAAGCTGGCGTTAAAAAAGTCATTTTGATGGGCCCAACGCCCTATTGGAAAAACTCGTTGCCGCACAACATCGTAGAAACTTGGAAAAAGACCAAAACCGTTGCCAAGCCACCGCTTTATATGTCTTACGGCGATTTTGGCTTGGTGGCAGAGTTGCCGATTTACGACAAACAAATGCGCGAACTCGCCAAACGCCTGGATATCAGCTATATTTCTGGGTTGGATTTCTTATGCAATTCAGATGGTTGCTTAACCAGAGACAGCGAGGACGGTGTTAAAGTTGCCTCCGTCGATTATGGGCATTTGACGGTGGATGCGGCACAGACCTACTTGAAGCGCATCGCACCCTTGATATTTACCCCTGAAGCCGTCTACTCCTCTCCTACAAATTAATCCTTTGACAATGTTTAACTACAAGCAACTACTCAAATCTCTCCTAGTTGTCGCGGCAGCTGTCTCAATATCGGCTTGCGGAGGCGGAAGCACAGACACAAGCACCGGCACTGGCACAAGCACCGTTACCATCAAGCAGCCCAAAAAGCCAACGGTCATCATGGTATTTGGCGATTCAACATCCCAAGGTTATGGGGTTGAAAAATTTGGCGAGTACTACGAAGATGTGCCACCCGGCCTGATGTATGCTGACCTGCTGCGGAATCGTTTGAAAGCTGAAAAAATAGATGCTTTTGCGCCAGTTACCGTCATCAATGAAAGCTTGGGCTCTGAGTTTGCCTTTGAAGCTATCGATCGATTGGCTTATGTCCTAGCAGTTCACCAACCAACACACGTTATTCTGGCCCATGGCACGAATGACGCACGTGCCGCTTTTCCGTTGTCAGAGATTTCAGAGGACTTTCTGACCATGATCAACATGGTCAGAAACAGCGGTGCCAAGCCCTTGCTGGCGGATATGACCTTGACCGTTCGCGGCACGGCGTATGCAGCCGAGTACTCTAAAATGGTTAAACAGACCGCTTTTATCGGTGCGGCAACCTATGTGCCGATTGTGGAAGACATCATTTGGAAACCTCAATATGTGCTGAACGACGGCTATGGCTACCATTACAACGTAGATGCACAGCCGTTCATGATGAATACAGTGTGGAAATACATCATGCCTTTGTTCGAGTAAAGTGCAATTTTGCTATTATTTTAATAGCTAATAAGGCAATAAATACGCCGGCTAGAGACGTATTTTGGCATATTTAAGCAATATTTAAGGTAAAAAGCCGCTTTATTTGCGATAAACCAGCTTTTTCATCAAATAAAACGACAACGCCGTGGTGAACGGCAGCAAGATGATTTGCGCCCAATAGTCGCCCGTGTAATCGCGAATCAAGGCAATCATCAGCGTATTACCTGCATAAATCGACACCCAGCAGGCCACATAACGCCAAAGACTGCCACTGCTGTTAAATACAAACGCGCCATGCGCTTTGAAGCCCACGGCAATGCCAAACAAAATGGACACGGCGGAGGCCACGTAATACGGCCAGTTGAACAGGTACAGGCATAGAAAGTAAATGCCCAAGCTCATGGCGGTGTTCAGCCCCCCAACAACCAAAAACCGCAGCAAACGCCGCCAATCTGCAGTTTTTAAATCGGGTATCATGCGGCAGACTTGGTTCTTGTCTTTGCTCGTGCCGCACGGCGGTTCAGCACTTGGTAAAACACCCATTTACCCAAACGCACCTTGTAAGCATTCAGTTTTTGCATGATTTGCTCTGCCGCCGACAGCTTAATGTCGTGGTTTTGGGCGATGATGTTCATCTCGTCAATCAGCGTGTCGTACTGGCGCAGCGTGTTGTTGGTTTGGTGGAAACGGATGGCGTAGGCTGGGTTTTGCAACACGTAAACGTCACGGTCACCTCCCTCTGAACAGCTCATGCCGACGAAGAAGTTAACGTCAGAAGCTTGATGCAAGCGTTTGTCCAGCTGCAGCTTTTGCCCAAACTCGGTGCGCGACAGCACCGCAATGCCGTACAAATTGCGGCAGCGCACAATGCTGGCTTTGGCCACCGTTTTGCCCAGCACTTTGCCCTGAAAACCCACCTTGGAAGCGCCAAAGCTGGGGATGAACTCAGATTGGCTGTCCAGCCAGCGCACCGGCGCGTTCACCATCGCCAAAGTTTTGTCGGCTTCTAGGATGTTTCTGGCTTCTTCAAACGCATCTGGCCGCACATAAATGTCGTCGTGGCTCAAATAGGCGAAATACGTGGTTTGGCACAGGCTGAGCGCTTTGTGGAAGTTGCCATGCACGCCCAAATTGGTCTCGTTCAAGATGTATTGGAAGCGCGGATCGGCCAAGTACGGCTGGCAAATCTCGGCTGTGTTGTCTGTGGAGCAGTTGTCAACGATTAAAAACGTCCAGTTCGTGTAGTTTTGCGCCAAAACTGACTCAATGGCTTCTTTGATGTAATTTGCACCGTTGTAAACCGGTAAAAAGATGGTGACGTCTGCTTGCATAATGATCTTGAAAAGTTGGGCTGAGAATAGCACAGCAAGCCAACGCATCAACTTGGGGCAATGGATGGCTCAAAAATGGGACAATGTTGACTATGAACGGCTCTCAACCTCTTTTTCAAAATAAACGCGCTTTGGTCACCGGTGCTTCCAGCGGCATTGGTCTGGCAATTGCCCAGGCTTTGGCGGCTGAAGGCGCACATATCCATGCGGTTGCCCGCAGTTGGCCACAAGCGATTGATAGCTGGCAGCTGCACAACGCGGATTTCACGGTCGAAGCGGATGTTAAACGACTCGCAGCCGAGGTTTCAGCTTCTGCAACACCGCTGGATATGCTGATTCACTGCGCCGGTGCGCTAGAAATCGGCATGGTGGCGGATTTTCCTATCGCGCAGCTGGACATGATGTACCAAGTCAACGTGCGTGCCCCGTTTTTGCTGACGCAGCTTTTATTGCCTCTGATGTCCTCTGATTTAACGCAAAGCACAGGGCAAATCGTGTTTATCAATTCCTCTGCCGCAGTAGCGCCAAATACGACTCTAGCCGTCTATTCTTCTACCAAATCAGCTATGAAATCAATAGCAGACTGCCTGCGCTTGGAAGTCAATCCTATCGGCGTGCGGGTGATGAGCGTTTACCCAGGGAAGACAGCCTCGGTGATGCAACAACGAGCGCACGAACTGGCTGGCAAACCCTATGACGCAGCCAGTTTGATGCAACCTGAGGACGTGGCACAGATGGTGCTGAGCGCATTGGCGCTGCCCAAAACAGCGGAAATGACGGATTTGCACATCCGCCCGATGAAGAAGTAAAACGAAATTAAACCTAGAGAATCGATTAATTAAATTTTGTCATTCCCGCGAAAGCGGGAATCCATGGTGGCGCTGGTGGATTCCCGCCTTCGCGGGAATGACGGCTAACGGAATTGATGAGCAATATGATTGATATTTTTGACCCCGAACTAGATTTCGCTCCCCTTGGCGAGCAAATGTACCAGCTCGTGGAAACGCTGTACCCGATTTGCCGCAGCATCACCGGCCCGGGTGTGCGGGAGACGATGGCACATATCCAAAAGCTACTACCCATCACCATCCATGAAGTACCCAGTGGAACAGCCGTTTTTGACTGGGAAGTGCCCAAAGAGTGGGCAATTCGTGATGCCTATGTGAAAAACGCTGCTGAAGGTGACGATGGTAAGCGGCTGATTGATTTCAACAAATCCAATCTGCACGTGCTGAACTACAGCACGCCCGTGAACCAGCGCATGACTTTGGCCGAGTTGCGCCCGCACCTGACCGCCCTGCCCGAGCAGCCGGACTGGATTCCCTACCGCACCACCTACTACCAAGAAAAATGGGGCTTTTGCCTGAGCCAGAACCAGTTGGATGCTTTGGCCGCCGCTGACAAAGGCGAACTGTATGAAGTCGTGATTGATTCAACGCTGCAAAACGGCTCGCTGACTTATGGCGAGTATGTGATTGAAGGCGAATCGACAGACGAAGTGCTGATCTCCTGCCACACCTGCCACCCCTCGCTGTGCAACGACAATTTGTCGGGTATTGCCTTAGCAACTTATTTGGCGCGGCATATTGAACAAATCAAGGCTTCAGGATCAAAACCAAGCTACACCTACCGCTTTTTGTTCATTCCGGGCACGATTGGCTCTATCACCTGGCTGGCGCTGAATGAAGCGAAAGCCAAGAGCATCAAGCACGGCTTGGTGGTCGTTTGTGTGGGCGATGCGGGCAAGTTCAGCTATAAAACCAGCCGCCAGGGTGACGCCTTGATTGACCGTGCGGCGAAGCATGTGCTCACTTCTGAAAAAGACAGCTTCAATTTGATTGAGTTTTTTCCCTACGGCTACGACGAGCGGCAATACTGCTCGCCGGGGTTTAACCTGGCTGTTGGCAGCTTGTCGCGCTCCACCCACGGCAAATTCGCCCAGTACCACAGTTCTGCGGATGATTTGTCTTTCGTCAGCGGGCAGCAAATAGCCGAGTCGCTAGCGGTGTATATGAAGGTGCTGGACGTTTTGGAGAATGACCAAATTCTGGTGAACCAAAACTCAAAATGCGAGCCACGGCTGGGTAAACGGGGCTTGTATGGCAGCGTGGGCGCGACGATTCACCGCCCAACGTTCGAAATGGCGCTATTGTGGACGCTGAATTTGACCGATGGCCAGCACAGCCTGCTGGACATTGCCAAGCGTGCCAACATGCCGTTTGAGACGATCAAACAAGCTGCCAAGGCCTTGCAAGCTTGTGATTTATTGAAAAAGCCTTAAAATAATCTTTTTATAAGTAAAAAATGCCTCTAGCCGGCGTATTTATTGACTAATTAGCTATTATTTTAATAGCAAAAACACATTTCTCAAGTCATAATTAGTCCAATTTAGATGATGTCATTCCCGCGTAGGCGGGAATCCACACTCACTGACATGGATTCCCGCCTGCGCGGGAATGACGGAATAAGGCACATAGATAATCTCGTTTTAACCATTAAAAAAGCCCTGCATGGCAAACCATGCAGGGCTTTTTGTTCAGAACCGCTAAGGCTTAGATTTTGCCATTCGGAGTGAATGTGCCACTCATCACGCCGTACACAAAACTGTCTGGCGCTGGATGAAAGAATTGACCAGAGATGTTGTTACCAGAATCGACCAACACGGTCAACTCACCTTGAGAGCCTTGTCCAGACCAAATCAAATTTGACTCTGAACCCTTAACAATCGTACCTGAAATGCCATATTCATAGGCATAGAAAACAAAGGTTTGTCCCTTGATGACATTGCAGTTTGCGTCAGTTTCAAACGCATAGCTACCCACCATGTAGATACCACCGTCAGGATCGCCACCACCAGCATTGCCATTATCGATAGCGTCGTTGCCTGTCACAGCGATACCACGGCCAGCCAGCGACAGGTTGCGCAAACGAATACGCTCAGCATGGTCAGGCATGCTGTAGTTGCCCACATATGATCCTGTGCAGCTCTTGGCTCCACCGGTAGAAGTGGTGGTCGTTGTCGAGCCATTTTTAGGACCTTGCAAGCTGAAAGTACCAGCTTTAGAAGGGTCATTTGGGTACGCAGGCTCGAAATACGTGCCAGACATCAAACCGTTGGCGTTAATAGTGCCAGAAAAAATCATCACCACCGTGCCCTCCATTATGGAGTTGAAAGTGACTTTACCTGCGCTGTCGACGTTGCCATCAAGCGTTGTCTCGTACACGGTTGGAACGCCAGTGCCCGTTTCATTGGTCAGGCGGTTGGTGATGCTGAACGTGCCTTTGATGGACTTATCAGCGCCGACTACCACGGTGGTCGGGCCGGCATTCACGCCACTTGAAGTGCCAGTGTAAGTGCCAGAGTAGCTAACAGAGGTTGCTGACGTCGTTGTACCAGTGGTATCAGTTGTAGTTGTACTTGTCGTGCCAGAATTACAAGCAACCAACAGAAGCGGCACAGTCAAGGCCAAAATTTGAGCAAATCTTTTGAACACAGGGAAAACTCCAAAGAATTAAGATTGAATTTAATAGCAGGTGCGATTTTAAGCGATGTAGCAGGGAACAGCCTCCGTAACAATGCTGTTTTTATGTAAACGGTAGGTAATCCACAACGCTTTTAGTCAATTTTTAACGCAGGCACTGCCATCACATATTGCCAAGTGACCTTGTGTTTGGCGGCCAGTTGCGCTTTGATCTCGGCTTCAAGGTTCCACGGCAGAATCAGCATGTAGTCTGGCGCGGTGGTGTCTAACACATCAGCTCCCACCATGGGGATGCGTGAGCCGGGCATGAATTTGTTTTGCTTGGCGGGGTTCAGGTCGATGACGAACTTCACCAAATCGTCGCGCACACCGGCGTAATTCAGCAAAGTATTGCCTTTGGCCGCCGCGCCATAAGCAGCGACCGTTTTACCCTCTGCTTGCGCTTTGAGCAAAAATTGCAGCAAATCGCGCTTGATTTTGACGGCATCAGCCTGGGTTTTGCCGTAATAAGCAGCCGTTTTCATGCCCAAAGCTTCTTCACGCGCCAGCATGGCCGCCACGCGGGGGCTCAAAGCATGTTTACCCGTGCTGGTTTTTTGGGCAAACACCCGCAAACTGCCGCCGTGGGTGGCGATTTCTTCCACGTCAAACACGCTCAAGCCATTGGCTTTGAAAATGGTGCTGACGGCGGTGAGCGAGAGGTAGGAGAAGTGCTCGTGGTAAATCGTGTCAAACTGGGCTTTGTCGACCAAGTTCAGCAGGTGCGGAAACTCAAAGGTGGAAACGCCTTGGTCTTTGAGCAGCAGGGTAAAGCCGCTGACAAAGTCGTTGATGTCCGGCACATGCGCCAGCACATTGTTGGCAGCGGTTAAATCGGCTTGGCGGCCCTCTAGCACCAAGCGGTTGGCCAATTTTTTACCGAAAAACTCCTCAATCGACTCGATACCAATCTCTCGTGCTGCTTTGGCGGTGCTTGCGGTGGGCTCTACGCCGTAGCAGGGAATGCCTGTGGCCTTGAAGTTTTTCAGCAAATATCCGTCGTTGGAGGCCACTTCAACCACGCAGCTATTGGATGTCAGACCAAAACGTGCCGTCATGGCTTCGCTGTATTGTTTGACGTGCGCCAGCATGGTGCTGGAAAACGAGCTGAAATAGGCGTATTCAGCCGAAAACATGTCGTCAAAACCCGCAAAGTCTTCGGTTTGCACCAGCCAGCAGCTCTCGCACACCAGCACGCGCAGCGGGTAATAGCTTTCAGGCGCATGCAGCTGTGCAGGGGTCAAGTAAGCGTTAGACGGCGGCGAGCTGCCTAAATCAACAAACGGCAGGGTGACTTGGGCGTCGCAGTGGCGGCATTTCATCTTCAAAGTCCTTCAAAAGTGGGGAGCATCATGGGGCGATGTCTGTCGCCGTCTGACATTTCAGTCAATTCAGTGATGGGTAGCGGCCAATCGATAGCGAGCCGTGGGTCTAACGGGTTGACGCCACTGGACGATGCTGGGTCAAATTTTTGAGTATGCAAATACAGCATTTCGCAATCAGCACTCAAAGTTTGGAAACCGTGTGCAAAACCTTCGGGTATGAGCAAGCTGCGTTGGTTAGCGGCTGAGAGAATGTCGCCATGCCACTGCAAAAATGTGGGTGAATTGGCGCGTAAATCTACCGCCACATCAAACACTTCGCCCCTCAAACAGCTGACAAATTTGGTTTCCGCAAAAGGCGCCGTTTGAAAGTGCATGCCGCGCACGCTGCCTTTTTGAGCGGTGAACGAGCGGTTGATTTGGGAGATGGCCTTAGAAATGCCCAGCTCGGCAAAGGTGTCTGCACAGTAAGCGCGCTCAAACCAGCCGCGCGCATCCACAATCGGCTGGCGGGTGATGATTTGCAAACCCGCGAGTTTGCTGGTTTTGACCTCAAAACGCTCAGTCATTCGCTAATTTCCGATGACCCTACAGCCGAGGCTAGCTTGATGAAGTGGGCAATATCGCGCTCACACAGCGCAGCGGCAGTTTGCCCCGCTTGCAAATCACGGTACCAGCGCATCGTCATGCCAATCGCATCTTGCAAGGAAAAGACAGATTGCACACCCAATTGCGATTTGGCCAGCGAGGTGTCCAGCATCAACAGCCCCGCTTCATGCGGTCCGTCTTTGCCATCACCCCACTGCACTTGGCCTTGGCCAAAAGCGGCTTGCGCCATGCCGACGACTTCGCGCACGGTTGCGGCTTCATGTGTCTGCGGGCCGAAATTCCAGGCTTTTGCGATTGTTTTATCGACGGATTTATCATCCCAAGCACGCTCCGCCAAAACCAAGTAGGCGCACAGCGGCTCAATCACATGCTGCCACGGGCGCACAGCTTGTGGGCGGCGCACTTGCAAAGTCTCATTCGCAGACCAAGCGCGCACAGCGTCGGGCATGATGCGGTCGGCACTCCAATCGCCGCCACCAATCACATTGCCAGCACGTGCCGTAGCCACAGTCACGCCCTTGGCAGCAAAATACGAAGCGCGGTAGCTGGCAACCACAATTTCTGTGCCCGCTTTGCTGGCACTGTAAGGGTCGTGGCCTCCCAAGCGGTCGGTTTCGCGGTAAGGCCATGACCATTCTTGGTTGGCGTATACTTTATCAGTCGTGACAACCACAATGCTGCGCACGCTGTCGCAGTGTCGCAGCGCATCCAACACGTTAGCAGCACCCATGACATTGACGGAAAACGTGCGCAAAGGGTCGCTGTATGACTCCCGCACCAAGGCTTGCGCCGCCAGATGCAACACGATTTCGGGTTGGACTTGCTGCACAAGGGCTGCAAATTTGGACGCATCACAAATATCTAGCTCATGGTGGGCTAGGGTGTCGCTCACTTTTGCCAGCGTAAATATATTGGGCTCGGTATTGGGCTTTAAGGCGATTGCAGTTACTTTCGCGCCTAAAGACACCAGCCACTGCGCCAGCCAGGCGCCTTTGAAACCAGTGTGCCCCGTCAGCAACACGCGCTTGCCAGACCAAAAAGCGGCGTTCGGTAGCGCTGTTGTATGTGCCGGGTTCACTTCTGGGTTCGTTGCTAGGCTTTTCAAAGCGCGGGGCCTTTTTCGTAAAATGTCGAGAAAACTATTTTAATACAGTCAACTCAGCCACACCATGCAAGCCAAACACCCACTCGCTCATCCCATCTTTATGCGGGTGGCGGCTTTGCATACTCGGTACTCATCAGCTTTGGCGTCTTTGTCGGCCTTGTCGTCACTTTCGGCTTACGTAACAGCTATTGCCATTGGCTGTGCCTTTGTGGCTTACCAGTTCCCGCTGTCATTTCTCATGGGAAACAGCACCGTTTTTGACTACGGCGATATTGCGCAACATGTTTCTGGTTGGTGGTATTACGCCCGTGACAGTTGGCACTTTCCCCTGCTGCACACCACACGCCTAGACCATCCGACGGGCGTTAGCATTGCGTACACAGACAGCATTCCCTTCTTGGCATTGCCCTTCAAGCTGCTGATCACGCTGTTCCCAAGCTGGTTTCCCGAGCACTTTCACTATGTCGGCTGGTGGATAGGTTTGGTTTTTGTGAGCCAAGCGGTTGCGGCCACGTTTTTGATGCGTGCTTTGGGTGTGAAAAGTCTCTTTGCGCTACTTATTGCAGTTGGCTTTGCGCTGACTTGGCCAGTCATACATGCGCGTTATCACCACCCAGCTTTGATGATGCAAAGCATCATCATTTACGCCATCGCTTTGTACTTTCTGGGCAGACAACAAACCTGGTCGAGCAGCGCCGTCAGCTTTGCGTTTGTAGGGCTGAATTTGGTGGCACTCACCGTACACCCCTACTTTTTGCCGTTTACAGCCGGCTTTTTTACAGCTTTCTTGGCTGACCAAGCCATAAAAGGGGCGTCTTGGCTCAAACAATTGAAGCGATTGGTGGTTTTATGCATTCTTTTAGTCAGCGCCATACTGTTATTGGGCTATACAGGCAGGGCATCGTTTGCCAACTATGGCTACGGAACCAATTTTTACCTGGATTTGATGACGCCTTTTTGCGGCGGTGGCAAGTTAATCAGCTGCGGGGCTGGTCCTGTTTATGCCTTTCCATACCACGAGGGATTTAACTATTTGGGTGCTGGTTTGCTGTTTCTCATTCCGTTCGCAGCGGTTTTGAATTGGCGCTTCATCATTTCGTTTCCCAAAACTTATCCAGCCTTCACACTGCTTTTAGCAGGTTTTTTTCTGTACGCACTCACAAATCAAGTTCACTTTAACGGTGCTGTTTTGTTTTCATTTAATTTACCCACTTGGCTAGAGGGGTTAACGGGTACATTTCGCGCTGCAGGTCGGTTTTTTTGGCCTATCAGTATTTTTGTCTTGTTTGTTACTTTAGCTAGCTTGCTGAAAAAAAGGACTTGGTTAGTCGCCCTGCTGCTGACAACAGCATTGGTATTGCAAGTTAAAGACGTCAAACCTTGGCTAAGTCGCATTCATGTTGAAGCGGCAAAACCCAGCCAACTGAATTTCGCAGATTGGGCACCCGTGATGGCAAAAACAGACAAGATTGTCAGCTACCCCATCCATGAATGTCCGCCCTTGCATTATTTGCACAATATTTGGGTGATGCAATTGGCTGGGTACTATGGAAAACTGATCAATTCAGGTTACACAGCGCGGGGTAATAAGAGTTGCGACGATGACAATATTGCCATACAACAGCCCTTCCAAGATCGACACCTCTACATCATGTCGAACGGACCTTACGCCAATAACCCGTTCACACCAGAATTCACCTTTCCCACACCTTTTCAGCAAGCCATGAGCAAAGGGGAATGTGTTCGCCGACTGGAAGAGATGCTCTGTTTGCCGGGTAGTACACCGGAATTTTGGCAAAAACTGGCTCTGGATTCCAGCCCCATCAAACCCATTCCTGCGGGCCGGCAATGGGGGGCCGTTGAGTTGAATACCCACATCGGACAGGTCGTGAATTTGGGGGATGAGAGACGATTGATACCTATAGATAGTGTTAAGGCTGGATGGTTAAGCTTCGGTCTGGGTATTTCTTTACCGGTTGGTAAATACCGTTTTGAAATTGACTTTGCGAGCAACGCATCACCCCATGTTCACGTTGGCAACTGGGATGTTGTTTTGGATAACGAAAAAAAATTGGGCAATGGAAAACTCATGGGATCACAGGGCAAAACAACCCGAATTGAAGGCGTTTTCACCATTGAGCCGCAAGACGTGGGCAAATCGTTTGAGCTGAGAACGTTCTTTTTAGCCCAGGGTGATCTGCAAGTCATCAGCAGCACCGTACAAAAAACGCCGTAAGCCTGATCACGATGACGCGCGCAAGTTTTCCAGCCCTTATAACCAACGCCTTCTGGCGAGATATGCCAAAGTTTGGCAGCTATCTCCTGGCAATCGTCGTTGGCTGCAGCTTTGTGGCCTACCTATTTCCGTGGGCTTTTTTAACTGGAAATAGCGTCGTTTTTGATAACGGAGACATTGCCCAACACGTTTCAGGCTGGTGGTATTACGCCCGTGACAGCTGGCACTTCCCGCTTTTACATACAGCGAGGCTTAACCACCCGGAAGGCGTAACCATCGCCTTGACAGACAGCATTCCGATCATGGCGTTGCTCTTCAAGACGCTGCTCACACTTTTCCCAAGTTGGTTTCCTGAACATTTCCACTACTTTGGGTGGTGGATGGGTTTGGTTTTTGTGGCTCAAGCTGTCTCTGCGGTGATGCTGATGCGGGCTTTGGGCGCAAAAAGCTTGTTCGCACTCATCATTGCCGTCGGGTTCGCGCTCACATGGCCAGTCTTGCATGCACGTTATCACCATGCGGCGTTGATGATGCAAAGTATCATCATTTTTGCCTTAGCATTTTATTTTTCAGGTAGCAGTAAAGTATGGTCTAGCAACAAAACAAGCTTGGCTTTTATCGCGTTGAGTTTGGTAGGGTTGACCATTCACCCTTATTTTTTACCCTTCGTTGCAGGTTTGTTTGTTGCTTTCATGGTTGACCAAATCGTCAAAGGTGAG
>JAYSZH010000066.1:0-12857 GCA_043738155.1 Polaromonas sp. | reverse complement strand
ACAATTCGCACCAGGAAAACGCTATATTTACTATAGCGGCTTACGCAACAAATACAAAGGCTAGGTGCCAATAAGTGCAGGATAATCCGTATACCCTTTCGCGCCGCCGCCGTAAAAAGTCATGCGGTCTGGGGTGTTCATGTCGGCACCTTCGCGTAGGCGGCGGGTCAGGTCGGGGTTGGCGATGAAAGGGCGGCCGAAGGCAACCAGGTCGTCCCCTTTGGCCAGCGCGTTGTCCGCCAGCGGTTTGTCAAACCCGTTGTTCACCATCCACGCCGCGTTGCCGCCAGCATCTTTGTAGGCGGCACGCAGGGCGATGTAGTCAAACGGTTTGTCGCCTTGTTCGTAGTCGCGGGCTGCTCCTGTCGAGCCTTCAATGATGTGAACGAAAGCCAAATTGAGTGGGGCGAGCTGTTTCACCACATAGTCAAACAGCGGCTGCGGATGTGGGTCATGTGCATCATTGGCCGGAGTCACGGGCGACAGGCGCAACCCGACACGGTCGCCGCCTATCTCTTGGCTAACGGCTGTCATCACTTCTACCAGCAAACGGGCGCGGTTTTCAATGCTGTCGCCGTAGGCGTCGGTACGGGTATTAGAGCCCGAACGCAAGAATTGATCCAGCAAATAGCCGTTGGCGGCGTGGACTTCTACGCCGTCAAATCCAGCGACGACGGCGTTTTTGGCGGCATGGCGGTAGTCGGCCACAATGCCGGGCAGTTCGTTCAAGGCTAAAGCACGCGGCATGGACGTCTGCTCAAAAGTAGGAACGCCGTCTCTGATCAAAACAGTTTTGGTTTTGGCTTGTAGCGCTGAGGGTGCCACGGGTGCTTGGCCATTCGGCTGCAAATCCACATGCGACACGCGCCCCACATGCCACAGCTGGATGACGATTTTGCCGCCCGCCGCGTGGACAGAATCTGTCACCTTGTGCCAGGCGGACACTTGCGCATCGCTCCAAATGCCGGGTACATCTGAATAGCCCTGGCCTTGATGGCTGATGGCGGTGGCCTCCGTGATGATCAGCCCCGCACCGTTTTTTGGGTCGGCACGCTGGGTGTAGTAGGTCACCATCAGGTCGTTGGGCATCGCACCAGGCGCGCGGTTGCGCGTCAGCGGTGCCATAACCACGCGGTTGGACAGGTGCATGCGGCCAGCTTGGAGGGGTTCGAAAAGAGTGGTCATGTTGAAGTCGTCATCTTGTTAGGGTTGTATGGGATTCGTATGTGAAGGCAGTATTGCCCAATACAATGTCTTGATCGAGTCAAAATCTAACCCGAGGGACACAAAAGTGACACTCACACAACGCTTAAGCCCATGGCAACCGCCTTTAAAAGGCGGCACACAAGACGGTATTGACGTCCCGCGCGAAGAGGCCGACAAATCCTTCAAGCTGGCCGATTGCGACCCTGCTGCCAAACCGTTTTCAAGTGGTGACAAGCAAAAAGACAAAGCCGCTGTTGAAACGCTGGCCTTGGCGCTGGATGCGCTGCAAAATCTATTTTATGCAGACAAACGCTTCAAACTTCTGGTCATCTTACAAGGTATGGACGCCTCTGGCAAAGATGGCACGCTACGTGGTGTGTTCAGTCGCGTCACGCCGCTGGGGGTTCACACCATGGGTTGGAAAGCCCCTTCAGAAGAAGAGCGCGCGCACGACTATTTGTGGCGTATTCACCAACACATGCCCCGTGCCGGTGAGTTTATGGTTTTCAACCGCAGTCATTACGAAGATGTCTTGGTGCCACCCGTCAATGGCTGGATCACGCCCGCGCAAACCCTGAAGCGCTACGCCCAGATCAACGACTTTGAGCGCATGCTGAGTGAAAACGGCACCATCATCCTTAAATTCATGCTGCACATCAGCTATGAAGAGCAGGGTGTGCGGTTGCAAGAACGCATTGACGATGAAACCAAGCACTGGAAGTTCAGCCTGGGCGACCTGGAGGTGCGTAAACAGTGGAATAAATACCAGCAAGCGTATGAAAACCTGCTCAACGCCACCAGCACCCCATGGGCACCGTGGACAGTCGTCCCCGCAGACTCTAAAACCCACCGCAACCTGATGGTGGCCAGCGTGGTCAACAACACCCTTAAACAGCTGGGTTTGCGCTATCCACCGAGCGACCCCGCGTTGAAGGGCTTGAAGGTGGTTTGATAGTATTCAAACGATGTTCTTTTGCTATAAATAGAATAGCTGTTAAGGTAATGAATACGTCGGCTAACTGCCAATTTTAGGGTTAAAAATGAGGTTATTTAGTAAGGTTTATTTCTCTTTACGCAGTGCCAACCACGTCCAAATCGCACCTGCTACCTCGACAACGCCAAACAAAATCAGCGCTTTGTTGACAAAACCCAGCGCCACAAACGCCGCAAAGACGATAAATAAAAGGGCTCGCGCATAAACTGTGGCTTCAAAAAACGCCTTGGCCTCGCATTTGGCAGCAAACCAGTAGTAAATGCCAATGTTAAATGCCAGTGCACCGACAACGCGAATCCATACTTCGTTGGTGGCGGGTATGCCAAACATACCTAAAAGCATATTGGGCGCAAATATCAAGTTCAAGCCGGTGAGCAGGGCGTAAACACCGAAGAATTTGACGCTGAAAGCTGATTTAGACATGCGGAACTCCTTAGTAGTGCTGACTCGGGCTGACTCGGGCTGAGTCGGGCGATTATCACCCCATCATCCCCGATAATCTAGCCCTATGTCCGTACCTGCCAATTCAGCTCTTAAAACGAATCTCGTCATCGATTTCCCCGAAAACCTCCCCGTATCCGGCAAACGTGACGAGATCATGGCGGCGCTGCAGGCGCATCAGGTCATCATCGTGTGTGGTGAAACCGGCTCCGGCAAGACGACACAGTTGCCCAAAATCGCCTTGGCGATGGGGCGCGGCAAGCTGAATTACGCGCCTGGTCAGCAGGCTAAGCTCATCGGCCACACCCAGCCACGGCGGATTGCGGCCAGCTCGGTCGCCAAGCGGATTGCCGAGGAGCTGAAAACGCCGCTGGGCGAGGTGGTGGGTTTCAAGGTGCGGTTTCAGGACAGGTTGAGCCGCGACGCCTCCGTCAAGCTGATGACCGACGGCATTTTGCTGGCCGAGACGCAGACCGACCCGCTGCTCAAAGCCTACGACACCATCATCATCGACGAGGCGCATGAGCGCAGTTTGAATATCGACTTTTTGCTCGGCTACCTGCGCCAAATCCTGCCGCGCCGGCCGGATTTAAAAATCATCGTCACTTCAGCGACGATTGACGCGCAGCGCTTTGCGAACCATTTCGCCTCTAGACAAGGACCAGCGCCCGTCATCATGGTCTCGGGCCGGATGTTTCCGGTCGAACAGCGCTACCGGCCGTATGAGGAATCGCGCGATTACGGCTTGAACAACGCCATTGCCGATGCGGTCGATGAGCTGTGGGCAAATCCAAGTCATGCTGGCGACATTCTGATATTTCTACCAGGCGAACGCGAAATTCGTGAAGCTGCAGAACACTTGCGCGGACATCTAAGTCACAAACCTGTGATGCGCAACGCCGAGGTGCTGCCGCTGTTTGCGCGGTTGAGTCAGGCGGAGCAGGACCGGATTTTTGACGGTCACACGGGTCGGCGCATCGTGCTGGCGACCAATGTGGCGGAAACCTCGCTCACCGTGCCGGGCATCCGCTACGTGATAGACGCAGGCACGGCGCGCATGAAGCGCTACAGCTTCAGGAGCAAAGTGGAGCAGTTGCTGGTCGAGCCGATCAGCCAATCCTCCGCCAACCAGCGTGCAGGGCGTTGCGGGCGGGTGGCGGACGGTATCTGTATTCGCCTTTACGACCAAAAAGACTTTGACGGCCGACCGCGCTTCACCGAGCCAGAAATTCTGCGAAGCTCCTTGGCCGGTGTGATTTTGCGGATGAAATCGCTGCATTTGGGTGTGGTCGAAGATTTTCCGTTCCTTGAAGCGCCGCAGGGCAGGGCGATTGCCGATGGCTACCAGCTGCTGAACGAACTCGGCGCGATGGACGATGCCAACGAGTTGACGGCCATGGGTGCCGAACTCGCCAAACTGCCGCTGGATCCGCGCGTGGGCCGCATGATTGTGGAAGCGCGCGAGCGCGGCGCGCTGGACGAGGTGCTGGTGATTGCCAGCGCCCTGAGCGTGCAGGATGTGCGCGACCGCCCGATGGAGGCGCAGCAGGCCGCCGACCAGGCGCATGTGAAGTTTGACGACGAGAAGAGCGAGTTTTCGGGGTATTTGAAATTGTGGAAGTGGTTGGAGACTTCTAAAGGTGGTGTACCGCATATGACCGCTGGCGCGGTCACGGGAGAAATTGGGGTCAGAGCACGATCTACCGAGCCTCGCGCTGCCGCGCTCCACTCCGGTAATCGCGATCTGACCCCAGTTTCTCCCGCACACAAACTCAGCAACCGCCAATATGAGCTTTTACTCCGCCAAAACTTCGTCAACATCCGCCGCGTGCGCGAGTGGCGCGACATCCATAGCCAGCTTGTCACCGTGGTGGCGGAGCACAAATGGCGTGTCAACACCAAACCGGCGAGCTATGAAGAGCTGCACATGTCCATGCTGGCAGGCTTGCTGGGCAACATCGGCTGGAAGATAGAGACGGAGGCGGCGACCGGTGGGCGGGAAGAGAAAGGCCAACGTGGCAAATACCTAGGCGCACGCGGCATCAAGTTCTTTGCCCACCCCGGCGCCCACCTAGCCAAAAAGCCGGGGCGCTGGATTGTGGCGGCTGAGTTGGTGGAGACGACGCGCCTGTTTGGCCGTGGATTGGCAAATATCGAGCCGCAGTGGCTGGAAAAAGTCGCTGGCCACCTGCTCAAAAAGCAACTTTTGGACCCGCACTGGGAGAAAAAAGCCGCCGAAGTTGTGGCTTTGGAGCGAGCAACGCTCTACGGCTTGGTTGTTTACAGCGGACGAAAAGTCAATTTCGGCCGCGTCGACATGGTCGCAGCGCGAGAGATTTTCATCCGTGAGGCGTTGGTGGCGAACAATTGGGAGACAAAACTCCTGTTTTTGGCAGCCAACGAGAAGCTGATCGCCCAAGTCGAAGAGCTGGAACACAAGTCCCGCCGGCAGGACGTGCTGGTGGACGACGAGCTGATCTACGCCTTTTACGACCAGCAACTGCCCGCCGATGTGTGCAGTGGCTACAGCTTTGAGAACTGGTATCGGGAGGAGATTAAACGGCAACCCAAATTGCTGATGTTGACCCGCGACGAGTTGATGCGGCACGAGGCCGCCGGCATCACCACCCAGTCCTTCCCCAAAACCATCCGTCTGGGCGGGGTGGACTGCCAAACCACCTACCTGCACGAACCCGGAGACGCCAAAGACGGCATGACGGTGACCGTGCCGCTGTTTGTGCTGAACCAGGTCAACGACGAGCGCTGCGAGTGGCTGGTGCCCGGCATGTTGAAAGACAAAATCCAGGCGCTGCTGAAATCCTTGCACCAGCGGCCGCGTTCACGCCTCGTGCCACTGTCCGAAAGCGCGGCGCGCATGGCGGCTGAACTGAACGTGCCGGAAGCTTTTGGCGCGACGGGATTGGTCGAAGCCTTGCTCAAAAAAGTCCGTGACGCGACGCAGGTGGATGTGCAGCGCGCCGACTTCAAGCTGGACATGCTGAGCCCGCACTTGTTTATGAACTTCCGCGTGGTGGACGAGCATGGTCGTCAACTCGGCACTGGTCGCAACCTAGGCGCGCTCAAAGCCGAGCTGGGCGCGAAGGCACGGGGGGCGTTTCAGGCGCTGGCTGGATTGAAGCTCGCACAAAACAATTCCGTTCGCCCTGAGCCTGTCGAAGGGTCTGAAGGGTTTCGACAAGCTCAACCCGAACGGGGTGGGGGAGTCGAACGGGGGGTGCAAAATAAAGGCTCAAATCAACCTCTAGCCGGCGTATCTATTGCCTCAGTAGCTACAAAAACAGTAGTAAATTTGGATAAATCAACCTCAAATCCAGCAGGCCAGCGCTACACCGCCTGGACATTCGGCGAGCTACCCGAGCTGATGGAGATCAACAAAGGCGGCCAGACCCTGATCGGTTTCCCCGCGTTGATTGACCTGCAAGATGCTGTCAGCATTGAAGTTTTTGACGAACCCGACGTCGCAGCCGCCAAACACCAGGCCGGCCTGCGCCGCCTGTTTGCGCTGCACATCAAAGACGCGCTCAAGTATTTAGAAAAAAACATCCCCGACCTCACCAAAATGGCCGCTGCCTACATGCTGGTGGGGCGGAATGCCGACAATACCGGTGGCGGCACGCTGGAAGAACTGCGCGAACAAATCATCGCCAAAGCCTTAGATCGCGCCTTTTTGCTCGACACGCTGCCTACAAACGCCGCAGAATTTACGAAACGGTTAGAAGAGGGCCGAGGCCGCCTCACGTTGATTTCCAGTGAAATCGCCAGATTGGTTGCCACGATTTTGCAGGAATACGCCACCGCCGCCCGCAAACTCAAGGACACCAAAAACGCCCCCGATGCGACGGTAGACGTCGCCGCCCAGCTGGCGAGGTTGATGCCCAAACGCTTCATCGCGCTAACCCCCTTCACCCAACTCCACCACTTCGCCCGCTACCTCAAAGCCATAACAGCACGCCTAGACAAATACCGAGCCGACCCTGCCCGCGACGCCGCCAAACTCGCTGAGCTGCGCCCAAGTGAACAAAATTACTGGCGCTTGGTCGCAGAGCGCAAAGGCGCAGTCGACGACCGGATGATGGAATTCAGATGGCTGCTGGAGGAACTGCGCGTCAGCTTCTTCGCCCAAGAACTCCGCACCCCGCAGCCGGTGAGCGTGAAACGGCTGGATAAGCTTTGGGTGCAGATCAAGAGCTAATTTATGGCTGTAGCCGGCGTATTTATTAATTATTTAGCTATACTAATTGATGAGTAGCGTAACAACACAACCTCTAGAAAGTTTTTTATGAATTATCAAATTGCAACGGTTATGGGTCTCACTATTGCTGCAACTTTTGCTCATGTAACGGGAGGTCTTCTGCAATCATTGAGCATTAGTCCGTCGAAAGCTGTGCCAATAAAAGTTGGCGACACAAAGTCGCAACAATTGGATCGAAACTGGGTTCAATCAATGTGCGCATTTCAACTGGTTACTGTGGATTTAATCGTGTTGTCAGTAGTTCTGTATTTAATAGCTTTTACAGACGTATTGATGCAGAAACAGTTGATCGGATTCTCTATCGCTGCACTCTACTTCTTTTGGGGCTGCTCTTGGTTGGTACAGTTATTCTCCTTGAAGCGCAAAGCTAAAGATTATTTATATCTTGGTCATTGGATTTTTTGGTTTCTTTGCGCTGGCTTTACATATTGGGGAGCTTTGTCTTTGTGAAATTTCGCGATAGACGTATGAAATGACTAACTTGGCATTTTCCTTACTTGACTTTATCCTTACTTCCTATAAAGTCTTACTTATAAATAAGTAAGGAATATTTGGAGGTAAGCATGCGCGCTGACGCTATTGTTTCAAGTAAAGGACAGGTCACTTTGCCCGCTAAAATTCGCGCTCAGTTGGGGATTCAGACGGGGACTAAGCTGCATTTTGAGCTGCGAGGGCAGGAGATCGTGGTTAAGGCTGCGCCGCCTATGAGCGCTTATCGCGGGATGCTCAAAGGCTACAACCTTGACCCGTCTGATTTGGTGATTGAAAAAGAGCCGGATCGGGAGTTTGAATGAATGTCGTTGATTCTTCTGGCTGGATTGAGTATTTTTTCGATTCACCTCGCGCTGATTTGTTTGCAGACGCGATTGAGGATATGACGAAATTACTGGTTCCAGTAGTTTCTATTTATGAAGTCCACAAAGTCCTGAGCCGCAAATTGCCCGCTGGCGCAGTGCTGTCTTGTCTTGATGTGATGCGGCAAGGCCGTGTGCTTGATCTAACGGATAAGCGTGCCGTTACCGCTGCTGACATTGCCACCAAACATAAACTAGCTATGGCTGATGCGGTGATTTACAGCATGGCTAGAGAGTTTGAGGGGACGTTGTGGACGCAGGATGTGGATTACAACGGGTTGGAGGGGGTGAAGTATTTCGAGAAACCTCAAGTTTAAGTCGCAATTAATAATTCGAAATTAATCGTTAAAAAGTGCATCTAGCCAGCGTATTAATTGCCTGATTTGCTATATTATTAGGAGTGAAAGTGAAACCTATCCCCACCATTCTCCCCCTCTACGCCGCACTGCTGGCCATCATGTTCATCGTTCTCAGCATCCGCACCATCCGCCAGCGCCGCAAGCTAAGAATCGGTTTGGGCGATGCGGGTAACAAAGACATGCAGCGGGCTATGCGGGTGCATGCTAATTTCGCAGAGTATGTGCCACTCAGTTTACTGATGATTTATTTGGTCGAACAAAGCGGTGTTTACGCATGGTTTACGCATACGCTATGCCTTGGCTTGTTGCTAGGGCGTTTGTCGCATGCGTATGGCGTGAGTCAGGTTAAAGAAAATTTTAGGTTTCGCGTCGCGGGGATGAGTTCGACGTTTGCTGTTCTTTTCGCTTGTGCGGTGCATTTGTTGTGGGTGCAGATCAAGAGCTAGCTTGCCCACTATTTGACTTTTCTGTTCCCAGTGCTACCGTACATGTCAGGCTCTTCAAAACGCTCAACCGACGTGAAATTGATGAACAAGTGATGCACAAACAAAAAATTAATATAAACAAGGATGAATCGGTGGAAGCGAGTTTATTGCGCTTTGTGTTTCATCCCAAACAAATATGGAATCTGATCAAGAAATCCGTCGTGGCATGGGTGGATGACTACGCGCCGAGCATGGGCGCTGCACTGGCTTATTACACGCTGTTTTCGATTGCCCCGTTGCTCATCATTGTCATCGCTGTGGCTGGCTTTGTATTCGGGCAGGAGGCGGCCCGGGGCGAGATCGTCGCTCAAATCCAAGGTCTCATTGGGCAGGAAGGCGCCATCGCGGTGCAGGGCTTGTTGAAAAATGCCAATCAGCCCGTTCAAAGTATTGTTGCGACGGTGGTTAGTATCGTCACGCTGGTGATTGGAGCCACAACGGTTTTCGGGGAGCTGCAAAGTGATCTTGACCGCATCTGGCGCGTACCCGCCCCTTTGAACGAGAGCGGTGTGTGGGCTTTGCTGCGCAACCGTTTGCTTTCTTTCGGATTTGTCCTGGGGCTGGTGTTTTTGTTGTTGATTTCACTGGTTGTCAGCGCCGTGATCGCCGCATTTGGCAAATGGAGTCACGGATTTTTCGAAGGTTGGGAAACATTTTTTCAGATGGTGAATTTTGGCATCTCGTTCGTTATCACCACCTCACTCTTTGCGATGATCTACAAATTCATGCCAAG
The DNA here is from genome assembly GCA_043738155.1 of Polaromonas sp. Lineage (GTDB taxonomy): Bacteria > Pseudomonadota > Gammaproteobacteria > Burkholderiales > Burkholderiaceae_C > Aalborgiella. The sequence goes on along the minus strand of JAYSZH010000066.1, from coordinate 3,512 downwards.
AGCCAGGATCGCCTGGCGGGACGTCTGGATCGGTGCGGGAGTAACCGCTTTTTTGTTCGAGATCGGTAAATTTCTGATCGGAATTTATCTGGGCACCACCAGTGTGGCATCCGTTTTCGGCGCTGCAGGTTCGTTGGTTGTTCTGTTGGTGTGGGTGTATTTCTCGGCACAAATATTTTTGCTAGGTGCTGAATTTACCTGGGTGTACGCACACGAGTATGGCTCTAAAGCAGCACAACCTGATCAAAAATCGGCATTGATCGTGCCTAGTCATACGGGCGGTGTGGCTATCGCGCCGCACATCGATAAAGATAAAGCACTTCCATGACATAAATCGAACGACCATGTCTGACATACGCATCGTCACCTTGACCGCGCTTGCGATGCTGGCGTTTGCGGGTAATTCGCTGCTTTGCCGGCTGGCACTTCAACACACCCCTATCGACCCAGCCACCTTCACCGCGATCCGCTTGGTCAGCGGCGCGCTGATGCTCTGGCTGGTGGTCACCCTGAAGCGCAGCGCTCATGCCCATGCCACAGTCAAGACGGGTGGCGGCAACTGGCTTTCCGCGTTTGCCTTGTTTGTCTATGCTGCCGGTTTTTCATTTGCGTACGTCAGTCTGTCCGCGGCTACGGGCGCGTTGTTGCTGTTTGGTGCCGTTCAGGCCACCATGATTGGCCATGGTATGTGGTCGGGAGAGCGCTTTAGCCGGCCGCAATGGGTGGGTCTTGCCTTGGCTTTTTGCGGATTGCTGAGTTTGCTGTTGCCGGGTCTGTCGGCACCGCCTTTGTTCGGTTCGGCACTGATGTTGTGCGCTGGCGTGGCTTGGGGCATTTATTCTTTGCGCGGAAAAGGAGCGGGCGATCCTACTTTGGTGACAGCCGGCAATTTCATGTATGCCGTGCCCATGGCCTTGGCTTTGAGTGTGTTGATGCTCAACAACAGATCTCTCGACGCTCTGGGCTTGGGCTACGCGCTGGCCTCGGGCGCACTGGCTTCGGGTGTGGGCTATGCCATTTGGTATACGGCGCTCCCCGGCCTGAAAGCCACACAGGCGGCGACCGTACAGCTGAGTGTTCCAGTGTTGGCCGCTGTGGGCGGGATTGTTTTTCTGGGTGAAGCGTTGACGCTGCGCCTCATTTTGGCGTCAATGGCCATACTGGGAGGTATTGCCTTGGTGATATGGAAGCGGCACCATTTGCAGTAAAATAATATCAATATCAATATCAATATCAAATCCGCCTATAGTCAGCGTATTTATTGACTATTTTGCTATAAAATATATAGCAAAATTAACGCAAAAAAGCCTCTTGCAATTGTTTGAAAGAGGCTTTTTAAATTAGCGAATCAAAAAATTAGCTTTTCTTCTGCACTATGCCGTAAATGATGAGCAAAACCACCGCGCCGACGACAGATGCAATCCAGCCAGCAGCGCTGCCAGCAGCATACAAACCGAGCGCTTGCCCCGCGTAGGTGGCGACAAAAGAACCTGCAATGCCGAGGATGGCAGTCATGATCCAACCAAGACTTTGCTGCCCCGGCATGACAGCGCGAGCGATAAAACCGACAATCAAGCCAATGAGGAGTGTGTACAAAATGCCCATGAGATTCCTTTTAGAGATGTGTCAGCAAAAAGCAAAACACGTTGATAGACTTACAAGCGTGAATATAACGCTAAATTGTGACAATTCAAGTCGCTTGAAAGCCACTTTAAGACGCATTTAGTGTCATTAATCCGTATTAATCCGCATTAATCCGCATTAAGCCGCATTAAGCCGCATTTTCTATCTGTTGGGAAAGCTCCAACCATTTAGCTTCTAAGGCTTCAATTTCCAGTTGAACCGTCTTCAAGCGTTTGCCAGCTTGGGCCAAGTCTGCGGGTTGCAGGGGTTTGGCTAGTCGGTTTTCCAGGTCTTTGCCTTCGTGGTTCAAGGTGGCGAGTTGATCGTCCACCTGTTGCAACTCGCGTTTGAGCGGTGTGAGCGACTTGGTTTTTTCGCCTTTGGGCAGTTTTACGTTCGATTTCGCAGCTTTGGCAGATGTGGCAGCTTCAACCTTGAGGGCTTGCTGTTCTTCTTTGACGGCTTCGCGGGCGCGCTTGGCTTCGTCCAGCAGGTATTTTTGGTAGTCGTCCAAATCGCCATCAAACGGCTCCACGCCACCGCGCGTCACCATCCAAAACTCGTCGCACACGGCGCGCAAGAGCGCACGGTCATGGCTGACTAGCATCACGGTGCCTTCAAACTCATTCAGCGCCATCGCCAGCGCTTCGCGGGTGGCCAGATCCAAATGGTTGGTTGGCTCGTCCAGCAGCAAAAGGTTAGGGCGCTGCCACACGATCATGCACAGCACCAAGCGGGCTTTTTCGCCACCGCTCATGCTGCCCACGGCCTGCTTGACCATGTCGCCGCTGAAGTTGAAGGTGCCCAAAAAGCTGCGCAGCGATTGCTCGTTGGTCTGCTGGTTGCTCAGCTTGCCTGCGGCCTGCGTTTCGCGGGCGAGGCGAATCATGTGCTCCAGCGGTGTGTCCTGCGGGCGCAGCACGTCCAGCTCTTGCTGGGCGAAGTAGCCGATGTTCAGGCCTTTGCCTTCGACAATCTCACCTTTGACGGGTGCTAAAGCCCGCGCAATGGTTTTCACCACGGTTGATTTACCTTGTCCGTTCGCACCCAAAATGCCGATGCGCTGGCCGGCCAGCACAGATTTGTTGACGCGCTGCACAATCACAGTCGGCGGTGTGCCTTCCGGTGCGTCGTCCGGTGGCGGGTAGCCGAAGGAGCAATCCGTCATCGACAACATCGGGTTTGGCAAGTTCGCCGGTTCTTTGAACTCGAAGGTGAATTCCGCCTCGGCCAGCAGGGGCGCGAGTTTTTCCATGCGGTCCAGCGCTTTCACGCGGCTTTGCGCCTGCTTGGCTTTGCTGGCCTGTGCTTTAAAGCGAGTAATAAATTTTTGCAAATGTGCAATTTTGTCCTGCTGCTTGCCAAAAGCGGCTTGCTGCTGCTCCAGCTGCTCGGCGCGCATGTCTTCAAACTTGCTGTAGTTGCCGCCAAAACGGTTCAGCTTGCCCAACTCGACCTGCACGGTCACGCCGGTCACCGCATCTAAAAACTCGCGGTCATGGCTGATGACCAGCATGGTGCCTTCGTAGCGTTTCAACCAGGCTTCCAGCCAAACCAGCGCGTCCAAGTCCAAATGGTTGGTGGGCTCGTCAAGCAACAAGAGGTCAGACGGGCACATCAACGCGCGCGCCAGTTGCAGGCGCATGCGCCAGCCGCCGGAGAAGCTGTTGACGGGGTTGTCCAGCTCGGTGGTTTTGAAGCCCAGGCCCAAAATCAACGCCTGCGCACGGGCGGGCGCGTCGTAAGCGCCGCAGTCCGCCAGCGCGGTGTAGGCGTGGGCCATGCGGTCGTAGTCGTCGGTGGCTTCGGCAGCGGTACATTCTTCTTGCGCGGCCAGCAGGGTGACGTCGCCGTCAATCACAAACTGCGTCGCACTTTGCTCGGTTTCC
>JAYSZH010000065.1:0-12931 GCA_043738155.1 Polaromonas sp. | reverse complement strand
TCATTTCCGCCAAACCACGGGTGATGAGGGCTGCGCGGGCGTTCAGGCCTAACTGCAGGCCGTCGCACAAACCGGTGGCGATGGCCAGGACGTTTTTTACCGCGCCGCCCACTTCAACGCCCGCTATGTCGCTGCTGCCGTAAACGCGCAGGGTGGAGCTGTGGAAGGCTTGCGTCAACGCGTCGCGGACTTCGGGCAGCTCGCTGGCAGCCACCAAGGCGGTGGGCTGGCCATTGGCGACTTCCAGGGCGAAGCTAGGACCGCTCAAGATTCCGGTTTTTAATCCTGTTGTTAGCGTGTTTTGCGCCGTTTTAGCTTGATTTGCGGCAATTTGAGCGTAGATTTCATGCCCTAAAAGACCTTCCTCACCAGCCATGCCAGCTTCGAAGCCTTTGCATAACCAAGCAACGGGGCAAGTTGCGCCGCTAAGCTGATTCAACATGCCACGCAAACCCGACATGGGCGTGGCGATGATGACCAAATCTGCTGTTTTGATGAGTTCGGAAAAATCACCACTGGCAATTTGCAGCGATTCAGGCAAAGCAACTTGAGGCAAATACTTGGCGTTGCAGCGCTGCGATTGCAAGTTCGCAGCTTGCGCAGCATCACGCGACCACAGGGTGACTACGTGGGCAGCTTTTTCGTTGCCAGCCACACTGATCGCCAGTGCCGTACCCCATGCGCCTGCGCCTAAAACGATGATGTTCATGGGATAATTAGAAAGTATTTTTTACTATATTTTAAATAGCATCTTAGGTAATAAATATGCCGGCTAGATTCATATTTATGCCTATAATTTGCTTACTGTAGAGGCGTTGCAGCCTGTTCCGCTTGCTGCTGCTCGTACATGGCTTGGAAGTTGATTTCCGCCAAATGCACTGGCGGAAAGCCAGCGCGTGATACCAGGTCTGCCACGTTGCCGCGCAAGTACGGATACACAATCGCAGGGCAGGTGATGCCCATGATAGGGCCCATTTGCTCTTGCTGCAGGTTGCGAATCTCAAAAATACCCGCTTGCTTGGCTTCCACCAAAAACACGGTTTTCTCGCCAATTTTGGTGTGTACAGTCGCGGTGACGGTGACTTCAAACACGCCATCGGCCACAGGTGTCGCGTCCACACCGAGCTGAATGTTCACTTCTGGCTGCTCTTGCACCAGCAAAATGGCGGGTGAATTCGGCTGCTCTAGAGACGCTTCTTTGAGGTAAACGCGCTGGATTTGGAAAACTGGGTCTAAATTCGTGTCAGTAACTGGAGTCGCTTCATCTGCCATGGGGTTGCTTTCGAGAGTTTGGGAAAAAACGTCATTATCTCAGACCCGCAACCCCATTTTGGTTTAGCTATTCAGCTGTTTTTCCAACGAATCCAACACCTTGTAACAAGCCAACACGCTGGCGACGCTGGAGTTCGGCTCGCGGCCTTCCTTGATGGCGGCGAAAAACTCGCGGTCTTGCAGTTCGATGCCGTTCATAGACACCGCCACTTGGCTGACGTCGATTTTCTCGTCTTTGCCAGTAAACAGGTCGTCATAACGCGCCAAATAGGTCGCGGTGTCGCCGATGTAGCGGAAGAAAGTGCCTAAAGGGCCGTCGTTGTTGAAGCTCAAAGACAGCGTGCAGATCGCGCCATTCTCTGCTTGCAGCTGGATGGACATGTCCATCGCAATGCCCAGCGCGGGGTGGATCGGGCCTTGCACGGCGTTGGCTTTGACAATCGGGCTGCCGGCCTGATAGGCAAACAAATCAACCGTGTGCGCCGCATGGTGCCACAGCAAATGGTCGGTCCAGCTGCGGGCCTGGCCCAAAGCGTTCATGTTGGTGCGGCGGAAAAAGTAGGTTTGCACATCCATTTGCTGGATGTTGAATTTGCCCGCTTTGATCTGGTTGTGCACATACTGGTGGCTGGGGTTGAAGCGACGGGTGTGGCCGCACATGGCGACCAAGCCACTGCTTTTGGCCAGCGCCACCACGTCGTCAGCACCTTTGAGCGTATCAGCGAGTGGAATTTCAACTTGCACGTGTTTGCCCGCTTTCAGGCAAGCCAGTGTTTGTTCTGCGTGCATTTGGGTGGGGGTACACAAAATCACAGCATCGACTTCTTTGAGTGCTAGGCTCTCGTTCAAGTCAGTTGTGACGTGGCCAATGCCGTATTGGGCGGCGGTTTCTCTGGTTTTTTCCAAGTCACGGCTGATGAGGGAGACGACTTCTACGCCGTCTATGTTTTTGATACCGTCCAGGTGCTTGATGCCGAAGGCACCTGCGCCTGCGAGGGCGACTTTGATGGTTTTACTCATGGTTTTTCTCTAAATTTTCTTAAAAAGTTAACTGTTTTCTAAAATCAGATGTCCAACGGACGTGTTGCTTGCGGGCACGTGGTGGAAGCGGTGTACTTCAGTTGGTTTTGCACCACCAGCCACATCAGCCATCGCGCCACGCGCAATCAGCCACATCACCAGTTCAATACCTTCAGAGCCGGCTTCGCGCACGTAGTCCATGTGCGGCATGGTGGCGAGGTCTGCGGGGTCGTTCACCATGCGTTCAACAAAATCTTTGTCCCAATCGAGGTTGATCAAACCCGCCCGCGCGCCTTGCAGTTGGTGGCTCATGCCGCCTGTGCCCCAAATTTGCACCTTCAGGTCTTTGTCAAAGCTTTCTACGGCTTTGCGGATGGCTTTGCCCAAATTGAAGCAGCGTTGACCGGACGGCACGGGGTACTGCACCACGTTGACGGCGAACGGAATCACGGGGCATGGCCATTCTTCGACTTCGCCGCACATCAACGACAGCGGCACGGTGAGGCCGTGGTCCACATCCATTTTATTGACGATGGTCAGGTCAAAATCTTGTTGGATGACGGATTGCGCGATGTGGCAAGCCAACTCGGGGTGGCCTTTCACGACTGGCACAGGTCGCGCACCATAGCCTTCGTCAGCGGGCGTGTACGCATCCGCACAGCCGATGGCGAAGGTGGGAATCATGGACAAATCGAATGCGGTGGCGTGGTCGTTGAAGACCAAGAAGATCACGTCCGGTTTGTTGTCTTTCATCCACTGCTTGGACTTTTCGTAGCCCTTGAACAGCGGCTGCCAATACGGCTCGTGGTCTTTTTTCAGGTCCAGCGCCGCACCAATGGCGGGCACGTGGGAGGTGTAAACGGAAGCGGTTATTTTTGCCATGATGTTCTCGTTGACTTGGTTCTTAATCCAATAATTTGCCCGTACCACTGCCTTGCGGTTGGTGCTTCGCTTGTGCGTCGCCATCTTCGCCAATCACGCGGTTGCCATCTACGCTGCGGCCACCGGCAATCATCATGTCGCGGTATTCCATCTCGGTTTTACCGGTCATGGAGCCCGCCATTTGCTGGAAGCTCTTGCCATGGGTTGCGCCCAGTTTGGCGAGGAAATAAATATTGCCGCCCAGGGCGATGCAACGGTTCAAATCTGGTGCGAGCACTGCCAATTTTTGCTCTTCCGTCATCGGCCACTCGTCCAGGTAAGCACGTTGGTTGGCCAAGAAGCGCGCACGGTTGTCGGCTTTCATCAGTGACATGCAAAACTGGTTCAGGTGGTAACCCTTGCGGCTTTGCTCGGCATCAAAAATGGTGGTGCCGGGGAGGTTGAGGTACGGTTTTTCTAAAGACATGGGTTATTCCAAATATTGGCTCCAATAATTACGACCAGTACAAACGTGTCGGGTTGTCCACCAGCAGCTTGTACTGCAGCTCGGGTGTGGTCGCAATCTGCGGGATGAAATCGACCAGCAAACCGTCATCGGGCATGTGGTCTTTCAGGTTCGGGTGCGGCCAGTCAGTGCCCCACAGTACGCGGTCGGGGAAGGTTTCGACCAAGCGTTTCGCAAACGGCATCACATCGGCGTAGGCCTGTTGTTCGCCGTTCAACGCTTTCGGGCCGCTCACGCTCAGGCGCTCGGGGCAACTCACTTTGCTCCAGATGTTGCTGTGCTCGCGCATCATTTTGACGAACAGCTCAAATTCCGGACCGTCCACTGGTTTGGTCACGTCAGGGCGACCCATGTGGTCGACCACAACCGTCGTTGGCAAGGCGGTGAAAAAGTCGTACAACTCAGGCAAGTCAACCGCTTCAAAGTAAATCACCACATGCCAGCCCAGTGGCGCGATGCGGTTGGCGATTTCTAACAGCACTTCACGCGAGGTGAAATCAGCCAAACGTTTGACAAAGTTAAAGCGCGTGCCGCGCACACCGGCGGCGTGCATCTCCTGCAACTCGGCATCGGTCACATGGCGGTTGACGGTGGCCACGCCTTTTGCTTTGCCGTTCGACGCTTTGAGCGCATCGACCAAAGCGCGGTTGTCCGAGCCGTGGCAGGTGGCTTGTACGATCACGTTTTTGTCAAAACCCAAGTGGTCGCGCAGGGCGAACAATTGCTCTTTGGACGCATCGCAAGGCGTGTATTTGCGCTCAGGTGCGTACGGAAAAACGTCGCCAGGCCCGAAGACATGGCAGTGCGCATCTACCGCGCCAGCAGGGAGTTTGAAGCGCGGTTTACTGGGGCCGGTATACCAGTCGAACCAGCCCGGTGTTTTCGTAAATGTGGTGGATGACATAATTTTTAGCTTAAAAATAGAGAGTCAAATGCAGAAACTCAGTCTAAGGATGCTTTCGCTTTTTTGATGATTTCACCGTACCGTGTAGATTCGCTGGCAATGTATTGACCGAATTGATCACGCGTCAACACAAAGGGTTCGTACGCAAAAGATGCATACTTCTCTTTCATATCTGGCTCTGCCAGCGCCTTTTCAATGTCGCGCTGAATTTTGTCAGTAAGCGCTTTGGGTAGGCCTCTAGGAGCGGCGATGGCCGTCCAACCGCTCACCTCAAATCCGTTTGGACCACCAGACTCGCCAACGGTTGGTACATTGGGGAAGCCTACAACACGTTTAGGGGCTGCAACACCCACATAGCGCACTTTGTTTGCACGGTACATGGCGCCAGCAGAGGCGTTGGTGCCCATCGCAAACGACAGTTCACCATTGGCCACGCCGGTATACAACATGGTGGTTTCTTTGTAGATCACATGTTGCATTTCAGTGCTTGTGACCGACTCAAACAATGCCGAACCCAGATGCACAGGGTTGCCGACAGACCAGGAGCCATAGTTGAGTTTGCCCGGATTCGCCTTGGCATCTGCAATGATGTCCCCCACTGTTTTGTACTTGCTGTCCTGCGCAACGGCAAAGAAAAAGTAGGTTTTAAAGAGCGGCAACAAGGGCTCAAAATCAGCTTTGGGGTCGTAAGGCAGTTTCTTGAAAAGATGCGGGTAGGCCGACAAATGCACATTGTCCAACTGGATCAAGTCATGCCCATCGTTCGCACCGCGCTTAAAAGCGTCGATCGCAATAAAACCATTGCCACCGGGTTTATTTTCCACAATGACCGGTTTACCCCATGCGCGCGAAAGTTTGTCGGCAACCAATCGCACCACGCCTTCTGGTCCGCTCCCTACTGGAAATGGGGTGATGATGCGGACCGACTTGGTTGGCCACTCTTGGGCTTGGGCGAAATTTGGTATTGCAGCCAGGCCAAAAGCGGCGGCAGCTAGCGCTAATAATGTACGTTTGTTGAGAGTTGTTTGCATGTTGTTTCCTTGTAGTAAATCAAAAAAATTAGAAAATCAGTCGATATATTTCAAACCCGCTTTTGCCAGCGGTTCGCGCATGTTGTACATGTCCAAACCCAGCACGCCAGCAGCGAGTTTGGCGCGTTTTTCGCCTTCTAGGTCTTCTCGCGCTTGTGAGGCATCCGCCACTTTTTGCGCCCATTCAGCGGGGACAACGACCACGCCGTCGTCGTCCGCGATGATCACGTCGCCCGGGTTGACGTTGACGCCGGCACAGACCACGGGAATGTTGACTGAACCCAGGGTCGCTTTGATTGTGCCTTTGGCATGGATGTCTTTGGCAAAGACGGGGAAGTTCATGGACGTTAAGTCTTTGATGTCGCGTACGCCGGTGTCACTGATCAAACCCGCGCAGCCGCGTGCTTGGAACGAGGTGGCTAGCAAATCACCAAACATGCCGTCGTTGTTCTCTGACGTGCAAGCCAGCACGACCACATCGTCGGGCTGGATTTGCTCTGCCGCAACGTGCAGCATCCAGTTGTCGCCCGGCTGGGTTAACACGGTGACGGCTGTGCCGCAGATTTTTGCACCTGTAAAGATGGGGCGCAAGTAAGGCTTCATCAGCCCCACGCGGCCTTGCGCTTCATGGATGGTGGCCACGCCGAATTTGGCGAGCTGGGCAACGGCTGCTTTGTCGGCGCGTGTGATGTTGCGTTTGACGATTCCTAGAGTTGTCATTTTGAGATTCCTTTTGTTAAGTGGCAGCGGTTTAATTGGGGTCAGGTCTGTTTCGCTTTGCTCTCGAACCCGACCCCAAATAAACCTTATTGATTCTTGGCTTTGAGTGCAGCATCCAAACGCGGAAACACGCGTCGCACGTTGCCTTCGTAGATTTGGTAGCGGTCGGCGTCGCTCAAAATTTTGGATGCTTCGATGTAGCGCTTGGTGTCGTCGTAGTAGTTGCCAGTTTCGGGGTCGATACCGCGGACGGCACCTATCATCTCGCTGGCAAACAACACGTTTTTGACCGGAATCACAGTGTTGAGCAAATCAATACCGGGCTGGTGGTAAACGCAGGTGTCAAAGTAGATGTTGTTCAGCAAATGGTCTTGAAGTAGGGGTTTCTTAAGCTCTTGCGCCAGGCCACGGAAACGTCCCCAGTGGTAGGGCACCGCTCCGCCGCCGTGCGGGATCAAAAAGCGTAGGGTGGGGAATTCTTTGAACAAATCGCTGGTCAGGCATTGCATGAAGGCTGTTGTATCCGCGTTCAAATAATGCGCGCCAGTCGTGTGGAAACAGCTGTTGCAGCTGGTGGAAACGTGGATCATCGCGGGGATGTCGTATTCGACCATCTTTTCGTAGATCGGGTACCAGGCTTTGTCGGAGAGTGGCGGCGATGTCCAGTGGCCACCGCTCGGGTCGGGGTTCAGGTTGATGCCGACGTTGCCGTATTCTTTGACGCACTTTTCCAGCTCGGGGATGCAGCTTGCCGGGTCGACACCTGGGGATTGCGGCAGCATGGCTGCGCCTATGAAGTTGTCGGGGAAGAGCTCGGCCACGCGGAAGCAGAGCTCGTTGCAAATCGCCGCCCAAGTCGATGAGACGTTGAAATCGCCAATATGGTGCGCCATGAAGCTGGCGCGGGGGCTGAAAATCGTCAAATCGCTGCCGCGCTCTCGCATGAGTTTGAGCTGGTTCAGCTCAATCGACTCGCGCAGTTCGTCATCGCTGATGACCAGTTCAGACACTTTGGGCATGCTGGCGGGGTCTTTGATGCCGGCGATTTGGCGATTCCGCCAGTTTTCCAACGCTTTCGGCGCGGTGGTGTAGTGGCCGTGGCAGTCGATGATGAGAGGTTTTTGTTGGCTCATGTTTGTCTTTCTGGCGATTTTTTAAGAATTGACGTGAAAATGATTGAGTTGGGGTGTAAATATGCCTCTAGCCAGCGTATTTATTGTTTTAGTAGCTATTAAATTCATAGTAATTTGAAGAGGTTTTCATCCTATAACTTCCATGCCTTGCCGCAATTTTGCAGCCACCGCAGCGGGTGAAGTCAAATAAGCCAGCATCGCTTTGACCGCGTCTGCTTGCGTTGAAACCGTGCAAACGCCCGCTGAAAACGTGGTGGTGATTTGGATTTCTGGCGGCAGCGGGCCAACAATGCTGATGCCGTCTAAATGAATCAATTCGCTGAGCTGCTGAAAGCCCAATTCAACTTCGCCTTTGGCGACCAAAGAGCCCACTGGCACGCCAGGCGGTGCTTGCACAATACGGCTGGCGATTTCCTGCTCAATACCCCAGCGCTCAAACAACTTAGCCAGTGCCACGCCGCTGGGCCCTGTGGAGTAGCTAATAGTCTTCGCCGCTAAAACGGCTTGTTTGACGGCATTTTCAGAGGAGATATCGGGTAGTGACGTACCCGCCTTAACCGCCACCGCCACGCCAGAATTGACCAAATTAACCTTGCTGGTCGGGTCAATGTGCCCCGCAGCGATGAGCTTGTCAATCGCGTCCGACGCCAAAACCACCACATCAAAGGCCTCGCCAGCCTGCACACGCTTGGCGGCATCGACGCCGCCTACGGATTCAATGGCGATATCTGCGTTAGCTAATTTCTTATAGTCGGCTACCAGTTCCGCCAATAATTGACGGGTCGCCATAGAGGAAATGCCCCTGATCGTCATGTTTGTCATGTCAGAGATTGTGCTGTGAAAATCTGTTCATGAGAAGGTCAAGCTGACCCTAGCAGTTATCTAAAAAATGAATAACCGAATTGACGTTATTCCCAGGTTGATACTAGAATAAGCCATGGAACTCGAACAAATCGAATATTTTGTCCGCGTGGCGGAGCTGGGCAGTTTTACCCGTGCCTCAAGCGCACTTGGCATCGCCCAGCCTGCGCTCAGCCGCAAAATCAGGCAGCTTGAGGTTGAATTGCGGCAAAATCTGCTGGTGCGCAATGGCCGGGGCGCAACAACGACGGACGCTGGCAAGCTGTTGCTGGAGCACGGACGCGGCATTTTGCACCAGGTGCAGCGGCTGCGGGAAGAGCTGGGTCGCGTGCGTGGTTCGCTGGCGGGGCGCGTGGCCATCGGCCTGCCGCCCAGCATCGCCAAGGTGCTGACCGTACCGCTGACCCGCGAATTCCGCGCCAAACTGCCGCAAGCCGCGCTGTCCATCAGCGAGGGTTTGTCCGTCGCCATGCAAGACGCCATCATCAACGGCAAGCTGGACATTGCCCTGCTGTACGGCGCCGTGCCTACGCCGGGACTGGAAATCACGCACTTATTAGATGAAGATTTGTTCCTAGTCCAGCGTAAATCTGAACGTCAGTCACAAAAAAATCAGCCAGACGCCGTCACCTTGAAAGACGTCGCCGCCTTGCCACTCATCATTCCCACCCGCCCGAACGCGATTCGCATGTTGGTAGAAGTTGAAATGGCCAATATCAACTGCCGTCCCAACATCACGCTAGAAATTGACGGTGTGCCCGCTATTTTGGACTTGGTGCTGGACGGTGCAGGCTGTGCGGTATTGTCCAAAAATGCCGTCACCACTTCGGGGCAGGCCAGCTTGTTCGTTGTCAGCCCGATTGCAGGCTTGCACAGTAAATTATCAGTTGCCGTCAGTGCGCAGCGCCCCGCCACGCTGACTCAGCAGGCCATGCTAGAGTTGATACAGCAATTGGCTGCATCTATATTGAAAACTAATTTTTAAATTTCGGACAAATGAGCTCGCATTCCCCCTCTCACTCTCCTTTCAAGCTCGCCGGTATCATGGGCTGGCCCGTCGCCCACTCGCGCTCGCCCAGCATTCATAACTACTGGATCAAACAACATGGTCTGAATGGCTCGTATGTGCTGCTCCCCACCGACCCCGCCAACCTGAAAGACGCGCTCAAAGGCCTGTCGGTGCTGGGTTTTGCCGGCTGCAACCTCACCATTCCGCACAAAGTCATGGCGTTGCCGCTGGTAGACCGCATCAACGACACCGCGCGGCGCATGGGTGCGATCAACACCATCGTGGTCGAGGCGGACGGGTCTTTAAGTGGCTACAACAACGACGGTTTTGGCTACATCCAAAGCTTGTTGGATGGAAAACCCGATTGGCGAGCTGACGCAGGCCCGGTGTTGGTCATGGGTGCAGGCGGCGCGGCGCGAGCGGTGATTGTGAGTTTGGCTGAAAACGGCGCCAAAGACATCCGCGTGTGCAACCGCACCGACAGCCACGCCACTGATTTGGCAGCTGAATTTGCCGATGACTTTGCGCTTAACCTAGGCACCAAAATTGCCGCCGTGCCGTGGGCGCAGCGCCATGACGCGGTGGCAGATATCGCCTTGCTCGTCAACACCACCAGCCAAGGTATGGGCAGCAACCCTGCGCTGGATATGAACTTGGCCAAACTACCGGTGACGGCGTTGGTGTCAGACGTGGTTTACATCCCCCTCGAAACGCCACTGCTCAAAGCCGCTAAAGCCCGTGGCAACCCCACGGCGGGCGGTTTGGGCATGCTGCTGCACCAAGCGCGGCCAGCGTTTCAGTCGTGGTTTGGGGTGCTGCCTGAGGTCACGCCAGAGTTGTTGGCGGCCGTTAAAGCAACGTTTTGAAGTGCTGATAAAAGTGCAAATTTATAGTGCTGAATTGGCATCTAGCCGGCGTATTCATTAATTAATTAGCTATTAAAAATGTAGCTAATAATTTTTTAATTTTAGTTTACTGAATTACACCTTGCTCATGCATCAATTGGATGTCGTCACTATTAAACCCAAACTCGAACAAAATTTCATGACTGTGTTGACCTACTTCAGGTGCAGCACCTGTAGCATGCGTAGCAGGTATTTGATTCAAAATGACAGGTGAACCCAAGCTGCGACTACTGCCCCCTCGACCATCATCTACATCAATCACCATGCCCACAGCTCGCGCCTGCTCATGCTCCAGAGCCTGAGAAGCTTTTTGCACGGGACCACAGGGAACGCCAACAGCATCCAGTTTTTCACACCAAGCACTGACTGTGTCTTTTGCCAGTACGGCATTGATCAACGACTCCAAGGCGGCACGATTTTTAACGCGCTTTTGTGGATGATCAAAACGAATATCGGTTTGCCATTCGGAATGCCTTAAAACTTCACATATGCGACGCCAAGCATTTGGGTTCCCGCCGCCAATAACTATCCCACCGTCCTTCGCTTGAAACACTTGGTAAGGAGCAATGAGTGAGTGCGCTGTACCCAAACGTTCGGTGTCTATTCCTGAGGAAAAGTAATTGGCTGCCAACCAATAAGTTTGTTGCATGGCTGCTTGCATCAATGACGTTTGCACATACTGCCCTTGTCCGGTCTTAAGTCGATGGACAAAAGCCGCTAATATGGCATAGGCGGCCAGTATGCCTGCATTGGTATCTGCAATGGAAATGCCAGGCTTAATAGGTGCACGATCAGGTTCACCAGTTGCATTGATAATGCCTGAAAATGCCTGAAGAATCAGATCAAACCCACCTTTTTGCGACAAAGGTCCTGTGCTGCCATAACCACTGATTGAACAGTAAATAATGGCAGGGTTGACTGCTTTGATGTCTGCATACCCTAAGCCCAATCGATCCATCACGCCGACACGAAAGTTTTCCGTAAACACATCTGACTGTTTCACCATCCGCAGTAAAGCTTGCTTTCCTAAGGGATGTCGTATATCCAAACCAATTGAACGCTTGCCACGATTGATCATGCAAAACGAGGGCGGTAAAGCGTTGTCACCTGGTTTTTGATATTGACGTGCATCATCTCCAAGCGGAAATTTTTCAATCTTGATCACATCTGCACCCAAATCGGCCAGCATCAATCCACAGATTGGTCCCGCCATGATTTGTGCTACCTCTAGTACGCGAACGCCTTGTAATGGCAGGTGCGCTGTATGTTGTTCTGTCATGTTATTTGCCAATAAATTTTGCGGGACGACGTTCACGGAATGCTTTGCGGCCTTCTGAGAAGTCTTGACTTTCTAAAGACAGACGTTCGCGTTCACGCAACGCCACATCGGTGGCGAATCCTTGACTGATTTCATTCAATGACACTTTCGTAGCTTTTAAAGCCAAGGGTGCCAACGTGCAAATGTGGGTTGCTAAATCCGCAACTGTTTCATCAAACGCAGTCTGCTGGTAAACATCCATGAAAACTGACCATTCATGTAATTTTTCAACGGGTATGGGACGCGCGGTAAAAAATGCTTGTTTGCTGCCATTTACTCCCAAAACAGATATGTAACGGCGCAAACCATTGGGGTAGTAATGCAAACCCAATGCACAAGCAGGCATTTTGAATTCGGTACTTTGAAGGCCTATGCGTAAATCGCAAGCCAGAGCCAAATCAGTAGCGCCACCGTAAACGCTACCATTGATCGCGCCGATGACAACGGGTTTTAAATTGGCCAATGCATCAACGGTCTTTTCAAATAAAGCTGGGTCGTGTGAATCACTGTTAAATGATTGCACATCGTAGCCAGCACAAAAAACAGGTTTGTTTTGTCCCAGAGTATTCGCCGTGATGACCACCACTTGAACTGAGGCATCAGACTCAATACATATGAAATGCCTTTCTAATGCAAGCAAGTCATCTACTATCAAACGATTGAGTTGTGCCGGTCTTTGCAATGTCACAGTGGCAACGCCATCTGAGATTTCGAGTGACGGGGTTGCCCCCAGGGATAGGCTCATTAAATTTCAATCCTCTGGCGTGAAGCCAGATAGTTTGACGATTTGTCCCCAGCGAGTGATATCCACTTTCACTGCTTGTGCAAATGAAGCGCCTGAATCGTTACCGAGACTTTCAAACGCGCCTTTTGACAATGCCTCTTTAAACGCTGGGCTGCTGGCTGCCTTGCTCACTGCTTGATTCAGTTTGGCGATGATGTCTGATGGTGTTTTGGCAGGTACAAACAAACCAAACCATTCGACTGCAGTGGCGTCCTTGACCCCCGCTTCTGCAAATGTGGGTACATTGGGTAAAGCAGCGCTGCGTTCAGGTGAGCTGATTGCTAGCGCACGTAATTTACCAGCTTTAATATGCGGCAATGCATTCGACATTACGCTGACATTGGCAGCAATTTGTCCGCCGAGTAAATCGTTCATGGCTGGAGCTGCACCTTTGTAGGCAACATGTGTCCAGTCAAATGAAGTTGCTTTTCCTAGGGCAACGCCTGTGAAGTGTGGAATAGATCCCGCACCAGATGAACCATATGACGCCTTGCTGGGGTTAGCTTTCCCCCACTTGATGAAATCTGCCAACGTCACTACTTCAGCGGGTACCATGGGTCCAACAGCAACAACAAACGGCGCTGCTG